>CAYWHG010000175.1:0-9044 GCA_964457865.1 uncultured Steroidobacter sp.
GCCGATGCGAAGGGCGAAGTCGTGCGCGGTCTCGAGGTCGTGGAATTCGCCTGCGGCATTCCGGAGCTGATGAAGGGCGAGCACAGCGAGAATGTCGGTACGGGCGTCGATGCCTTCAGCATCCGCCAGCCGCTCGGTGTGGTCGCCGGCATCACGCCTTTCAATTTTCCGGCGATGGTGCCGATGTGGATGTTCCCGCTGGCACTCGCCTGCGGCAACACGTTCATTCTCAAGCCCTCGGAGCGCGACCCGTCGGCATCGCTGGTGCTCGCGCGACTGCTGCATGAGGCCGGGCTGCCCGACGGCGTCTTCAATGTGATTCACGGCGATCGCGAAATCGTCGACGGCCTGCTGAATCACCAGGACGTTTCTGCGATCAGCTTCGTCGGCTCCACGCCCGTCGCGCGTCATATCTATACGACGGGCACGATGAACGGCAAGCGCGTGCAGGCGCTCGGCGGCGCGAAGAATCATGCGGTGGTGATGCCCGATGCCGATCTCGACGACACCGCCAATCACCTCATGGGCGCGGCCTACGGTGCGGCCGGCGAGCGCTGCATGGCGATCTCGATCGCCGTTGCGGTGGGCGAGGGCACAGCCGACCGGCTGATCGAGAAGCTCATTCCCAAGGTGAAGGGACTGCGCATCGGCGCCTATACCGATCTCAGCGCGGACATGGGCCCGCTGATCACCGGCGAGCATCGCGGCCGCGTGCGCGACTACATCGACTCCGGCGTGAACGAAGGCGCGAACCTGGTGGTCGACGGCCGCGGCGTCTTCAACGATGCGTGCGAAGGATTCTTTCTCGGCGGCTCGCTGTTCGATGGCGTGCAACCCGACATGCGTATCTACAAGGAAGAGATCTTCGGACCCGTGCTCGGCATCGTGCGCGCCCCGGATCTCGACACCGCGATCAAGCTCATCAACGCCCATCCGTACGCGAACGGCACCGCGATCTTCACCCGCAACGGCAACGCTGCGCGTACGTTCACGGGTGCGATCGAAGTCGGCATGGTGGGCGTGAATGTGCCGCTGCCGGTGCCGATGGCCTTCCACAGCTTCGGCGGCTGGCGCAGTTCGCTGTTCGGCGATCACCACATCTATGGCCGCGAGGGTGTGCGCTTCTACACGCGCCTCAAGGCCGTCACGCAGCGCTGGCCGCGCGACCTCGTCGAGAGCCAGAGCGAGTTCTCGATGCCGACGATGAAGTAAGGCCCTAGGCCCTAGGCCCTAGGCGCTAGGTCAGAAAGAAAAAGAAGAGACGTGTGAGTGCCCCAAAAAAAAGGCCCTTTCCGATTTGCCGGAAAGGGCCATTTCATTCTGATTCCTGCTAGGGCCTAGGGCCTAGGGCCTAGTAGGGCCTAGTAGGGCCTAGGGCTCACCGATTCACATCCACCACGACGCGCCCGCGAATCCTGCCCGACACGATGTCCTCGGCGGATTTCAGTGCGTCCTTCAGGCTCACGACCGTGCTGATGCGTTCGAGTGCCGCGATATCCAGGTCGCGTGCCAGACGCTCCCACGCCGGCTTGCGCACGGCGGCCGGTGCCATGACGCTGTCGACGCCGAGCAGCGCCACGCCGCGCAGGATGAAGGGCGCGACCGAGGCCGGGAAGTCCATGCCCTGTGCGAGTCCGCAGGCCGCGACGGCGCCGCGATACTTCGTCTGCGCGCAGGCATTGGCGAGCGTGTGGCTGCCGACGGAATCGACCACTGCACCCCAGCGTTCCTTCTGCAGCGGCTTGCCTGGCTGCGAGAGTTCGTTGCGATCGATGACCTGGCTGGCGCCGAGCGCCTTCAGGTAATCGGCTTCGCTGGCCTTGCCGGTCGAGGCGACGACCGTGAAACCCGCCTTGGCGAGCAGGGCGATGGCCACGCTGCCGACGCCGCCCGAGGCGCCCGTGACCAGCACTTCGCCGTTGGCCGGCGTGACGCCGTGCTTCACGAGTGCTTCGACGCACAGCGCAGCGGTGTAGCCGGCCGTGCCGATCGCCATGGCCTGCTGGCTGGTAAAGCTGTCCGGTACGCGCTGCAGCCATTCGGCATTGACGCGGGCCTTCTGTGCGAAACCACCCCAGTGCGTTTCGCCGACGCCCCAGCCGTTCAGCAGCACGCGGTCACCGGCCTTCCATGCATCGCTGGTCGAACTTTCGACGACGCCGGCGAAGTCGATGCCCGGCACCATCGGGAACTTGCGCACGACCGGCGACTTGCCCGTGATCGCCAGCCCGTCCTTGTAATTGATCGTCGAGAAGTCGACGCGAACGGTGACGGGGGCTTCCGGCAGCTGCGCGTCATCGACGTCAGTCAGCTGTACCGACTGGGCCCCGTCCTGCTTGTTGATCAAAATCGCCTTGAACATCTGCGAGTCCTCTTGAGGTGGCGTCTGTACGAGTGTCTGTGGGCGGCGCGTGATTATCGATCGCGCCGAAAGCTGCGGTCCCTCGGTCTGCGATCATGGGCACGCAGCAGTGCCGCCGGCGCGGGGCCGGACAGGCTGCAAAACAGGCCGGGAACCCTAACCGAGGGGTCTGATGTAGTCAACAATGCTGTTGATTACCTGCGCTTTTCGCCGCAATGCGATTGCAGCTGCAGGCATGGTCGCGACAGGCTGTCCCTGCCTCGCCTGTGAGGCGGTGCACTCATTTGCCGCTCGCCGGTTGACTGTCAACAGTACTGTCGATTAGCTTGAAATCAGGCAGCACAGTCCCGCCGAATTCTTCGGCCGGTGGCTGGCTAATTTCCGAAGAGGAAGATCTGCACGATGTTCGTGCCCGCATATGCGGCGCGATGCCGCGTGGGTTCACCCTGACACCCGAGAAAGAACGACGATGTCGAAGCTGATTGTGGCCACGCGCACGGGCGATGAAATGGTGATCGATGGCGGCAAGCCCGGCCGCTCCGTGATGGAAATGATGCGCGACGAGGGCGTGCCGGATCTGCTGGCGCTGTGCGGCGGCAGCCGTTCCTGCGCGACCTGTCATGTCTGGGTCGATCCCGAATTCGCCGATCGCCTGCCGCCGGTGGAAGAAGAAGAGAACGAGCTGCTGGACAGCTCCAGTCACCGCAAGGACACGTCGCGACTGTCGTGCCAGCTCAAGTGGTCGGAGGCCCTCGACGGCATGCGTGTCACGCTCGCTCCCGACGATTGAGCTTCCCCGCCGGTGAGTCATTTCCCTGCTGATCGCCGCCATCGCCGTCGAAAAACTAGTCAACAGCACTGTTGATCAGTTATCCTCGCCGCGCCTGCCGCAGTGTTGCCCCATCCGCCGTGCCTGCAGGCCAGCGTGAAATAACGTGTTCGAGCATGGGCCCGCGCGCGATCCGCTGAATTGCAACGCCGCGGCGCCGCCAAAGTCCATGACAGCGGTGGCGCCAATTCGACTAACATTCGGCGCCGGGGAGTCAGTGTGGGATCGACAGGCAACATGGCAGACAATCAGAACGCCCGCGAAAGACGGGCTCGTCGCAAACGCGATCCGGAAGGTACGCGCGAAGCGATTCTTGAAGCTGCGCGTGAAGTGCTCGCACAGGATGGCAAGGAAGGATTGAGTGTCGCGCAGGTAGCGCAGCGTGCGGGCGTCAATCGCGGTACCGCGTACCAGCATTTCCAGACGCGCGAGCAGCTCATCGAAGCCACCGCGACCTGGGTCAGCGAAAAGCTTTACGGCGCCGTGTTCGGCGATCATTCCACCGCGCCAGATCTGCCCGTCGAGAACATCAATGTCGAGGCCGTCAACGGCCAGCTCGCCGAGTTCGCCATGGAGAACCCGGCGCTCGGACGCGTGTGGCTGCTCGAAGTCCTCAGTTCGCGCCGCCCCGCCAACGATCCGTTCTGGCGTCAGTACGAATCCAATTTCGAACGCTTCGCGGCTACCGAACTCGCGCAGTCGAACATCGACGCCGAAGTGCTGTCGGTGCTGATTCTCGCCGGCACCTTCATCTGGCCGGTGTGGGCCCGCGCCCATGCGCGCACGGCCAAGGAACGCCAGCAGATGGCGGACCGCTTCACGCGCGAGATCCTGCGGCTGTGCCTGCACGGCACCATGCGGCCGGAGAAATACGCCGAGCTCGATGCCCGCGTCACCAAGAAGCCGACGAAACGCACCTGACGTAATCTCCGGGCGACATTCCGGGCGATAACCGGCCTGCGCGCGTTGATGAACAACGCTGTTGACTTGTAGAATCCGCCTCCTAAGCTTGCGAGGCCCGGCTTCGCAGCCAGGGCTGAGCCCGTCAGGGGGAATGAGCAAGGCGGGATGAGTGGCGCGCCGCACCATCGGCTTTTGCCAACGCTTTCGTCGCTTCTATTCCTCGTCGCATCGCTGCACCGCGTTTCTGTCGTGCGTCGATCCGATGCGCCAGCCTGCGCTGATACGACGTCGACCCAACTCCGCGCCTTCGGCGCAACGAATCTTCAACGAGGCAAACACATGTCGCTGGCAGGAAAGACGGTAATCGTGACGGGCGCGGCTTCGGGCATTGGCCTTGCGACAGCGCAACGCTTCGCACGCGAAGGTTCGAAGGTCGCGATCTGGGACATCAACGAAGACGGCGCAAAGAAGGCCGCGGCGGACATCGTCGCCGCCGGCGGCAAGGCGATCGCCAGCCGCGTCGATATCTCGAATCGCGCGCAGATCGATGCTGCCGTGGCGCAGGTCCACCAGGAGTTCGGCCAGGTGAACGTGCTGGTGAACAACGCCGGCATCACGGATTTCACGCCTTTCATGGAAATGACCGAAGAGCGCTGGGAGCGCGTCATGTCGATCAACCTCAAGAGCATGCTGGTCTGCACCCAGGCGGTGTTGCCGGACATGCTCGCGGCGCAGTGGGGCCGCATCATCAATATTTCTTCGTCGAGCGCCCAGACCGGATCGGCGCGCATGACTGCCTATGCCGCATCCAAGGGCGGCGTGATCGCCTTCACCAAGGCGCTGGCGCAGGAACTCGCGCCCACCGGCATCACCGTCAACAACGTGCCGCCCGGCTTTGTCGATACGCCGATGCTGCGCGGCGAGGGCGTCGCGGGCATGGGTGTCGGCGTCGATGTCGTGGCGAAGAACTCGCCGATGCGTCGCCCCGGTCGCCCCGAAAACATTGCTGCCGCGTGTACGTTCCTGGCCTCCGACGATGCCGACTACATCACGGGACACACGCTCAGCGTCAACGGCGGCCGCTACTCCAACTAGACTCGCAGCCTTACTTCCTTCAGCGAACAGAGAGCGGGCATGGCGCAGCCGACGGTCGTGATCATCGGAGCAGGGCAGGCGGGATTCCAGGTCGCCGTCTCCCTGCGGGAAATGCACTACGATGGCCGCGTCGTCGTCATCGGCGACGAGCCGCATGCGCCGTACCAGCGGCCGCCGCTGTCGAAGATCTATCTGCTCGGCGAGTGCACCGACGAGCAGCTGCTGCTGCGGCCGGCCACGTACTACGCCCAGCACAACATCGATCTGATCACCGGCAAGCGTGCGGTGGCGATCGACCGCAACCGGCGCAAGGTCGCACTCGACGACGACACGGTCATCGACTACGACCATCTCGTGCTGGCGATGGGCGCGCGCAATCGGCCGCTGCCCGTGCCGGGCGCCGATCTGCCCAACGTGCACTTCCTGCGCACGCTGGATGAGGCGGCGGCATTGAAGGCGCGCCTGCCCGACGCGAAATCCGCGGTCGTCATCGGCGCCGGCTTCATCGGGCTGGAATTTGCGGCATCGGCGAAGAAGCAGGGCCTCGATGTCACCGTGCTCGATGTCGCCGACCGGCCGATGGCGCGCGCCCTGTCGAAGACCATGTCGACCGTGTTTGCGCGCGAGCACGAAAAGCTCGGCGTGAAACTCAGATTCAAGACGCAGGTCATGCACCTGCTCGGCGGACCGGGCGGTGTGACCGCGGTCGAAACCGTCGATGGCCAGGTGCTGCCGGCGGATATGGTGGTGATCGGCATCGGCGTCATTCCGAATGTCGATCTCGCCGCCACCTGCGACCTCGCGATCGAGAACGGCATCGTCGTCGACGAGTTCCTGCAGACCAACGATCCGCACATCAGCGCCGTCGGCGACATCGCCGCGCACATGAATCCCTACTCGCCCGGCACGCGCGTGCGGCTCGAATCGATCCAGAACGCCTCCGATCAGGCGCGCTGCGTCGCTGCGCGGATCATGGGACATCCCGCCGCTTACGATGCGCTGCCGTGGTTCTGGAGTACGCAGGGACCGCTGAAGCTGCAGATGGCGGGCCTGCCTGCGCCCGACTGCGAAGAAGTGTTCCGCGGCGAACCGGGCGCCAGCGTCTGCTCCGTCTTCCTGTTTCGCGGCGACAAGCTCGTGTGTGTGGAAACGCTCAATCGCCCTGCCGATCACATGCTGGCCCGCAAGCTGATCGCGCAGCGCCTGCCGGTGACGCCGCAGCAGGCCGGCGATCTCAAATTCGATCTGAAGTCGCTGCTGCCGAAGCCGCCCGCTGCGGCCTGAGTGTCAGTCCCAAGGAGTGTCGCAAGTGGATCTGTCAGGCAAACGAATCGTCGTCACAGGGGCCTTCGGCGCGCTGGGTGCAGTCGTCAGTGCCGCTGCGAAATCGGCGGGTGCGAATGTCGCCTGCGTGGATTTCGCGCCGGCAGCGAAGGCGCCGGCAGCATTGCAGGGTTACGTGCTGATCGGCGATGCGGATCTGGGCGCGCCTGCGGCAGCGCAAGCCGCCATCGAATCTGCCGCGGCGAAACTCGGCGGACTCGACGGTATCGTCAACATCGCCGGCGGTTTTCGCTGGGAGAAGATCGCGGACGGCGATCCTGCGACCTGGGATTTCATGTTCAACGTCAACGTCCGTACCGCGCTGAACGCGACGCGGGCGGCGCTGCCGTTGCTGAAGTCGGGCGACGCGCGCGTCATCAATATCGGCGCGGCCGGCGCCGTCAAGGCGGCGACCGGCATGGGTGCGTACGCGGCCTCGAAAGCCGGTGTGGCGAAACTCACCGAAGCGCTGGCCGATGAATTGAAGGACAACGGCGTGACGGTCAACGCCATCCTGCCGAGCATCATCGACACGCCGGTCAATCGCACCGACATGCCGACTGCGGAGTTCGACCGCTGGGTCAAGCCGCAGCAGGTGGCCGATCTGGTCGTGTTCCTGCTGTCGGGTCGCGCCAGCGCGATCACCGGCGCGCTCATTCCGATCACGGGAAGAGTCTGATGGAAAACCAGACGCTGCAGTATTCGGACGGCAGGAAGAATTTCGTCGGCTATCTCGCGTGGGATGAAACGCGTCAGGGCCCGCGGCCCGGCGTCATCGTGTTTCCGGAAGCCTTCGGCCTCGGCGAGCATGCGCGCGACAAGGCGAATCGTCTTGCCGAACTGGGCTACGTGGCGCTGGCGGCCGATCCGCACGGCGACGGCAAGCTGTACGAGGATCTGCCCTCTGTGGTCCCCGCCATCCAGGCGCTCTATGCGAATCGCGCGGAATGGCGCGGGCTCGCGCAGGCGGCATTCGATGCGCTGATCGCACAGCCGCTCGTGGACCGCAATCGCATCGGCGCGATCGGTTTCTGCTTCGGCGGTACGACGTGTCTCGAACTGGTACGCACCGGTGCGGCCGTCGGCGCGATTACGACCTTTCATTCGGGCGTGAACACCGGCCTGCCCGAAGACGCGGGCCGCATCCGTTCAAAGGTGCTGATCTGTCACGCCTCGGAAGATCCGCTGGTGAAGCCGGAAGCCATCGAGGCGTTCATGGCCGAGATGCGTCGCGACAAGGTGGACTGGCAGTTCCTCTATCTCGGCAACACCGTGCACAGCTTCACGGAGCCAGCGGCGGATGGTCGCGGGCAGCCGGCATCGTTTTCGTACAGCCGGAAGGCGAACGATCGGGCGTGGGCGGCGATGCGGTATCTGTTCGATGAGACGTTCGTGGCGGACTGAGTAGCGGGTGTCAGAGCAGGTACTGCTGCCGCCCCACCCGCATCCGCGCCACCACCGCATCGCCATAGCTGGGCACGAAGGCGCTGACGTCATCCAGCCGCTTCAGTTCTTCGCCAGAAAGCGTGAGCCCGCTGGCCCGCAGATTCGCCGCCACCTGCTCGGGCTTCGTCGAACCGAAAATCACGCTGGCAGTTGCCGGCTCGCGCAACAGGAACGCGAGCGCGATCTCCGCTGGTGTCACGTCGTGCGCGCTCGCAACCTCACGCATGACATCGACGATGTCATGCACCTTGTTCGCATCCAGGCTCGACGGCAGCCGGCCGGCATTGCGGCCGGGCTGGTCGGAGGAACCGTCGCGACGATACTTGCCGCTCAGGACGCCGCCGAGCAGCGCACCCCACGCCATGATGCCGACCCCTTCGCTGCGGGCGAGCGGCACCAGATCGCGTTCGATGTCGCGGGTGGCGATCGACCAGTTGCTTTCCACGACCTGGAATCGCGCCAGCCGTTCACGCTCCGAGAGGCCCAGCGCCTTCATCACTTCCCACGCATGGAAGTTCGAACAGCCGATGTAGCGAACCTTGCCGGCGCGGATCAGATCGTCGAGTGCCTGCAGCGTTTCTTCGAGCGGCGTCACCGGATCGAGGTAATGGAGCAGGTATACGTCGATGTAGTCCGTGCCGAGGCGCTTCAGGCTGTTCTCGCACGCATGGATCAGATGCGCGCGCGAGCCGCCCGCGCCATTCGGGCCCGGCGACATCGGCATGCCGCCCTTGGAACAGATCGCGACGCTCGATCGGTCGACGTTCAGATCCCTGAGTGCCTGGCCGAGTCGTTGTTCCGACTGACCTTCGGAGTAGCCGTCGGCGGTATCGATGAAATTCACGCCGCCTTCGATGGCGCGCGCGACAACGGCGTTCACTGCCTGCTGGTCGAGGCCGCCGAGGTCTTTCCAGAACTTGAGATCATTGCCGCCGAACATGTTGGTGCCGAGGCACAGTTCGGAGACGAGCAGTCCTGAGCGGCCGAGTTTGCGGTAGCGCATATTGGGCTCCTGTAGGCACAGTTTCCCTGGATGGTATCCGGGATGACGCGGTACTTCTGTCGTTCCCGCGAAAGCGGGAATCC
>CAYWHG010000176.1:0-8936 GCA_964457865.1 uncultured Steroidobacter sp.
GAATTGCCGCCGTCCGGCCAGTGGCTGTTCGGTGCGTCGACGGTGCCGTTCTCGCCGGGATGCTGGATGCTGAAGAAGAGCGTCTTGTTGTCGGGCGTGAATTGCACGCCGCAGACTTCGGCGCCGACCGGGCCGCTCATGAACTGCTGCAGGCGGCCGCGATTTGGACCGGCGGTCGGGCAGGCCCAGCAGCCGTCGTTGGTTTCCTGCGGCTGTGTGCCATCGGTGACGATCCACAGATTGCCGGCAAGATCGAAACCGATGTTGTCGGGTGAACCGAGGGCGCTCAAATCTTCTGCCTTCGAATAGCCAGCGAAATAGGTGTCGTTGGTCGTGAGTTTGCCGGGCTGCAGGTCGGCCGCATTCGTGATCAGGCGGCCCTTGCGCGGATCGCCTGCGAGAAGGAATACCTCCCAGCTGAATTCCAGCGAGGTGTGATCGTCGCCGGCTTCGCGGATCTCGATGATGTGGCCGTACTCGTTGCGGCCGCGCGGATTCGCGGCGTTCGGGCCCAGGTCGATTTCCCGTCCTGAATACGGACGCAACGTGGATTCGCCGGTGCGCGAATCGTTCCGCGTGCAGGCGATATAGATGCGGCCCGAGGTCGGATTCGCCTCGACATCCTCCGGGCGATCCATCGGCGTCGCGCCGAGCAGATGCGCGGCGGCGCGTGCCTTGATGAGCACTTCGGCCTGGTTGCGGAAACCCGCGGCTGAATTCAGCGGACCCTTCTCGTCGTACACGAGCGGCAGCCACTGGCCGCGACCGCTGGCGTCGAAGCGCGCGACATGCAGCGTGCCGGCGTCCAGCAGATCGCGGTTCGCCGCCGGATTCTTCGCATCGAAGCGGCCGGTCGAGATGAATTTGTAGACGTACTCGAACTTGTCGTCGTCGCCCATGTAGACGGCGATGCGTCCGTCCGGCGCGATGACCGGGCTGGCGCCTTCGTGCGCGAAGCGGCCAAGTGCGGTGCGTTTGATGGGCGCGCGCTGCGGATCGCGCGGATCGATCTCGACGATCCAGCCGAAGCGGAACGGCTCGCACGGTTCCTGCGACAGGTCGAAACGCGCGTGCACATTCTCCCAGCCATACAGCGAATGCTGTTTCCACATGCGCCAGGTGCGATGCGAGTCGACGATGTGGCGATCCACGTCCTTGCGGGCACGCAGCGCTTCGAGATTGCCGAAGTAATCCTGGATGTTCTCTTCGGCCGTCAGGTACGTGCCCCACGGCGTTTCGCCGCCGGCGCAGTTGCCGAACGTGCCGAGCGCCCGCACGCCGGACGGATCGGCGCTCGTACGCATCAACTCGGCGCCACGCGCCGGACCTTGCAGATCCATCGGCGAATCCGCGGTGATGCGGCGGTTGAAGCGCGAGTCCTTCACCATGCGCCAGCGGCCTTTCTCGCACACGACTTCGACGACAGAAACGCCGGTGGCCGCGATCGACACGTTCACCGTCTGCGGATACTTGCGCACGTATTCGCGTGCTGTACCGCTCACCGCACCGGCAAACCCGGGATGACCGGGATACATCAGTGCTTCGTCGGTGTATTCGTTGTTGACGCAGAGGATGCCGCGCTGACCTTTCGCGTCCAGCGGAAAGAAATGGATGGCATCGCAGTTCTGGCCGAAGCGCGAGCGCTGCAGCTCCGCTGCATTCGCTTCGAACAGCACGCCCTGCGGCAGCTTCGCCGCATCGAGATCCGGCACGTTCGAGAACAGGCTTTCGCCCCAGCGCGCGACGACGTCGTAGGTGTAGCCGGGCGACAGCAGGATGTCGTCGCGGGCGCTGGCCGCGATCGGCGCAAAGCCAAGCTGCGATGGGCCTGCGGCCTCCGCACGCAGCAGCGATGGCATCGCCGCCAGCGGTGCGAGCGCGATGCCGGCGCCGAGCATCTGACGGCGCGACAGTCGTTGTTCGAGAAGATCGCGAAAAGGCGTGGCTGCCATGATTCTGTCGTCGATAAAAGGCGACAGCCTAACGGAATCTCTGCGACGGGCGTATTACAGATCCGAACGTTTCAGCCAGTCGATCTGCCGCCGGTAGTAGTCGGGCTCGTAGCCGAGTGTGTTGCGCGAACCGTCCTCTTTGGTCTCGAACCGCAGGATGCCGTGATCCGCCTCCGGGTAGATGAAGTAGTCGATGGGCCGGCCGCGCTTCTGCAGTTTTTCCAGTGCCTCGATGGTCCAGTCGGTCGGCATGCTCGAATCGGCGCCGCCGAAGATCCAGTAGCTCGGCGACTTGAGTGCTGCGAGCGTCGGCACCGGGTCGTACAGACGATCGATGAAGGGCGGATTCTCGCGGCCGATCTTCCACCACAGATACAGGCGCACCATCCACAGCGGCATCTTCGTGTCCGCCGCGAACCCGAGCGCCGAATCGCTGCCCTTCACGGCCTCGAACCAGGGTTCGCCGCGCGATTCATCCAGCATCTTCCCCAGTTCGTCCCAGCGATTCGCGCCGCGATCGAAGATGTCGGAAATCACCTCGTTGATACGGTCAGCTTTCGCGATGGCATCGTCGCCGAAACCCTTCTGCTGCAGGGCATAGACATAGCCCCAGCGATCCTCGCCCGTGACCGGCACCATCGGACCGTAACCGATCAGCACGCTCTTGATGTTCGCGTCGCGCGCCGCCGCCAGCGGTGCGATCCAGCCGCCCTGGCTGAAGCCCGCGAGATGCACGCGATTGGCGTCGATACCCGCCTGGTCGCGCAGCCATTTCACGGCCGCGAGCACATCGCCCGCCAGCAAGCGGAAATTCTGCGAATACTTCCCTGTGGATTCGCCGGTGCCGCGCTTGTCGAACGCCAGCGTGGCGAAACCGTTCGCCGCGTAGATGTACGGCTCCGCGTAGTAGTCGACCGCGCTGTAGTCCTCGGAGCCGTGCACGATGACCACTGACGGACACGGACAGGGCGTCGCCGGCATCACCAGCTTGCCGCGCAAGGTCAGCTCGCCGCTGGGAAACGTTGCAATCGTTTCGGCGAGCGGCACGCGGGCCGCGCGCCGCGACTCGATGCCGGGCTGTTCCCACGTCAATGCGACCGGGTCTCCCTGAGCATCCATTTCGAACGCGAACGTGTTGTGCGTCGGCTCGCGTTCCGCCCAGCCGCGGCCGCCTTCGAAACGATTCCTGCCGGCGGGCCACAAGGCGCCGGTTTCGCCGGCCATCGTGCGGAAGCGCAGCACGTCGCCTTCGCGCGGCGTGACGAAGACGAAGAGGCCGTCGTCGAGCACGTACGCGCCGCTGTAGCGCGTGTCGGCAGGCTCGGGACGATTCGTCCACCAGTAAATCGCACCCGCAATGATCAGGAGCCCGAGCAGGCCCAGGAGAATCTTTTTTTTCACGCATTCATTCCGTCAGCAGATCGACTGCGTGTTGGACGCCGTCATGCGCTGCAGGGTTGCAGCGGCGGACTCAGGAACCCTTGCTGGCTTCCACCAGCAACCACTCCACCGTGGCGGGTGCGCGCTGCGCGACGGGCGCGTAACGGAAGGATGCCACCCAGGCCGTCAGCGCCTGCTGCACGCATTCAGGCGCATCGCCAGGCCGGATGTCGTCGGTCTGACCACTCTCCAGCACCGTGAAATCGACGACGACACTGCCGCTGGCATGGCAGTCCTGCGGCAGTGCGATGGCCCGCGAACCAAGCAGGCGCAGCGAGGATTCGGGCAGAGTGGAATCGACCGGTCGTGAAACCTGGCACGCAGACAGCACGGCGAGGCTCGCCAATGCGATGCCTGGCCGGCAGAGAGATGAGTACGAACCCATGCGGCACCCCCGATCGACGGTATGCCGATACTACGCCGCGATGCCCCCTCCCCTGAAGCGGCTTTCTGCGGCCTCTTCCGGGATCGCGCCGTTCAGGCCCGCAGGCGCTGCGGGTAATCGTCGCCGAGCCGCGGAATGCTCGTCACGGTAGCCGGTGTATTCAGCGCGGGCTGCCCGACGCTCGGACCGAAACCGGCGGCATCGAGCAGATCCTTTTCGCCGAGCCACTTCCGGTTGAACAGGCGCGACTGATACTTCGCACCGTTGTCGCAGAGAATCGTGACGATGGTGTGGCCGGGGCCGAGGCGCTTCGCGATCTGCACCGCCGCGGCGACGTTCACGCCGCTGGTGCTGCCGAGGAACAGGCCTTCCTCGCGCAGCAGTCGATACACCATGCGCACGCATTCGACGTCGGTGACGTGCAGGGCGTCGTCGATCGGCGAGCCTTCCAGGTTCGCGGTCACGCGGCCGATGCCGATGCCTTCCGTAATCGAGCCCGGGCCCGTTGCCTTGAGTTCACCATGCCGCAGCCAGTGATACAGCGCGCTGCCCTGCGGGTCGGCCAGCGTGACCTGCACCTTGCGACCGCGATCGTTGGTCTGGCGCTTGAGGTAGCGCGAGATGCCGCCCAGCGTGCCGCCCGTGCCAGTCGCGGCGACGAAGGCATCGATGCGGCCGCCGGTCTGCTGCCAGATCTCGGGGCCGGTCGTCTGTTCGTGCGCGTCCCGGTTCGCGGTGTTGTCGAACTGATTGCTCCAGATCGCATCGGGCATCTCGGCCGCCAGCCGCTGGGCAACCTTCTGATAATGATTCGGATTGGAATACGGCACCGTCTTCACGCGCAGCACTTCGGCGCCGAGCGTTTCGAGCATCTGGTACTTCTCGTTCGACTGGTTGTCGGGCATCACGATGACGCAGCGATAACCGCGTGTGTTGCAGACATGCACGAGACCGATGCCCGTGTTGCCGGCCGTGCCTTCGACGACGGTGCCGCCCGGCTTCAGGCGACCGCTGCGCTCGGCCTCGTCGATGATGGCGCGCGCGGCGCGGTCCTTCACCGAACCGCCGGGGTTCATGAATTCGGCCTTGCCGAAGATTTCGCAGCCCGTCTCTTCACTCAGTCGGTTGAGACGGATCAGCGGCGTGTTGCCGATGGCGTCGGCGAATCCGTTGCGGATGCTCATGCCGAAAGCCTCCCCTCGTTGGAAAAAGCGAATGCACTGATTTCGTCGGTGCGCGGTGCCGTCGTGTTGAACCAGTGCAGGGTCTCGTGCAGGCGCGTGACTTCGCCGACGATCAGGAGCGCCGGCGATGCGACCTGCGCCGCTGCGACCTTGCCGGCGAGATCAGTCAGTGTGCCGGTGATGACGCGCTGTGTGGCCTGGGTGCCGTGCTCGATGATGGCAGCGGCCCGATCTGCCGGCACGCCGCGTTCCTGCAGACGCGCGACGATGCCTTCGAGATGGCCGAGGCCCATGTAGAACACCACGGTCTGTCCGGGCCGCGCGAGCAGATCCCAGTCGGCCTTGTCCGTTTCGCCCTTGCAGTGACCGGTGACCAGCGTCAGCGACTGCGCGTAGTCGCGATGCGTGAGCGGAATGCCCGCATAGGCGGCACACCCGACCGCGGCCGTGATTCCCGGAACGATCTCGAAACGGATGCCGGCCTGTGCCAGCGCTTCGAGTTCCTCGCCGCCGCGACCGAAGACGAAGGAATCGCCGCCCTTGAGCCGGCAGACGCGCTTGCCCTGCTTCGCCAGCTTCACGAGCAACGCATTGATGCCTTCCTGCGTGACGTGAACGTCTCCCGGCGCCTTGCCGACATAGATGCGCTCGGCATCGCGACGCGCGAGATCGACGATCGCCTCGGATACCAGGCGGTCGTACAGCACGACATCGGCATTCTGCAGCGCACGCAGCGCACGCAGCGTCAGCAGTCCCGGATCGCCCGGGCCGGCCCCGACCAGCACCACTTCACCCGCGGGCTGCCCGGCACCTTCGCTGACCCGCAGCGAATCATCGATGCGCGACTCGGCAGCCTGCGCGTCGCTGCGACCGGACAGCACGTCGGCGGCAATCGGACCGTCGAAGAAGTTTTCCCAGAAACGCCGTCGCGCGGCGGGCGCTTCGATCCGCTGCTTCACGGCCGAGCGCAGTTTGCCGGCAAGCTTCGCCACGACGCCGAGACGCTGCGGCAGGAACGCTTCGAGTTTTTCGCGCAGGCGACGCGTCAGCACCGGCGCGTCGCCGCTGCTCGCCACCGCAACCACGACCGGCGAGCGGTCGACGATGGCGGGAACGATGAAGCGCGACAGCTCGCGGTCGTCGACGACATTCACGGGGATGTTGAGCTGTTCGGCCTGGCGTGCGACCCAGGCATTGATCGACGGCTTGTCCGTCGCGGCGATGGCCAGACGCATACCGGGCAGATGTTCGGGCGCGAACTCACCGA
This sequence comes from uncultured Steroidobacter sp., assembly GCA_964457865.1. Taxonomy (GTDB): domain Bacteria; phylum Pseudomonadota; class Gammaproteobacteria; order Steroidobacterales; family Steroidobacteraceae; genus Steroidobacter. The sequence continues at coordinate 6,229 of CAYWHG010000176.1, forward strand.
CGAGGTGCGTGATCGTGCCGGCAGCCGCCAGGGCCGCGAGCGAATCAACGAGTTCGGGGGAAACGACCCTGACCTGGGCGCCGGCGCGCAGCAGCAGATCCACCTTGCGTGCAGCGACTTCCCCACCGCCGACCACCAGCACCGGCTGGTCAGTCAGCTTCAGGAATATGGGGAAGTAATCCATGACGCGCGCCCGGCGCGTTACTGGGCCGCCGCGCGGCGCGGTTCGACCTTGATCGGAATGACGCGGCGACGCGGCTGCAGGCCGCACTCGCGCGATTCCGGGTTTTCCCACCACCAGCGGCCCGAACGCGAATCGGCACCGGGCTCGACGGCACGCGTGCAGGGCGCGCAGCCGATGCTGGGGAAGCCTTTGTCATGCAGCGGGTTGTACGGCAGGTTGCGCGCCTTGATGTAGGCCCAGACGTCCTCTTCCGTCCATTCGAGCATGGGGCTCACTTTCCACATGTCGTAGCGATCGTCCCACGCGATGGGGTCGTTGTGAGCACGCTCGGCCGACTGTTCGCGGCGCACGCCCGTCACCCAGGCCTTGCGACCGGCGATGGCGCGCTTGAACGGCTCGACTTTGCGGATCTCGCAGCAGGACTGACGCTCTTCCAGGCCGAGATAGAACCCGTTGATGCCGTTGTCGCGCACGTACTGCTCGATCTTGGCTGCATCGGGATAGAACACTTCGATGCGACGCTGATAGCGGCGCTCGAGACGATCGAGCAGCGACAATGTTTCGTCGTGCAGCCGGCCGGTGTCGAGCGTGAAGATGTCGATCTCGGGAACGAGGGTCGCAATGATGTCGGTCAGCACCATCGCCTCGGCGCCGAGGCTGTTGGAATAGACGACATCCTTGTAGTCGTGCAGCGCCCGCTCGAGCACTTCGCGGCTGCCCTGCACCAGCGCCTGCAGGCGCGGAGACAGATCGGCGCTCACGGTCGCGGTGCCGGCAAACGGGGAAGTCGAACTGGCAGTGGTCATTGAGCTTGTTCTTGGGCCGGTCACGGACGGGAAATCGAATGGCTCTTCGTAGCGTGCGGACGACTCTATCTAACCGGCTTATAACCAGGGAAAGACCCATTTGTTCTGTCATGATGCGGCCGCGTTATGACTTTCGGCCCGCGTATCGGGTAGATTCAAGTCCATGAAATTACAACAATTACGCTACCTGGCAGCGATCGCTGAAAACGACCTCAACATCACCGCGGCGGCGGAGCGGCTGCACACATCCCAACCCGGGGTATCGAAGCAGCTCAAACAGCTCGAGGACGAGCTGGGATTTCCGATCTTCCTGCGCCAGGGCCGCAACCTGACGCGCGTCACTCCCGCGGGAAAGCGGGTCATCGAACGGGCCCAGCGCATCCTCAAGGAAGTCCAGAGCATCAAGCGGCTCGCCGACGAACAGAAGGGCGACGACCGCGGTTCGCTGTCGATCGGCACCACCCATACACAGGCGCGCTATGTGCTGCCGCCGGTGATCCGCAAGTTCCGTGAGCGTTATCCCGACGTCCAGCTGCACCTGCACCAGGGCACCTCCGAGCAGATCGCCGACATGGCCGCCCGCGACCGGATCGATTTCGCCATCAATACGGGATCGCAGGAACTGTTCGACAACCTGGTGCTGCTTCCCTGCTATCGCTGGCACCGCCGCATCGTCGTTCCGTACGGCCATCCGCTGGCGAACGAGTCGAAGATCACCATCGAAACGCTCGGCAAGTATCCGATCGTCACGTACGTATTCGGCTTCAGCGGTCCCTCTTCGCTGCAGCAGATTTTCGCGCGCGCCGGCGTGACGCCGCAGGTGGCGCTCACCGCCCGCGACGCCGACGTCATCAAGACCTACGTGCGCCTCGGCTTCGGCATCGGCATCGTCGCCAGCATGGCCATCGATCCACGCGAAGACTCGGACCTGGTGTCGATCGACGCCTCGCACCTGTTCCCGTCCCACTCGACCTGGGCCGGCTTTCACCAGGGCGCCCTGCTGCGCGGCTACATGTACGACTTCCTGCAACTGCTCGCCCCGCACCTCACCCGCCGACTCGTCGATCGTGCCGGCAATGCCGCGACACAGGCGGATGTCGAGGCGCTGTTCGCGGATGTGGATCTTCCGGTTTACAGATAGGAGAGCGGAGTAACCGCAAAGAACGCATAGAACGCAAAGCCGGACGAAGAAAAACCAATAGCCGCAAAAAGCGCAAAGGGCGCAAAAAAGAATCTTTCTTTTCTGACCTTGCGCCTTTTGCGCTTTTTGCGGCCATTCTCTCTTCATCCGATTTTTTGCGTTCTATGCGTTCTTTGCGGTTATTCCTGCTCCGCAGACCATCAAATGCCTGACCACCCCACCGACCGACCGAAGTCCCGTTCACTGAAGCCGCTGCAGGCGCTGTGGCCGTACCTGCGACGCTACAAGGGCACGCTCGTGCTTGCGATGTTCGCGCTGTTGATTGCCTCGGCGGCGATGCTGGTGATTCCGATCGCCTTCAAGGACGTCATCGACAAGGGCATGGCGGTGCAGGACACGGCGACCATCGACCTGTACTTCGTGGCGTTTCTCGCAGCGGCGGCCATCTTCGGCGTTTTCGCGGCGCTGCGTTTCTATCTGGTCACGTGGCTGGGCGAGCGTGTCGTCGCCGATCTGCGCGCGGACATCTATCAGCGCGTCATCCGCATGGATCCGACGTTCTTCGAAGTCACGCGCA
>CAYWHG010000177.1:0-8861 GCA_964457865.1 uncultured Steroidobacter sp.
TCGCCGAACATGAACACCAGCATGTGCAGCGCATGACTGCCGAGGTTGCGCATGGCCGACACGCCCTGCCCCGCCTGCGCGAACCAGTTGTAGGGAAACCAGGGATTCGGACTGTTGAACAGCGAGAGATTGAAGAAGCACGAGCCGCCGAGGGGTCGACCGAGGAAATCCTGATCGATCATTTCCCTGACGCACTGATGCGCCGGCAGCCATTGCGAGAACGCATCGACGATCGCCACCTTGCCGCTGGCTTTCCAGGCCGCGCGCAGTTCGCGCGCCTGATCGATGTTCGCGGCGCAGGGAATGCCGTTGTAGACGTGTTTGCCGTGACGCAGTGCGGCCAGCACCATCGCGTAACGCAGGCTCGGGCGCGTGCCGCAGTCGACGATGTCGATGCCCGGATCGGCCGCCATTTCCTCGGCATTCCAGAACGGCCGCGCGATATTGAATTTCTTCGCTGCCGCCTCCGCCGTTTCGCGACGCGACGTGCAGATACCGACGACTTCGACGCCCGGCAGCGCACGCCACGCCGGCAGATGAGCGAATGCGCCCCAGTTGGCGCTGATGATTCCGACACGCAGGGTCATGTCATGCTCGTTGATGATTCAGAAGAGAAGATTTCCAGAGAGGATTTTCCACGGGGAACACAGGGAACACGGGGTTCGAAGCAAAGAAGAATTGCTTCCGCCCCGTGTCCCCCGTGGAGAATTCCTCTTCTTGTCTGGCTGGAAGCGACGTCGCAGGCGCATCAACGCGGCTGCATGCGGATGGCGCCGTCCAGCCGCACCGTTTCGCCATTCACATAACCGTTGCGGATCAGCTCCAGCGCCATGCTGGCGAACTCGTCCGAATTTCCGAGACGCGGCGGAAACGGCACCATCGCGCCCAGCGCTTCCAGCATCTGCGGCGTCGCGCGCGACATCGCCGGCGTCGCGAAAATGCCCGGCTGGATCGTGTTGACGCGAATGCCTTCGCGGGCGAGGTCGCGGGCAATCGTCAGCGTCATGCCGACAATCGCGGCCTTGGCCGCCGAATACGCGGCCTGGCCCATCTGGCCCTCGGTCGCCGCGGCGGACGCCGTATTGATGAGGACGCCGCGTTCGCCGTTGACCGGTTCGAGCGTCATCATGCCGGCGGCGGCGCGCGTGATGCAGCGGAACGTGCCGACCGTGTTCAGCTTGAGCACCCATTCGAACTGATCGGACGGGAAGATCTTGATCTCGCCGGTGTTCTTGTCGCGGCGCGCGGTCGCGACCGCATTGCCACCACCCGCGCAGCTCACCAGCGCCCGTTCCTGGCCGTTCGTCGCTCGCGCCTTGGCGAAGGCCTCGTCGACACTCTCATCTGACAGAACATCGCAACGGCAGAACACCGACCCGGTTTCCGCCGCCGCCTTCTCGCCGGTTTCCGGATTGAGGTCGAAGATGGCGACCTTGACGCCGGCTGCCCGCAGCGCCTTGACCGTGGCTAATCCAAGACCTGAGGCACCGCCCGTGACGACGGCGGCGAGGGAAGAATCGATTCTCATGGGAGGCGTCTCCGGTGGAGGGTTCGGCTTGCCCTGTTACTTTCCTGGGCCCTTGCCCTGGCCTGCATCGTCTTGTGCGCCGCGGCTTGGCGAACCCCCGTACCATGCGGCAAGCTTCGGCAGGCGCCGCACCGTATCAAACAACGCTGTTGACTATCAACTCGCCGCGGTGCGGTGGCGAAGGTATGATGGCCAGCTCAAATACGGCAGATGTGGCAAACGAAATTGGAGCGCACATGACGCAGGTAATGAAGGGGGTTCGGGTCCTCGAGGTCGCACAGTTCACCTATGTTCCGGCCGCCGGTGCGGTGCTCGCGGACTGGGGCGCGGACGTCATCAAGGTCGAACATCCATTGCGCGGCGACACGCAGCGTGGCTTTCTCAACATGGGCGGCGTCATGCTCGATCCCAACCGTCACACGCTGGTGGAGCATCCCAATCGCGGCAAGCGCAGCGTCGGCATCGACGTCTCCAAGAAGGAAGGCCAGGAGCTGCTGTACGAGATCGCCAAGACCGCCGATGTGTTCCTGACGAACTACCTGCCCTCGGTACGGCAGAAGAACAAGTTCGACTACGAACACATCAAGGCCGTGAATCCGAAGATCATCTATGCGCGCGGCAGCGCGTACGGCGACAAGGGTCCGGAACGCGATACCGGCGGCTTCGACGGCACGGCTTTCTGGTCGCGCAGCGGCATCGCGCATTCGATGACGCCGGCGGAACTCGAAGGCCCGCTCACGCAGGGCATTCCCGCCTTCGGCGATTCCATCGGCGGCATGTTCATCGCCGGCGGCATTTCCGCGGCGCTGTTCCATCGCGAGCGCACCGGCGAAAGCGTCGAACTCGATGTCTCGCTGCTCAGCACCGCGTGGTGGGCTTCGGGCGCGCTGGTCGCGCAGGGCATGGAGAAAGGCGTGATCACACGCAACTCCATGCCGACCTCCGGCGGCTCCGCGAAGAATCCGCTGATGGGCAACTTCCGCACGTCCGACGGCGGCACCATCAACCTGTGCATGGTCAGCCCCACGGGACTGATCCGCGACGCCTTCGCACACTTCGGCATTCCCGAAGCGGGCGACGATCCGCGCTTCGCCGACGTGCACAAGCTGATCGAGAACTCGAAGGCCGCGAGCGATCTGATCGTGAAGGCGATCGGCAGCAAGCCCTTTGCGTACTGGCGCCAGCATCTGAAGACCATGAAGGGCCAGTGGGCGCCGATCCAGAGCCTCATCGATCTCGCCAGCGACGAGCAGGCCATCGCCAACGACATGATCATCGAAGTCGAAGCGGCGGATGGCGGCAAGCCGCTCAAGCTGGTGCGCAACCCGGTGCAGTTCAATCATGAACCGGTCAAGACCACACGCTCGCCGCAGGCCAACGAACACACCGAGACCTTCCTGATGGAAATGGGCCTCGAGTGGGATCGCATCGAACAACTGAAAGCCGCAGGCGCCATCGCCTGATACACAACTACTGACGACCAACATGAAACCGGGAACGAAACTCAAGAGCGCGGTGTGCGACACCGAAGTCATGGTGATCAAGGGCGCCGACGTCACCGTCGACTGCGGCGGCGTGCCGTTGGTGCCGGAGCGCCCGGCCGAGCGCCAGCCGCTCAATCCCGCCTTCGCCGAAGGCACGAAGATGGGCAAGCGCTACGTCGACGACGCCGGCACGCTCGAACTGCTGTGCGTGAAGGCGGGCCAGGGCTCGCTGTCGCTGGGCGGTGTCGCGCTCAAGCTCAAGGACGCCAAACCGCTGCCGGCCTCCGACTAAGTCGCTGCGATGAACATCTCTCTCATTCTGCAGATGGCTGCCGATGCGGAGCCTGAGCGCATCGGTCTGGTCTGTGACGGACGCCGCTGGTCGTACGGTTCGCTGCTGCGCGCGGCCCAGGGTGCGGCGACGCTGATGCAGGCGAGCGGCGCCACGCATGTCGCGCTGCTCGACGAAAACAGCGAGGCCGCGGCGATTGCGCTGTTCGGCTCCGCCATCGCCGGCATTCCCTATGTACCGCTGAACTATCGTCTCGCCGACGCCGATCTCGCCGGACTGCTGACGCGCATCGCGCCGGCCTTCATCGTCGGCGACCGGGAGCGCGTCAATCGCCTGAATCCCGATGCCGGCCATGTCACGCTGTCGCGCGCGGATTTCGTCGCGCAGGCCGAGCAGGCCGATCCGCATCCGGGCGCCGACGAAGTCGACGGCGCCATTGCCGTGCAGCTCTTCACGAGCGGCACGACGGCTGCGCCGAAGGCGGCAGTGCTGCGTCATGCGAACCTGCTGTCATACATCCTCGGCACCGTCGAGTTCGGCGCTGCTTCACCGGAGGAAGCCGCGCTGGTGAGCGTGCCGCCGTATCACATCGCCGGCATCTCCGCGCTCATGAGCTCGATCTATTCGATGCGCCGCATGCTGTTGCTGCCGGCCTTCGAACCGGATGCCTGGCTGACGCTGGCGTCCTCGGAACGTGCGACCAATGCCTTCGTCGTGCCGACCATGCTGTCGCGCATTGTGGCGCGCATGGATGCCGGCGCGAAGTCGGATCTGGGTACGCTGCAGGCGGTCGCCTACGGCGGCGGCCGCATGCCGGCCGAACTGATCGAACGCGCGCTGGAGCTGTTTCCCAACGTCGGCTTCACGAATGCGTACGGTCTGACCGAGACCAGTTCGACCATCGCACTGCTCGGCCCCGACGAGCATCGCGCCGCGCATCGCGCTACTGATCCGGTGATACGTGCACGTCTCGCCTCGGTGGGCAAGCCGCTGCCGACCGTCGAGATCGAAGTCCGCGACGAGGAAGGCCGCAAGCTGCCGGTCGGCGAGCGCGGCGAAATCTACGTGCGCGGCGAGCAGGTCTCCGGCGAATACAAGGAACGCAAGGCGCTCGATGCCGACGGCTGGTTCCCGACCCGCGACGCGGGCTGGATCGATGCCGATGGCTATCTGTTCCTTGCCGGTCGCGCCGACGATGTGATCGTGCGCGGCGGCGAAAACATTTCGCCGGGCGAGATCGAAGACGTATTGCTGACGCATCCGTCCATCGCCGACGCCGCAGCCGTTGCCGTGCCCTCGGTCGAATGGGGCGAAGCGGTCGGCATCGCGGTCGTGGCGCGCCCGGGTCAGTCGGCGCCGAGCGAGGACGAACTGCGTTCGCTGATCAGGAATCGGCTGCGTTCCTCGCGCGTGCCGGAGCGTATCGCCGTGCTGAACGCCCTGCCCTACAACGAAATGGGCAAGCTGCTGCGACGCGAGGTTCGCGCGATCTTCCGGTAGGGAGGACTTCCCGGAAAATGGCCGCAAAAAGGCGCAAAGGTCGCAAGGCCGGAGAGGAAGGATTTCTTCTCGACTTTCTTTTTTGCGTGCCTTTTGTGCTTTTTTGCGGCCATTCCTCTTTATCCGGACGCCTCCCGATTCAATGAGCGATCTGCAGATTCCGCTCGCCGCCTGCGCCGATCGACTGCTCGACCGGCTCGCCGCTGCAACGGGATCGCCGGCGCTTGCCGCACTCGACGGACAGACCCTGCTCGGCGAACGAGCCCTGCTCGCGGGCTCACGTGTTCCAGCACGCATCTCTGCCGGCGGCGGCTGCCGGCTGTTCGACGCCCTCGACGATACGATTGCCCTGAATCTCGCGCGTCCCGACGATCGGCAATCGCTGCCCGCCCTGTTCGAATCCGACACGCTCCACAGCGGCGATGACGACGCCATCGCCGCTGCCATCGCGCAGCGACACGCCGAAACGCTGATCACACGCGGTCGCCTGCTGGGACTGGCGATTGCATCGGAACACGAAGTCCTGCCCGCCATCGCTCCCTGCGTCGAACTCGTGCGCGGCGAACGAGTGCAGGCACGACGCGGACGCGCGCCTCGAGTCATCGATCTCTCGGCACTCTGGGCCGGCCCGCTGGCAGCGCATCTGCTGTGGCTCGCCGGCGCCGACGTCATCAAGGTGGAAAGCCGGCGGCGTCCCGATGCCATGCGCCAGGGCGATGGCGAGTTCCATGCATTGCTGAATCAGGGCAAGCAGAGCGTGGCGCTGGATTTCACGGACGTTGCCGACCTGCGCGCACTCCACGCCCTCATCGCCAGCGCCGACATCGTGATCGAAGCGGCGCGCCCGCGTGCGCTCGCGCAACTGGGCATCGATGCCGCGGCAATCGTTCGCGATACGCCCGGCCTCGTCTGGATCACGATCACGGGACACGGCGCCGCGGGCACCGCTGCAGACTGGGTGGGATTCGGTGATGACTGCGGTGTCGCCGCCGGCCTGAGCGCCGCGCTGCGCGTTGCCAGCGGACGCACGGGCTTTGTCGGCGATGCGATTGCCGATCCGCTCACCGGCCTGTTCGCCGCCGTCGAAGCCTGGCAGGCGTGGTCAAGCGGACTCGGCGCGCGACTCGGCATCGCCATGAGTCACGTCGTCGCGCACTGTCTCGCGCAGGCACAATCGAAAGACGCCGCGGGATTTACAGACCAGTTGCGCCGCTGGGGCGCCGCCGCCGGACAACCGTTCCCGCTCGTGCGCCGACGCAGCATTGGTCTGCTGCCGGCGTTCGGCGAACACACCCAATCGCATCTGGCGCAGGCGCACCGATGCTGATCCGCCGCGCCGAACTGTTCGGCGTCGGCATGGCCGATCTGCGTATCGATGCGGGCGTCATCAGCGCCATCGGCGATCTGTCCGCCCTGCCGTCGGAAAACGTGATCGAGGCCGCCGGCGGCCTGCTGCTGCCCGGCCTGCACGATCATCACATCCACGTCGCCGCGCTCGCCGCATCGCTCACGTCCGTGCACTGCGGTCCGCCCCACGTCAACGATACCGACGCTCTGGCAGCGTCTCTGCGCGTCCCCGGCAGCGGCTGGCTGCGCGGCATCGGCTATCACGAGAGCGTTGCCGGCATGCTCGATGCGACGACGCTCGATCGCTTCGTCGCGCATCGGCCGATCCGCATCCAGCATCGTTCCGGTCGCATGTGGTTCTTCAATTCCGCCGGGCTGGAACTGCTGCTGTCGCACGGCGCCGCGCCGCCCGGACTCGAACGCATCGATGATCACTACACCGGTCGCCTGTTCGATGAGGATGCGTGGCTGCGGCGTACGCTGGGCAGCACGCCACCTTCGTTCGCGCTCGTGGGAGCGGCGCTGGCGCGCGTCGGTGTCACCGGCCTCACGGAAATGTCGCCGACCAACGATGCGCCGATGGGCCGGCACTTCGTGCAGGAGAGCGACAATGGATCCCTGCCGCAGCGCGTGCTGCTCGCCGGCAGTCTCGCCCTGACGCGCGCGGATACGCGCAACAAGGTGCAACTGGGCCCCGCGAAACTGCACCTGCACGAAGCGCACCTGCCGGAACTCGACACGGCGACGCAGTTCATCCGCAACGCCCACGACGCCGGACGCAACGTTGCCATCCACTGCGCCACCGAAGTCGAACTGGTCTATGCCCTCGCCGTGCTCCGGGACGCAGGCGTACAGGCAGGCGACCGCATCGAACATGCCTCCGTCGCACCCGACGATGCAATCGCCGAGATCGCGCACCTCAAACTCGCCGTGGTCACGCAGCCGCATTTCATCCGCGAACGCGGCGATGCCTATCGAACCGACGTCGAGCCGGCAGCGCAGCCCCTGCTGTATCGCCAGCGCGCCTTTCTCGATGCCGGTGTGACGCTTGCGGGCGGCAGCGACGCGCCCTTCGGCGCATACGATCCCTGGGCCGCGATGGCCGCAGCCGTCGACCGCCGCACGCAACTGGGCGCGACGATCGGCGCGATGGAATCACTCACCCCGGAAGAAGCGCTCGACCTGTTCCTGCGCATCCCGGATGCGCTCGATCGCCACCGCGCGATTGCCGTCGGCGCAGCAGCCGACCTCTGCCTGCTGGATCGTCCCTGGTCGCAGGCACGCGCGGCGTTATCTTCGGCGCACGTACGAACCACGTTCATCGGCGGACAGCCGGTGTTCGAACGCCAGGCGTTGGAGACGAATGGAGAACGGAGCGGAGTAACCGCAAAGAACGCATAGGAAGAAAATAGCCGCAAAAGGCGCAAAGGCCAGAGAGAAGGGCGATTCTTTTCCGACCTTGCACCTTTTGCGCTTCTTGCGGCCATTCTCTCTTTTCCGACTTTGCGTTCTATGCGTTCTTGCGGTTACTCCCGATCCGGGACGAGCCCTACCCCGCCTCAATCTGCAGCAACAGATCCGCCGTTGCCTGCGGCTCGGAAATCATCAGGTCGTGTCCCGTATCGAGTTCCCAGTAGCGGCCGTTGCCGAGTGCCTTGAGCGCGGCACGGCCTTCGTCGTTCATGTGGAAGCTGCAGGTGATGAACGACTGCGGCAGTGCGCGCACCGCTGCTTCGTTCCTGAGCACGAGTTTCTGTTCGAAGCACTTCCAGGGATGCGGCGTGAGCTTTGGCTTCATCCACTCGATCTGTGCCGGATCGGTCACGCCGTAGAACCCCAGGGGATCGTCGCCGGGAAACAGCACGAGTTCGATGCCATCGACGATGCGCGCCTTGGCACGCGCGGCCAGCATCATCGGCCCCGCATGTTCGACCAGCGATTCGCCGTTCTGCGGATAGGCCGCATCGAGATAGACCAGATTGCCGATGCGTTCCGGCACGCGATCGGCCACGCCCGTGATCACCATGCCGCCGTAGCTGTGACCGACGAGGATGACATTGCGCAGATCCTCGAACTCCAGCGTGTTCACGACATCGGTGATGTGGGTATTCAGATCGATGTCGGGAGTCAGCAGGTGGCTGCGCTCGCCAAGCCCCGTCAGCGTCACCGTGTAGACCTCATGCCCGCGCGCCCGCAGGAGTTTCGCCACCGGCTGGTAACACCAGCCGCCATGTCCGCCGCCGTGGACCAGAACGTAGGTTTTCACTGATTTCCCCGTGTGAATTGAGTGGTGTTCGGCCGGCACCGGAGTTCCAGCCGTGCGTCGCGGGTGCTATGGCCTTTCAGTAAGGTGCTCCCAGGGATTCACGGTCGCGACGCCTGTCGATGAAAAATCAGCGACATTGCGTGTTACCACTGCCATGCCGTGTACCAGCGCCGTTGCAGCAATGAAAGCATCGCGCTCTGACTTCGGATCGGGAACATGCAGCTGAGCGCAACGGCGTGCGACTGTGGCGTCGATGACGAGAATGCGGTCGGCGAAAGCTGGCAGAACATGACCTTCCATCCATGCACGCAGGATTGAACCTTGTGCGGGGTCGCGTCGCTCCATGAGAAGTACGCCGAACTCGATCTCGAGCACAGTGATGGCGGAGAGAAAGAGACTTGCAGGTGCAACGCTGTTCGCCCACGCCGTGACGCTGATGTCCGC
>CAYWHG010000178.1:0-8712 GCA_964457865.1 uncultured Steroidobacter sp.
CGTAAGTGGGATCCCGGATCCAGAAGGAAGAAGAACCTCCACGGGGGGCACGGGGTGCACGGGGACAAGAAAAGGCCGAAGGAAGCTTGCTTCCTTTCGACCCCGTGATCCCCGTGTCCCCCGTGGAAATTTTCTTCCTCCGTCCTGAACTCGCCGCCTGTTGGCAAGTCATCCAACCTTTCGCTCTTTCGCGGCGTCTACCTAGAACATACCTTGCCGACACCCCGAGCAACTGTGACTGCAACGTTTTCCGTCATGCGATGCGTGAGTTCGATGCCTTCAATGTCTACGTGGGCGTGTTCGCCAGTCGGACGCCGGACTGGCTGGTCTGGCAGCACGACAATCTGATCGGCAGTTTCGACGGCCGCGAACTGGATCTGAATGCCGGCTTCAACTGGATGATCGGCAACCGGCAGGAACTGCGGCTGAAGCTGCAGGCCATCGGGGTGGAAGCACGGTTGCGCCAGGGATACCGCGTTGCTGCCGACGGCGACGCCGTCGCGAGCGATGAACCGATCGACGACTTCAGCGTGAGCAATCTCGGATTCCAGATCCGCTATCGCTACGAGATCGCACCGCTGTCGTATCTGTATGTGGTCTACGGCCGCGGCGGCTACGAACAGGAACCGCTCTTCGAAGATTCCGGGCGCCTGCTGCGCAACAGCTTCAACCTGCGCAATGAAGAGCAGCTGCTCATCAAGGTGAGCTATCGGTTCGAAACCTGAGTCCGACAGACACGGAACGGACCCTTCGACGTTGCTCAGGGCGAACGGAGTTGGAGTAGTTCTCCGTTCGTGCTGAGCCCATGTCGAAGCACTCCGTCTCCGGCGCTATTCGCGTACCGGCACTACCGGCGTATCAGTCAGGTCGACGGCCGGCTGCACGGCCTCCATCGGCTGCTTTGCTTCGCCGCGAAATCTCGCGCTCACCCGCCGCGTGAAGCCGTAGATGTAGGAATACAGCACCGGCACGATCAGCAGTGTCAGCAGCGATGACGTGATCACGCCGCCGATCACGGCGCGGCCCATCGGCGCCAGGATCTCGCCGCCCTCGCCCACGCCGATGGCCATCGGCAGCATGCCGAAGATCATCGCCGCAGTGGTCATGAGGATCGGACGCAGACGCACCTGGCCGGCCTCGAAGATTGCTTCGCGCAGCGGCTTGCCTTCGCGCAGCGCCTGGTTGGTGAAGTCCACCAGCAGGATGGCGTTCTTGGTGACCAGGCCCATCAGCATGATGAAGCCGATGATGGAGAAAATGTTCAGCGTCGTGCCGGTGATCAGCAGCGCGAGCAGCACGCCGATCAGCGACAGCGGCAGGGACATCATGATGGCGACCGGCTGCAGGAAGCTGCCGAACTGCGAGGCCAGCACGAAGTAGATGAAGATCACCGCCAACCCGAGCGCGGCACCGGCGGCGCCGAGCATTTCGTTCATTTCCTGCTGACCGCCGCCGACGTCGAAGCGATAGCCCTGCGGCAGTTTCGTCTCCGCGACGATCTTTTCCGCGTCCTTGCCGACATCGCCCGAGGCGCGGCCTTCGGCGTTCGCATACAGCGAGATGCGACGCTGCAGGTTGAGACGCTTGATCTGCTGCGGACTGCCGGTCTCGACGAACTCCGCCACCTGTCGCAGCGGCACCAGAATCGGCGTGCCGTTCTCATCGACGCGCGTGCTGCTGACATAGAGATCGCCGAGATCGGACTTGATCTCGCGGCGGTTCTTCGGCAACTGCACGATGACGTCGTAGTCCTGGCCGTCAGGACCCAGCCATGTGCTGATCTGGTCGCCGGCAATCAGCGGACGCAACGCATTGCCGATCCGTGCCGTCGTCATCCCCATGTCGCTGGCGAGTTCGTTGTTGATACGCACCGCGATGGTCGGATTCGAGCCCTTCTCGCTGCTTTCCAGATCGGCGATGCCGGGAATCTTCGCAAGCTTCGCCATCAGATCTTCGGTGAGCTGCGTGAGCTTGCCGGTGTCCGGACCGAGAATCGAAATGAAGACCGGCTGGTTGTTGCCCTGGATCTTGGTTTCGAGACCGGCCATGTGCGACAGGCGCTCGCGCACGGTCTTTTCGACATCCTTCTGCGACGGTCGCGGGCCATCCTTGAGATCCGTCAGGCGCAGCATGATGCGTGCGTAGTTCTTGCCTTCGTCCGTGCCGACCTGCGTCACGACATGCTTGACGCCCTCGATCTTCGACAGCACGTCTTCGACATCGCGAATCTTGGCATTCGTGTACTCGAGGCTTGAGCCGAGCGGCGTATTGACGCGCATCGACACCATGCCGTTGTCGGTTTCCGGCATGAATTCGCTGCCCACCAGCGGCAGGATCATGAAGCTGCTGAAGAACGTGAACGCGGCGAGCAGCAACATGAGGGCGCGGGGACTGACGCTTGCCCAATGCGGCAGCTTCGCGGTCCCGTCGCGGGAGCGTCTTGCCAGCTGAGCGAGGCCCGGGATGCCGTAACGACGATCGCCCAGTGCCCAACGCAACAGACGATCGTAGATCGAGTGCGCGGCGTCGATGCCGCTTTCGATCTTGTCCATGAGGCGCCCCAGCCACGGAGCGCGGCGGAAACGACCTTCCTTCGGATCCGGCCAGTAGGCCGACAGCATCGGATCGAGCGTGAAACTCACGAACAGCGAGACCAGCACGGCGACCGCGACGGTCAGGCCGAACTGCATGAAGAAGCGGCCGATCACACCGCCCATGAAGGCGACGGGGATGAACACGGCAAGGATCGCGAAAGTCGTGGCCATGACCGCCAGACCGATTTCACTCGTTGCTTCGAAAGCCGCCGTGCGATGGTCCTTGCCCATGTCGGCGTGGCGCACGATGTTCTCGCGCACGACGATCGCATCGTCGATCAGCAGGCCGATGCTGAGCGACAGGGCCATCAGCGACATGAAGTTGAGCGTGAAGCCGAAGGCGTGGAGTGCAATGAAGGTCGCGATGACTGAAATCGGCAGCGTCAGCCCGGTGATGATGGTCGAGCGCCAGGAATGCAGGAACAGGAACACGATCAACACGGTGAGCAGTCCACCTTCGAGAATCGTGCTCTTGACGCGGTCCAGCGAGCCCTTGACGAACTCGGCTTCCGACCACAGCGTCTCGATCTTCATGTCTTCCGGCAGGCGGCTGCGCAGGTCGGCAATCGCCTCCTCCAGACCCTCGCCCGCCTCGACGATGTTCGCCTGCTGCACCTTGTAGATGTACAGCGAGACCGCGCGCTTGCCATCGACGCGCGAAATGGAGGTTTCTTCCGCTTCGCCATCGACCACGCTGGCGACCTGGTGCAGGTACACCGGCGCACCGCCCTGGTTGGCAACGATGATACGTTCGAAGCCCGCCGGATCCTTGATCTTGCCTTCGACGCGCACCAGCTGTTCCTGCTGGCCATTCGAGATGGCACCGGCAGGCAGATCCTGATTCGCGGCCTGAATCGCGCTAATGACCTGATCGACGCCGACGCGGTAGCTCTGCAACTGCTCCGGCTTCAGGAACACCTGCACCTGCCGTTCGACGGAGCCGCCGACACCGATGTTGCCGACGCCGTAGGAGTTCTGGAATCGCTTGACGACCTGCTGTTCGACCAGCGTCGAGACTTCGCGCAGGCTGCGCGTCGTCGAGTAGACGATGATGCTTGATATCGGCTGCACGGAGCTGTCGTTGGTCGCGCGGCCGATCGTCGGATCGCGCACTTCGCGCGGCATGCCGGCGCGCACCTGCGCCACCTTGTCGCGCACTTCCTGCGTCGACTCCGCGATGTTCACGTCGAGACGGAAATCGATCTGCAGGAACGCCATCCCTTCGCGGGCCGTGGCGTAGATATTCTTCACGCCATTGATCGAGTTGACGACGTTCTCGATCGGCTTGATGACGTCGTTCTCGATCGCCTCAGGCGAGGCGCCGGGATACGAGACCGAGATGTAGACCTGCGGAATCGCGACGTCCGGCATCTGCTCGACCGGCAGCAGCCGGTACGAAAACAGGCCGAGCACCACGATCGCGAGCATGACCATGGTCGCGAAGACGGGCTGCTTGATGCTGACGCGTGTGATCCACATGGCGGGAAAGTGATGAAGTGATTAAGTGCCGCGGTGACGCAGGAGAGGACGATCTCAGCCCTTGTCCGCCGCTACCGTCTCTGCGTTGGTCTCGTCGCCGCGCACAACCGCGGGCGAGCCGGGCTTGGCCTGGCCGATGTCGGCGACGATGACGCGCTCGCCGGCCTGCAGACCTTCTTTCACCTCGACGAAGTCCTCACCCTTGACGCGCGGGCCGAGCGTCACCGACTTGCGCACGATCTTGCCGTTTTCGAGCGTGTACACGAACGAGGCACCGGCCTCGTCACGCGCGGCCATCTGCGGAATCGACAGCACCGGCTGCGAAGCATCGAGCGTCAGTTGCCCCTGCGCGAACATGCCGCCCTTCAGCGCGCGATCGGCGTTCGGCACGGCAATGTAGATCGTGATGGCGCGCGAGCCTTCCACCGTCGTCGGGTTGATGCGCTGCACTTCGCCCGTGAATTCGCGATCGCCGAAACCGCCCACACGGAAGCGCGTCGTCTGGCCGATGTTCACCGAGGGAATCTCGGCCGCGGGCACGGCCGCTTCGAGCAGCATCTGGCGCAGATCCACCAGCGTGACGATGGAAGAATCCTGCGAGACCTTTTCGCCCGGCTGCACCAGCCGTTTCGCGATCGTGCCGGTGAACGGCGCGCGGATCACCGAGTCTTCGAGACTGATCTTCACCATGCGCGCCTGCGCCTCGGCCAGCCTGAGGCTGGCGACATTGCCGGCATAGGCGCTCTCGGTCTGCTCGTAGGTGTTCTGGGAAATGTATTTCTGTTCGAGCAGCGTGCGGTTCTTGTCGCGATTGAGCGTGGCCAGATCGAGATCGGCGCGCGCCTTGTCGACGGCGGCGAGTTCGCGATCGTACTGGGCCTGCAGATTGCGCGTGTCGATGCGGGCGATGACATCGCCCTGGCGAACGTCCTGGCCTTCGCGGACCGTGACCTCTTCGACCTCGCCGCTGACCCTGGATTTGACGGTGGCCTGCACCACCGGCGACATCGAACCGGACAACGGCAGGGAACGCGCCAGCATCCGCTCCCTGACCTGCGAAACGTCGACCTGGGCAAGTTCCAGCGGCACGGCATTCGCCGGCGCCGCCGGATCCGCGGCGGGAGCCGCCGGACCGCGCGTGATCGCCCACGTTGCCACGAGAGCTGCAAGCGCAAGAGCAACGACGATCCATATGCGCATCGACTTCCTGCCTGTATCCCGCACGTCGCCATCGTAACGGACGTCCACGGACGCGGCAGGCGCGGGTTCGTCGGTCGCCACCGGGGCGATCCGTGAAACCGTCGACCGCAGCGTCACATCCGGGTGCTCGATTGCCGAAATATCGGCTTCGGCTGCGCTGTCGACCGCTGCCTGCTGCCTTGCATGACTTTTCACTGCGATTCCTCTCCTGCGGTCGGCGTGTGGTGCGAGCGCCTGCGATCGCTGCACGCCTGATTCATTCGACCCGATTGATTCTCTCGACCCAACTGGCGGCCGCCGCCTTCCAACGCATCCTTTGACGCCCGTACCCGGCAAAAGGTTACAGCGGGCTCAACGTCGATTCCGGAGGGTCACTGCCGGCCTCTTGCGGTGAAGAACACCGATCCCGGTCACGAGTTACATGAATTCGTGTCGGGGACGGCGCCGGCCCGGAATCAGACAGTCTGGCCCGCGAAGGTTCCGGCTTCCTTGTCGCAGTTCATGTTGCGCCCGATTGACCCACCGGGGGCGGCTGCCTAAGCTGCGCCCCCTTCGTTGGGGAGTAGCTGCCGCGACCGGCCCGATTGGGCTTCGCCCAGATCGGTTTCGCGGAGAGCGCGTCAACATACTTGGCTGCCATGAACTCTGGACAGGCAGCCATGGCGCGCTCGGCTTCAGGACCGCAAGGTCCGGGCAGGGCGAGACCGATGATGCAGTTTCCCGTCGCCAGCAAGCCTGGGGGTCGAGCGGGGATGCTGTGTCATTGGCTCAACCGCCGCTCGACCCGGTACTGAGAAGAACATGCTCGAAGCCCTCCTCGTCCCCGCCGGCGTCGTCGCGCTCGCGGAAATCGGTGACAAGACACAACTGCTCGCCCTGGTGCTCGCGGCACGGTATCGCAAGCCGCTGCCGATCATCCTGGGCATCCTCGTCGCGACCCTGTTGAATCACGCGCTGGCCGGCGCGGTCGGCGCCCTGCTGGCGGCGGCGATGGGCCCCGACATGCTGCGCTGGGTGCTCGGCGGGTCGTTCATCGCGATGGGCATCTGGACCCTGATCCCCGACAGGATCGATGAGACCGAGGATGCCGCACCGCCCCGCTTCGGCGTGTTCGCGGCCACGGTCGTCGCCTTCTTCCTGCTGGAGATGGGCGACAAGACCCAGGTCGCGACGGTCGCACTCGCTGCCCGCTACGACTCGCTGACCGCAGTCGTGATCGGCACGACGCTGGGCATGATGCTGGCCAACGTGCCGGTCGTGCTGCTGGGACAGATGGCCGCGAAATCGTTGCCGCTGCGACCGATTCAGATCACGGCGGCGGCCATTTTCATGGTGATGGGCGTCGTGGTGTTGATGCGCGGGGTTTGAGCGTTCGACCGGAATGTCAGGCTGAAGCCTGACCCACAGGAAGAGACAGTGCTTCTTCTTCCTGTGGGGCCCGGCTTCAGCCGGCCTCCTCCCTCAGCGAGCCGCCTGATCGCGCCACTGCATCACTTCGGCACTGCGGCTGCGTGCGCGCTTCAGCGCCTCGCGCAATTTCTGCTGCTGAGTGAACCAGAACTGCGCGAAGGCGCGGTTCATGCCGCGCGTGGACCACGACGACAGCAGCCAGGCCACCGCGAGCCCGCCAACCAGCACCCCGGCCAGCCGCAGGGAATCCGCACTGCGCCAGAACAGCGACTGCAACGTATCGAACGGACTGGTCACCAGTTCGAACAGCAGCATCACGAGGCTCGTTGCGAACGCAGCAAGCGACGTTCTCGCCTGCGGCGCCGCATAGGCGGCGAGCAGCAGCACTGCGACGATCGTCAGCACGAACACGCGATACGAGACACGCCCGACCCGCAACCGGGCCGGGACAGTCGCCAGCAGCGACGGCGCTTCCGGATGTCCTTCCCGCAGCACGGTCTCGGCGGCCTTGGCGCGCTCGGCCGCCGCCGCGTCCTTCCCCGGATCGCCCGTGTGGGTAAACACCACCTGCGAACTGGCGGGCAGATTGCCCGGACGATAGTCGTCGGTGCCGTGCGCAATCCGCTCCAGCACGCTCAGGTGCAGCTTCGGCGTGACGCCGCTGGCTTCGCAGATCGCAGCGATATCGCGCGGCAGCCAGCGATAGAACGTACCGAGGCCGGCCCGCGGATCGTAGAGCTTGTCATCGACGTTGGCGTGCTCGTGGTAGTACCGGCGCTCGCTCGCCACCAGTCGCAGCCCCGCCTGCTGCGCGTGCTGCATCATCCAGTCGAGCGCGACCAGCGACATGCCCTGCTTGGGATAGCCGCCGCCGACATTCGAGTGCGCACCCGAGAACCATACCTGCTCGATCGACTGGCCAGGCAGCAGCGGCGCCGTCTCGTCCCAGACCAGCGGCTGGAACGACTGGCGCTCATCGTCGATGGCGAGCGCATGCACCGCCCGGTCGACTGAGCTGCTCAACACGAGATCGGGAAACTTGAACTGATAGATCAGTTTGTTGATCAGGTCGGAGACGTGCAGCGGCAGGCCGACGGCATCGACGGTGTCCCACACGCCCAGGAAATGAATGCGCTCGCCGCCGTGGCAGTGCCGTTCGCGAAACCGGGTGATGGCGCCGCGGTCCACCGGGCCGATGAGCTTTTTCATCAGCCAGGTGCGATAGCACGTGCGATAGACCTCATAGGCCTGTTTGATCAGGGCATCGAGATCCTCGGGACCTTTCAGCCGGTTGACGTCGATGATCCCGCAGGTGCCGATGAAGCCGCTCAGGCTGCGCACCGTGAATGCGCCGCGACTGAAGCCGAACAGAAAAATCCGGTCGCCCGGATCGTAGATACGGCACAACTCCTTGTAAAGCTGGCGGACGTTGCGACTCAGACCGTAGCCGGCCGCTCCGCCGAGAATCCGCATGAGCTTGAAACTCTCGGTGCCGACACCGTCGTCGTAGATCGCGACCTGCGGTGCACGTTCCGGATGAAAGCGATGCGAGTTGAGATCGACGGACTCGAAGATCTTGAAGACGTTGGTCCCGCGTCCCTTGATGGCGGTGTTTCCCGTACCGTCGGAGCAGATGATGATGTTCTTGGCCATGAAGCTGCGACTGCGGTTCCTTCCCGGATCACGCGCAGCGTAGAACATCGAAAGCCGAATGGAATCGGCGAAAAGGGCAGGAGAAACGGATTTCAGGATTTCACACGGAGATCACGGAGGACACGGAGATCAGAAGAGAGAAGAGGTTCTCCACGGGGGACACGGGGAGCACGGGGTTCGGATCAAAAAGACTTCTTTCCCCGTGATCCCCGTGTCCCCCGTGGAGATATTCCGAATCTTCTCTTTGCCCTCCGTGATCCGTGTGAAACCCTCCGCCGTCTCTAGCGCCCCGCCGGATGACCCGGCAGCGAATCGGACACTCGGTCCTCGCGCGCGGCGCGCAGGTCGAGCGTGAGGTTGTACAGGGCGACGCCCA
>CAYWHG010000179.1:0-8625 GCA_964457865.1 uncultured Steroidobacter sp.
GGCATCGCGTCGATGCGTTTCGTTTTCTCACCCAGAATCTCGGGCAGGCCTTCGATCTCGCGCTGGAGACGAAGGACACGAAGTATCCGGCCCTGCATGCCTTCTGCACACCGACGCGCAAGCTCGGCGGCGATGCCGCGGACTTTGCCTATCTGCAGGCATGGATCGACGGCGAATCGGTGTACCGGATTTCCGGCCATCGCGGCACCGCGCGCTTTCTGAACTTCACGGTGCAGGGTCCGCGTCCGGAGAAGCAACCGGGCACGGACTGGCCAAGTCTGCACGAACCGTTCGGCGACATTCCCGAAGCGAATCTGTTCGGGCAACAGCTCACGACGGCGCCCGACGGCAGCTTCGAGTTGTACATCGGCGGACCGAAGCGCGGACCGAACTGGCTGCCGACCACAGCGGGCTCACGCAAACTTTTCATCCGTCAGGGCTTCGACCGCTGGGATGAATGGCCGGCGCGCATGAGCATCGAGCGCGTCGACATGACGACGCCGCGGCCGGTGCCGACGCCACAGACATTGCTGGGTGCGATCGACTGGGCCGGAACATTCGTCAGCGACGTGATGAACGACTGGCCGGATCATCCCTATCACTACAGCCCGGCAGTCGATCCGGTGAACGTGAACAGATTCCCTCCGGATGCCAGTGCGGATTCCGGCGACCAGCGCCGCGGTCGCGCGGTCGCACACATGTGCTGGGAACTCGGTGCGGACGAAGCATTGATCGTCGAATTCGAGAATCACGACAACTTCTGGATGGCCTCGCTGAACGGCGTGTTCTTCAACAGCCTCGATTATCTGTATCGACCGGTGAGCTATACGCCGAGCCGCACGCACGTCGACAGCGATGGCAGGGTGCGACTGATCCTGAGTCACGACGATCCCGGCTATCACAACTGGCTGGACACGCAGGGATTCGTGCGCGGCAACCTGACGT
Source organism: uncultured Steroidobacter sp. (assembly GCA_964457865.1). Taxonomy (GTDB): domain Bacteria; phylum Pseudomonadota; class Gammaproteobacteria; order Steroidobacterales; family Steroidobacteraceae; genus Steroidobacter. The sequence continues at coordinate 946 of CAYWHG010000179.1, forward strand.
ACCGCAATCTCATGACGAGCGCAGGCACGGTGCTCGATACGCGGCTGGTGAAGCGTGCGGCGCTGGCGCGGGCGCTGCCGGTGGATTGCGTGAGTGTGTCGGCGGCGGAACGCGTCGAGCAACTTCGCACCCGGTTCCACGCGATCCAGCGACGCTACGGCGGGTGAGATTTCACACGGAGATCACGGAGAAGAGAAAGGAAATTTCCACGGGGGACACGGGGAGCACGGGGCGGAAAAGAGATACCTCCGATCAAGAGTCCTTCTTGACCCCGTGTTCCCCGTGTCCCCCGTGTCCCCCGTGGAAATTCTTCTTGTTCCGAACTCCGTGTGAAACTCCTATCGCGCCCGCGCCACCGCCGTCGTGAACAGACTCTGCGGCGAGCGCCAGTCCATGCGCACCTTGCGATGCGCGATCAGCCAGCGGTCGCCGACCTTGCGAAACGTATCGAGGTAGTAGCCGCAATGATCCTGGCCGATATCGGTGTAGGCCACCCAGTAGGTTCGCGCTCTCGCCGAATCCGGACCGGTGATCTCGATGTGCGAGGTGGACAGATGATGACGAACGAATGTCGCCGTCGGTCCGCTGTGGTTGGCCTGGGGCTGTCGCCAGCGCAGGATCCACTGACGCATCGCCTCGCGACCTTCGTACCGGAAGGCATCGGCTTCGGGAACGCCGTCCGATTCGAGGACAGCGTCCTCGGTGAAGACCGCCACGAAATCGTCGGCGCGCAACCGGTCGCCTGCCATGGTGTAGCTCGCCATCGTCTGGCGAATGCCTTCGCGGGCGAGCAGTTCGTCGAGCGTCATGGTGTCGATCCCCGGCAGGTAAGGAACGCATCATGCCGCTGCGAACGATCGACATACAATCTGCAGACCTGCTTTCCGCTGCCCAGGAATTCCGTATGACGATGCGCCTGCCCGGCATTCCGTCCGACGCTCTGCCCGCCGTGCTCGCGACCGGCTCGACCGATGTACGCGCGATTTTCCTGTCGATGTCGACGCGGGCCGCGGACGGCCGCGACGCGGAGTATCTCGAATGGCACTCGCTCGATCATCGTCCCGAGCAGCACCGCATCGCCGGCCTGCGCCATTCGCTGCGCGTCGTCTCCACCCCCGCCTGTCGCGCCGCGCGTCTCGTCAGCGACGCACGCTTCGACGCCGTCGATCACCTGATGACGTACTTCTTCGCCGCCGACGCCGCCTTCGAACAGTTCAATGTGCTGAGCGCCGCACTCGGCGGCGAACGCCGGCCGTTCCGTCTGCAGTCGGTGTACGCCAACTACTTCCATCTCGCCGGCAAACTCGCCTCCCGCCGCGCCATCGCCGGCGCCGATGTCATTCCCTGGCGTCCGGCGCGCGGCATCGTGCTGATCGTCGAACAGGGTGAGCAATCGCCGGCGTCGCTGGTCGACATCGAAGGCGTGGCAGGGCTGTGGTGGTACAGCGGCGGCAAACCGCCGGTCGCCAATTTCGCCGACAACAGCGGCCTGCAGGTGACCTGCTGCTTCACGGACGAAGATCCGATCGACACCGCGCAGCGCCTGCGCGCTTCGCTCGAACGACGCTGGTCCGCCGGCCAGGCCATGCCGCTGCTCGCCGCGCCGCTCTACACGCTCGTACCGTTCGAGTGGGATCGCTATCTGCCGTGAAGAGAAAGCCGGAGAAGAGAATGGCCGCAAAAAGCGCAAAAGGCACAAAAAGGAAAAACAGAGAAAATCAGGTCCTCTTTTTCCGACTTTGCGCTTTTTGCGCTTTTTGCGGCCATTCTTTTCTGCTCTGCCGATTTTGCGTTCTATGCGGTTACCCCTGCCCCGCCCTCCTCCGCAGCAACTCTGGATGACGCGCCTCGATCATGCGCCGGAAGCCATCGCGCCAGTGCACCTTCGTCCGGCCGAGGACCTGATGCATGTAGGTGACGTCCGGCCATAGCGGCGTATGTGCGTCGGGTGTGTATTCGAAGATCGGTTTCACGCCGACGAGTTCGCCCATGTACGCGCAGTAGTCCTCGACACTCACGGTTTCGCTGCCGGCCCAGTTCACGGTGATGGGCGGTACGGCAGCGACTTCCAGCGCGCGGATGCCGAGTTCGACGTAGTCGTCTTCGTAGATCGGGTTGTAGTTGTTGGGTTTGTCGGGATGCAGTTTGATCGGCTTGCCTTGCAGCATCGCTTCAAGTCGATCGGCGGGTGTGCCGCCGGCGGGACCGTAGGTCGAGCAGATGCGGATGATGGTGAGCGGGATGCCGAACTGTTCGGACACCAGCGAGCAAACCGCTTCGCCGGCGATCTTCGAGAAGCTGTAGTTGGCGCGCAGCGGCACGCCCGGCCCGTCGGCTTCGGTCAGCGGGCGCTGTCCCTGATAGCCGTACACCGAGCCGCTGGAGCTGAAGACGAATCCTTTCGCCTTGCGGCAGTGGACCATGAGCTTGCCGGAGTTGTGCGCATTGGTCGTGACGCAGCGGCGCCAGTCGTCCTTGCCGGGATCGACGGCGGCATGAAACACGTAGTCGAAGTCGTCCGGTACGGCGGAGAAGTCGCCGCTCGCCATGTCGAGCGGCAGCGGACGGATGCCGGCGGCCAGCAGGTTGTCGCGATCCTGCTGTTTCGCGAGGCGCGCAGCGCCCCAGACTTCATTGCGCCCGGCGAGCGCGCGGGCGATCGGCCCGGCGATTTTTCCGGTGACTCCGGTGATCAGGATCTTCTGGTTGTCGAGCATGCGAATCCCCCGCGGAGATGCAGCGCGACCAACCGCTGGTGCCTTGAGTCTCCGTCCGGGATTGTGCAGTCACGACCTGCGGCGGGGGTAGTGCCCGTCAGTAACCGACCGTGAATCGCTGGCGCCGATGCGCCGGCTTCTCCAGTTCGTCCGCGAAGGCAATGGCGTAATCCTCCATCGAAATCCAGCTGCGACCGCGCAGATCCGCGAGCAGTCCGTCGCCACCGAGACGGAATCGCTGCCTGCGTTGCCCGGGAACGAACTCGGCCGAAGGCGACAGATAGGTCCAGTCGAGTTCCGGCTCGCGGCGCAGCATGTCGAGAAACTCGCCGCCGGCCGCGGCTTCCGGTTTGTACGCCGCTGGGAAATCGGGTGTGTCCATCAAACGCTTTCCCGGGGCGATTTCCAGGCTGCCGGCGCCGCCGACGACCATCAGGCGCGACACCCGGGCCGTCTTCGTCGCTTCGATCGTCGAGCGTGCATCGCTGTCGAGAAAGCGTGCCGCAGTGACGACGACATCGTGTCCTGCGACGAGCGCGGTCAGCGATGTGGCGTCGCGTGCGTCGCCCCGCATGATGCAGAGTCGTTCGCTGGGCGAAGCGTTTTCAGGATGACGCACGATGCCCGTGACGGTGTGTCCGCGGGCGATGAATTCCGTGGCGAGCCGCGACCCGACGTGTCCGCTCGCTCCGATCAGTGCAATTCTCACGGCCGACGCTCTCCCTGACGATGCGGGCCGTTCTACTCCTTGAGTGCCGGCGGGCCGATTGTGGCAAATACAGCCGACCGCGCTCAGCTGCGCGGTCCGAGCCCGTCTTCCATCGCACTCGTCAGCGGCTTCATGAAGAAGGAATCCTGCGGCACCAGTCGCGCCGTCACCTGGTGACGTTTGAGCGCCTCGACCACGACCGGGCCAATGGCCGCGATTTCCGTGCGCTCCAGCGCCTGTTTCACCAGCTCCGGCGGTCCGACGGCGAAGATGCGCTCGACCTGCGGCGTACTCGTGAAGGCGATGACATCGACTTCGCCGTTCGCCATTTTCGCCAGCAACGCACGCACCGCCTCGTCGTCGGCTTTGTCGGCGTAGATATAAGGAGCGACCGTCGTGACGGTTGCACCCGCCGCGCGCAGGAAATTCACGAGCGGCAGATTCGGCTCGGTGCCGTAGAGCTGCACGCCAACCTTGCGCGCCGCCAGGCTGCCCGACCGGCGCAGCGAGTCGATCACGCCTTCGGTGGTCGGCACTTCCGCGGCGATGTCCGGTTTCAGTCCGAGTTCGCGCAGCGCCTTTGCCGGCTTGGGACCGCGCGTGATCTTGCGCACGCGCGTCAGTGCACGGATGAACTCGTCACGATGATCGGGCGCATGGATGTCGATACAGCGCAGGATGCGGCGCAGTCCTTCGCCGGTGAGCAGGATCAGGTCGTGAACGGTGCCGGTGTTGAACTCGCGTACCCAGTCGAGCACCGGACGCGGATCGGGCGCGTCGAGAATGGCCACCAGCGGACAGCGCAGCACCGTCGCGCCGCGACGTTCGAGCATCGCGGAGAACACATCGAGTTCACGGGTTTCCGGAACGGCGATGGTGCGGCCAGCGAGGGTCTGCTCTTGAGTCGACATGATCGATCGGGCCCGGCACGGATTCGGCGGCCCACAATAACCAGTTCGGGTGTCCCGCGCCATTTCGCTGCGGACTACATCTCCGACCATTGCCGCAGCAGGTTGTGATAGACGCCGGTGAGCTGGATGACGGACGGATGCGTGGGATTCTCCGCACCGAGACGCTGGATGGCGACGTCCATGTCGTACAGCAGCGTCCGCCGCGCATCGTCGCGAATCATGCTTTGCAGCCAGAAAAAGGCGCACAGGCGGGTACCGCGCGTGACAGGCGTGACGCGGTGCAGGCTGGTCGACGGATACAGGATCAGATGGCCGGGAGGCAGTTTCACGCTCTTGACGCCGTAGGTGTCTTCCACCACCAGCTCGCCGCCGTCGTATTCGTCCGGTGCGCTGAAGAACAGCGTGGCGGAGATGTCGGTGCGGATGCGTTGGCCGTTCGGCATGACACGCACGGCACCGTCCACGTGGGTGCCGAACGTCTGACCATCCGAGTACCTGTTGAAGAAGGGCGGCAACACGTGCAGCGGCAGCGCCGCCGACATGAACAGCGCGTGACTGCCCAGCGCGCGCACGATCATTTCGCCGACCTGGCGTGCCGCAGGACTGCCCTGCGGCAACTGCAGGTTGTGCTTTACGTGCGCGCCCTGGTGGCCCGCCGTGACCCGCCCATCCACCCATTGGGCCGCCTCGAGAATGCGGCGGCCCTCGGCGACCTGCGGGGCAGTCAATACGTCCGGGATGGCGATGAGCATGGAGTGAAAACGGGCTGCCGTTGGCTGCTCAGAACCTTATATCAGCGCTGAGCATGAAGGAACGCGGCGCACCGAGCAGGACGCGCTGGCCGGCCCAGTTGGTCGAGACCGCGTAGAGCTCGTCCGTCAGGTTGCGCACATTGAGTCGCACGCCGACCGCAGACGTCACGTCGTAGGAGACGATGGCATCGACGACCGTGTAGCTCGGCAGCTTGCCGAACGTGCCGTTCGGAATGATGCGCTCCGCATCGTCGGGACGACCCAGCCACGACGAACCGACGTAGCGCACGCCGCCGCCGACTGTCAGGCCGATCGGCAGACGATAGGTCGTCCAGACGTTGCCCGTGATCTCCGGGCTGAAAGCCAGTTCGTCGCCGCTGGTGCGCGTGGCCGTGCCGTAGTCGGCGGGATTGGCGAGCCGGCGCGCTTCGTCCAGGAAGGCGCTGTGCTTGCGTTCGCTGTCCATGAACGCGACGCCGCCCAGGATGGACCAGGCAGGAGAAATCTGACCGGCGGCGCTCAGTTCGATGCCCTGCACGATCTGTTCGCCATAGCCGAGCAGTGCCGTGGGCGGCAGCGGCGTGACGCGGTAGTCGCGACCGCTCATGCCGACATTGCGTCTTTCCGTGCGGAACGCCGCAATCGACGTCAGCAGCTGGTCGTCGAAGAAATTCCACTTGGTGCCGAGTTCGTAGTTGACGGACTCCTGGACTTTGGAGTCGGGACTGTTCATGCCGGTGCCCACGCCGGGGAATGCATTCTCGCCTTCGCGCGAAATATCCGGATTGGACAGGAACGAACCCGGCGGCAGCGCCGCCAGTCCCACGGCCGCATAGAGGCTGGCGTGCGCATTCGGCTTGTACACCAGCCCGAGCTTGCCGCTGACCGTCGTGTCGCTGACCTCGTAGCCGTCCGGACCTTCGGGCGCCCCCGCTGCGGTCCGGCTCTCGATGTCGACCTTGTAGCGCTCCACGCGCAGACCGCCGCTCAGTTCCCAGTTCGCGTTGAAGATCAGCGTGTCGTAGACATAGGCTGCGACGGTTTCGATCTCGACATCGCTGTTCTGCGTCGGCGCGACCAGCCACGGGCCGGCACGGTTGCTGTCGGGATCGAAGACGCTGATGGCCGCGCCGGTACCCGGATTGTTCTGAGCCGGGAAGCGCTCGGCGCGGGATTCCTCGCGCACCAGTTCCAGGCCGAACGACAGATTGTGCCGTACTGCGCCGGTGGCTAACTGCAGGCCGAGGTTGGTGAGGTTCGACAGCGAATCGCTCTCGCGCTGATAGGCCTGGCGCTGCGTCGCGACGCTCTGGTTGGCCGGCGTATAGCCGGTGGGCAGCGTGTAGATGGACTCGCGCTCGGTCTGCGACCAGCGGGTCTGGTTGCTGAGCGTCAGGCCGGAAGCGAAATCGTGCTCGATGCGCGCCAGCGCCGAATCCGTGCGCACGTCATCGAAATCGGAGGACAGGCCGTAGAACTTGTCGCGCAGCGATTCGCCATCGAGGCTGGGCTCGTGTCGCATCATGCCGTCGATGAACGCCGCCGGTACGCCCCAGTCGGGCACGTCGTCCTGTTCGACGTGCTGATAGGCGAGCACGAAGCGCGTCGGCGAGCCCAGCCCGAAGGCGAGCGAAGGCGCGATGCCCCAGGCGTTGCGTTCGGCCACTTCGCGACCCGGCACGCCGCCGTCCTGCACCAGCACGTTCAGACGCAGCGCCGTGCTGTCGGACAGCGACTGGTTGATGTCGAAGGCTGCGCGCAGGTTCTCGTCGCCGTCGTATTCGTCGAACTCCAGCGTGGCGCTGCCGGAATAGGCATTGCCGGCATGGGGCGTCTTGGTGACCAGGTTCACGTAGCCGCCCGCGCTGCTGCGGCCGTCGTCGCCCGCCGGTCCCTTGACCACTTCCACCTGTTCGAGATTGAAGACGTCGCGGTTGTAGTTGCCCGAATCGCGCACGCCATCGATGAAGACGCTCCCGGAAGTATCGAAGCCGCGCATGCTGAAGTTGCTGAGCCCGGTCGCGAAGCCGTTCTCGCCGGCGTTGAACGTGATGCCCGGCGTGTTCTGCAGCACGTCGGTCAGATTCTGCGCGCCCTGCTGGGTGAAGATTTCCCGCGGCACGATCGTCACGCTCTGCGGCGTATCGATCAGGGGTGCCGTGAACTTGGGCGAGGACACTTCGCGCGTCACCGATTCCTCGACCTTGATGCGGGGCAACTGCTGTGTGTCGCCTTCTTCGGCGGCCCGCGCCGCCGTACCGGCGGCCGCAAGCGCCATTCCGATCGTTTGAGTGAGACGACGGCGTCGCGGAGCGCGGCGGAAGGCAGTGGCAGCGGGGATGCCGGTCATGGCTGAGCACTCTTCTGATAGGAAACGGAATCTTAATCGTAATTATTCTTATTACAATAAATGCGGCGTGCGACTCGGGATCAAGGGAGCTGCAACGACCCCGTTGCGCGCACGGGGGCAACACTGCGTGATGCGGTCGCCGATCTGTTTCCATCGAACCGAGTGATCGGGCAGACGAACTCCTGACCGCTGGATCGGGGCTTGCGAATCGGAATGGATTTTTTTGCGGAAGTGGCGCGCC
>CAYWHG010000180.1:0-8612 GCA_964457865.1 uncultured Steroidobacter sp.
TCGATAGCTGACTCTCGTAGCCGCGCGAATCACGCGATAGTGGATTGGCCATGATCCCGGCACAGTTGATCAGCGCCTTGAGAGTCGAGTACCGATCCAGGACCTCGTTGGTGAAGGCGTCGATGGAGCGGGGATCCATCAGATCGAGTGCGTGAATCTGCGCAGCCGGCACGGAGTGCAACGCCTGCGTCGCTCTGGCGACGTCGCGGGCCGGCACGATCACCGTGGCTCCGGCTTCCGACAGAACGCGGGCCGTCTCGAGTCCCAGACCGCTGTAGCCGCCGGTCACGATCACCACCTGATCGGTCAGGTCCAGTCCGCGCACAACCTCGGCGGCCGTGGAACTTGCGGAGAATCCGGAATGAATCGGTATCTGTTTGCTGGTCATCGGCGGCACTCGTCAGAAAGTCGTTGTGCGGCGATGCTGGATCAGGACGTGTTCCAGTTCTTGGACGAGGCGGTGATGAATTGGAGCGATGCGCCTCCTTCCTGACCCTCCCCCGCTTTGCAGCGGAGGGGCCGGAATGGCAATTGCTACATGCTCAAGCGATCGGCATCCACAATTGCATCGACAAACGCCTGTGGCGCTTCCTGTGGAAGGTTGTGACCGATGCCTCCTTTGATCAGCCGGTGCTCATGCCGTCCGGTAAATTTCTTTGCGTAAGTCGCGCTGTCCGGATGGGGAGCGCCGTTGGCGTCGCCTTCCAGCGTGATGGTCGGAATCGGGATGGAAGGGCCAGTCGCGAGGCGTGTTTCGAGCGCGTCGTATTCTGATTCGCCCGGTGCCGCGTCGATTCTCCAGCGGTAGTTGTGAACGACGATGTCGACGTGATCGGGATTGTCCAGGGCAGTGGCTGATCGCTTGAAGGTTGCGTCGTCGAACTGCCACTGGGGTGATCCCAGCTCCCAGATCAGCTTCGCAAACTCGTGTCGATGGGCTGCATAGCCGGCACGGCCGCGCTCGGTGGCGAAGTAGAACTGGTACCACCAGTTCAGCTCTGCTCTCGGCGGCAGCGGCTTTGCACCGGTTTCGCGATTGCCGATCAGGTAGCCGCTCACGGACACCATGGCGCTGCAGCGCTCGGGCCAGAGTGCGGCGACGCAGTTGGCGGCGCGAGCGCCCCAGTCGAAGCCGCCGAGAAGTGCCTTCTTCAGTCTTAGCGCATCCATCAATGCAATGACGTCTGATGCGAGTGCGGCCTGCTGGCCGTTGCGCATTGTGTTGCCGGATCGAAAGCGCGTCGTTCCGAAGCCGCGCAGATACGGGACGATGACCCGGAATCCCCTTGCAGCGAGCGGCGGCGCAACCTCGGCGTAGCTGTGGATGTCGTACGGCCAGCCGTGCAGCAGGATCACTGGATGACCGTCAACGGGTCCGAGATCGACGTAGCCGATGTTCAGGTCGCCAGCGTCGACTTGCCGGAGAGGCCCGAATGCGGGTGCTGAACTGCCTGAGGTCGTGATCGCGCTCATCGGAATCATTGCCATGGCAGCAGATGCGGTGCACAGCAGGCGCCGGCGGACGGGGTCGACCGCATTGGCTGAGTCGCGCGCGCGCATCATGAGTTGAAGGGAGGGAAGAGGAATGCGAACCAGGGAAGATCTGATCTACCCAGTCGTCCCCGCGCAGGCGGGGACCCATCCTTCAGATGGATTCCCGCCTACGCGGGAATGACCACTAGGCGGCAAATCAGAGATTCCCTAGCGGGCGGTCGCCGCGAGTTCGATCATTTTCGCGACGGCTTCAGGATGGGACACCATCACGACGTGCGATGCGCCCCTGACCACCTGCGTCTTTCTGGACTTGGCGCGCTCGGCCATGAATCCCAGTGTCTGCGGTGGAATGTTCCTGTCCTGATCGCCGTAAATGAACCAGGACGGAATCGATTTCCAGATCGGGTCACTGGCGGTTTCATTGAGTGCAGCTTCCGTGATGGGGCGCTGTCCTGCAGCCATCGCCGCAGCGCTGGATGCCGATACGTCCGCCGCGAACTGGTCATGAAATCTCGGCTGCTGGATGTACAGATCGCTTCCGCCACCTGAGAGTGCCACCGGCGCTGCGAGCGCGCCGCCGAGCGTGCTGCCTGGAAATTTCCCGGAGAGACCGACTGCAGTTTCGCCGGCTTCCGGTGCGAACGCAGCGACGTAGACGAGTGCGGCGACGTTGCCGGTGGCGATCTCCGCCGAGCTGATGACGGAACCGCCGTACGAGTGACCCACCAGGACTACCGGCGTATTCAGGCTGTTGACGATGTCCGCGACATAGCGCGCATCGCTGCGGACGCCGCGCAATGGATTCGCCACCGCAACGACCGGGAATCCGTCCTTCTCCAGGATTGCAATGACGCCATTCCAGCTGGATGAATCGGCGAATGCGCCGTGAACCAGCACGATGGTGGGCTTCACCGGTTCCGCCATGCCACTCGATACCGCAAGCAACCCGAGCAGGGTGGCGGCGAACTGACTCTTCATACGATGTCTCCTCGTGATCCGACTGTCTGATGACAGTGTCTGCGATGCCGGAGGCTGACACTTGGATGAAAGCGGCGATTGTTGAACCGCAGCGCCGGATTTACCGGGCGCGAGTCGAGAGGAAGGGCGTCAGGGAAGCTGGGGGACGTCGGCAACAGGGGAGTGAGCGGCGACGCCACGGTCGAGATCGCTCAAGAGTTCACGGGCTGCCCGGAGATCCTGTGTGTCGAATCCTTCAGTGAACCTGGCGCAGATGTTCGTGAGCACGTCGCGTGCCTCTGTCGCGCGGTGCTGTCTCGATCTGAGGCGGGCAAGCGTCATCGCCGTCCGCAGTTCCCATCCGCTGGCGCGCTGTTTCCGCGCAAGCGCGAGCGAATGGGCAAGGCAGCGTTCTGCCTCGATCTCGTCGGGGTGCGGCATCGACATCAGGATGCTTCCGCGGACGCGCAGCAGCTCCGGCGCCTCCCAGGTCTGCGCATCGCCGGGCGGCCGCGCAAGCGTGTCGGTGATGAGCGCGAGCGCCTCGTCGAGATGGCCGGCGGCAGCCAGTCCCTCGACGAGAGCGCAGGCCGTGACCGTGAGCATGAGGTTCTTCTGGTTCCTGGTCTTCATGTCGGTGAGCGCCGTGCGCAGCAGCTCGATGCCTTCCGTGAGCCGGCCGTGACGCATCAGCACTTCGCCCTTGAGTGCGAGCGCTTCGGTGTGAAACCAGACGAGGCGGCCCTGCCAGTGCGGCTGTGCCATGACCTGCTCGATCACTTCAAGGGCCGTATCGAGATCGCCGCGCCAGAGAAAGACGTGACAGACGATCAGCAGTGTGTAGCTGCGATTGACGGCCGCGGTCTGCGCGGATTCCGCCAAAGCCTGTTGCGCGGTCTGCAGTGCCTGTTCGGGGTGGCCGCACAGCCATTGCACACGTGCAAGCCCGACCAGGCCGCGCGATCGGTAGTAGATTCCCAGCTGCTGCGCATTCGCGGCGTAGTGGTCGCCGCCGTGAGTGAAGCCACGCTCGAACAGCTGCAGCGCGGCCTCCTGATTGCCGAGACACATCTGTGATGAACCGCATAGCCAGTCCGAGATGGCCCGGAAGATCACATCGTTCGTCGTTCTCGCGACCGCATCGATCTGCTCGCCGATGGCCAGCGAGGCCTGAAAATCGGTGACGCGATGCGAGTAGAAATGCAGCGAGGCAAGCAGCCGCAGGTGGATCGCCGTTTCGGCAAGCTGTCGTGCGATCTCGATGCCCCGCAGGATCTCTGGCTTGACGTCGGCCGCGCCCATGTACATCGAGGAGATGGCCACGGCTTCCTGGAGCACTAGCTCGCGCTTGTCGCCGTTGACCGTGTCCGGGAGGCGGGCAAGGGCGGTCTTGCTCCAGGAAAGGCATTCGCTCCATAGGGAGAAATGCAGGAGCGTGGCGACCGAAGCCGCGGCCAGCTCGATCCCGACCCCGGTTCGCTCGGGAACCGATGTCCCGCCGCGATCGCCGAAACACCATTCGAGTGCGGAACGCACGTTGCCCAGATGCTCATGGCGTGCGGGTATTGAATGTGCCTTCAACAGTCCGGCGTAGTACCGCGCATGTCGCCCGGCGACCGCGTCAACTTCGTTCGCTTCTTCGAGTCGTTCGAGCGCATAGATGCGGGTTGTCTCGAGCAGACGGTAAGTTGTTATTGCGTCCCAGGCCTTGTGTGTCGATACGAGGGACTTCGCAATCAACGAGTCGAGTGCGATCGCGAGTGCGGATTCGTCCGGTTCGTCATGGGTGGCGGCGCGTGCCGCCTCCAGTGTGAACGGACCGACAAAGATCGAGAGTCTGCGCAGTACGCATTGTTCGAACGGCGGCAGCAGGCCATAGCTCCAGTCGAGTAGCGCATGCAGGGTCTTGTGCCTTGGCAATGCGGTACGACGGCCCTGCCAGTGCAGGCCGAGTCGCTTGTCGAGAAGATCGGCCGTTCCCTCCAGGCCATACGTTCCAACCCGCCCCGCGACGAACTCGATCGCGAGTGCTATGCCATCGAGCCGCCGGCAGATATCGGCAACGGTGGAGGCGTTGTCGTCCGCGAGCTGAAAACGATTGTCGGCGGCCGTCGCACGCTCGACGAAGAGCTTTATCGCGGGGAACGTGAGAGCAGTCTTCATGTTCACCGGCGCATCCTGCGGCGGGCTCTCGAGCGGGCGCAGCCAGTGCGCGTGTTCGCCCTCGACGCGCAGCGCCTCGCGGCTGGTGGCAAGGATGTGCACACCGGGTGCCTGACCGAAGATCAGCTCCGCGAGCGAGGCGGCCGCGTCGATGACATGTTCGCAGTTATCGAGAACCAGCAGCAGCCGTGCGCTCTGCAGGGACGACATCAACGTTGCCAGCACATCAGGACTCTGGCCCGTGAGACCCAGGGTCGATGCCACTATCGTCGGGAGCAGCAATGGATCGGTGAGGGCGCCGATGTCGACGAAACACACGTTGCCGCCGAACTCTTCTTTCACTGCATGAGCGACCGCAACGGCCACGGTGGTCTTGCCCATGCCGCCGGCGCCGACGATCGTCACGAAGCGATCCATGTGCAGATCTGCGGCAATGGTGCGAACGGTCTCGTCGCGGCCAACCATACGCGTCAGGGGAGGAGGCAGTGTCCGTGCGTCCGACAGCGCGGAAATGGACACCGGAACAGATGCCGTCGTGGCGGATGCTGGTGATCCCGTTCGCGACACCGGCGCGACGAAGCAGTAACCCTGACCCACGACGTTCTCGATGTAACGCGCACCGCCTTCGCCATCCCCGAGTGCCTTGCGCAGCGCAGTCATGTGGACCCGCAGATTTCCCGGTGTGACGACGAGATCGCGCCACACGCGCGACAGCAGCTCCTTCTGACTGACCACTTCGCCCGCCCGTTCGACCAGCACAATCAGGATGTCGAGCGCGCGATCACCGAGCACAACCGGGGTGTCGTTGCGTTCGATCTGGCGCGTCGCGGCAGAAAGCCGGAACGGCCCGAATGATGCGATCGCATGGTCGGTGCCGTGCTTCACAGGGGGATCTCCGTTCGACAACGCGCAAATGCCATCGAGTGCCGGGTTGCCTGGTTCATCGCGCGCGGCCCACACGGGTCTTGCGGACGCCACGGTGCCGGGTCGCCGGGCGCAGGGCCAGCCAGTCGGAGACGTCGCTCGAGAACGAGGCCGGCGCCTTCGCCGCGACGCGAGCGGTGACACTGGCAAGGGTGTGGCCCGCAAGGACCGTGCGCATGCGTGCTTCGGCTTCGAGCATGACGGCGTGAATCGAGCACACGCCTTTCGACGCCCAGCGCGGTACCGTGGAGCCGAAGACAGCGCAGCCGAGCCGGATGTCCTGGCAGTCGAACAGGGGCTTTCTGCCGTCGATCGCGACGATGACGTCCAGCACGCTGATCTTCTCCGGTGCCCGTGCCAGCGCGAAGCCACCACCAGCGCCTTCGGTGCCCACGACAAGTCCGGCCTGATGCAGCTTCGTGAAGATCTTCGCCAGGTACCCGGGAGAGACGCCCTGCAGGTCGGCAAGGTCACGCGTACTGACGCCGGCCGACGAGGTGTTGGTCTCCACCAGGTACAGCAGGCAATGCAATGCGTACTCGACGGCGTTGCTGATGTATGACACTACTCGGCACTCCTGGCGACGATACGCGCAACGACGGCGCTTTCTGCTGTGTGCTTCGGAAGGGAACTCGCGACGTCGCGAAGATCCTCGATCGGCGAATGGCCTTGGATATCAGCCAGTTCCTCCAGCAGCCTTCGTGCCTCCACCAGGTCGGGCGTATCGAAACCTTCTGTGAACTGACGATAGATGTTCTCGAGCAGGTCACGGGCTTCGGTGTCCCGCCCCTGTGTGGCGTAGTGCTGGGCCAGTGTCGTCGCCGTGCGCAACTCCCATCCCTTCGCTCCTTGTTGCCTGGCGAGTGCGAGCGAGTGCAGGAGAGGAAGTTCTGCTTCGGGGAGTTTCCGGTTCGACAGAAGCACGCTGCCTCTGACACGCAACAGCTCGGGCGCCATCCACGACTGCTCACCGCTCGGCGAATGGGCGATGGCTTCATCGATGATTGCGAGAGCCTCGCCGGGTTGTCCGACGGCGACCAGTCCTTCTGCGAGCCAGCAGGCCGTGACCGTCAGCATCAGATGCTTCTGGCTGGCGGCCTGCATGTCTGCCAGTGCACGATGCAGCAGTTCGATTCCCTTGTCGACGTCGCCTCGGCGGATCAGCAGCTCGCCGTTCAGGGCAAGCGCTTCGACGTGGAACCACATCAGGCGACCTTCCCAATGCGGCTGCGCCATGACTTCGTCGATCATCGACTGCGCAGTCACGAAGTCACCGCACCAGAGAAACACGTAGCAGTTGTAGACGAGCGAATAACTCACATTGACCGGCGAGCCGGTAACCGCTGCCTCGGCGACCGCCTGTCTCGCAGGCCGCAACGCACGATCGGGGTAGCCGCACAACCAGAGGACCCGTGCCAGGCCATAGAGCGCCCGTGTCCGATAGTGCAGGCCCGCCAGCTGATGACGATTGCCGGCTTCCACCGGAAGCGAAAATCCATTCTCGAAGTGCTGTCGCGACACGACGGGATTTCCGAGAACGAAATGAGACGAGCCGAGCACCCAGTCCGCGATCACCCTGAATGACTCACTGCGGGTCTCGCTTGCAATGGCATCCATTTCCTCGGCCACCGTGAGACCGGCCTTGAAGTCGGTCATGCGCAGCAGGTAGACATGAAGCGCGCCGAGCAGGCGAAAACGAATCTGCGTCTCCTTGAGCTGCCGGGCGATCTCGAGACCCCGGTCGATCGCCGCGCGCGCATCGTTTGCAGCCGTCATCAACGAGGACATCGCACGCGCTTCCTGCAGTACGAGTTCACAGCGGCTGCCTCCCGCTGCATCGGGCAGGATGGCGAGGGCGGATTCAGTCCACCGCAGGCAATCGCTCCACAGAGAAAGATCGAGGAAGACCGGCGTTGCGGCTGCCGCAAGATCAATGCCGAGTTCGGGGTTGCCTGCTGCGTGTGTTCCAGGGGGCTTGCTGAAGCACCACTCGAGGGCCGCGCGGACATTGCCGAGCTGATCGTGCAGCATGGCCGCCTGGGTCTGTCCGCCGGCTTGGGCACGCAACACGCGGAGGAAGTGGCGCGCATGCCGTTCTGCGGTTGCATGCGATTCACCGCTCTCTTCGTGCTTCTGGGCGGCATAGAGCCGGGTGGTCTCCAGCAGTCGGTAGCGCGCGACCCCATCGTGCTTCTGCACGGATGACACCAGCGATTTCGCGATCAGTTGATCGATTGCATGGACGAACTGGTCTTCATCCATGTCGGCGCCGGAGGCGACCGCGTACGCAGCATCGATCGCGAATGCACCGACGAATGCCGACAATCTGCGCAGTACCTGCTGCTCCGGTGACGGCAGGAGGCCGTAACTCCAGTCGAGCAGGCTCTGAAGCGTCTGATGCCGGGGGAGCGAGGTGCGCCGGCCTTGCCAGTGCAGGCCCAGCCGCTTGCTCAGCAGGTCCGCTGTACCCGCCAGTCCATGGGTGCCGATGCGCCCGGCGACGAACTCGATGGCCAGCGCAATTCCATCGAGACGGCCGCAGATCTCGGCAACGACAGAGATGTTCTCATCGGTCAGCTGAAAGCGATGATCGCTCGCCGCAGCGCGCTCGACGAAGAGCCGGACTGCAGCGAAGGCCAGCGCTTCCTCTGCGGCAAGCCGGGCATCCGGCGCGGGTGTCTCCAGAGGACGCAGCCAGTGCGCATGCTCTCCCTCGACCCGCAACGCTTCGCGGCTGGTCGCCAGGATGTGCACGTCCGGCGCGCGGTTGAAGATGCTTTCCGTCAGGGAAGCCGCAGCGTCAACCAGATGCTCGCAGTTGTCGAGCACAAGCAGCATGCGCCGCGATTGCAGGAAGGCGATCAGTGTCGGCAGCGGATCGGCAGTCTGGATCGACAGACCCAGCGTGGAGGCCACCGTTACTGCGACCAGGCCGGGATCGGTGAGCGCACCGAGATCGACAAAGCACACACTGCCCCTGAACTCTTCCCGCATCGAATGTGCGACGGCGACCGCGACCGTCGTCTTGCCCATGCCGCCTGGGCCCACGATGGTCACGAAGCGGTCAGTCCGGA
>CAYWHG010000181.1:0-8562 GCA_964457865.1 uncultured Steroidobacter sp.
CGGCAGCGACATCGCCGGTTCCTACTGGGGCGAGAGCGAAGCGGGGCTGGTGGGCAACCGGCTGTATGCGCGGCCGGATACGCCGCTGCATTCGGTGATGCATGAAGCAAGCCACTTCATCTGCATGGATGCATCGCGACGCACCGGGCTGGACAAGGATGCCGGCGGCGACCACGACGAGGAGAACGCCGTCTGCTACCTGCAGATCGTTCTGGCCGATCACCTGCCGGACTGCTCGCGCGCCCGGATGCAGGCGGACATGGATGCCTGGGGCTATACATTCCGCCTCGGGTCGGCCCGCGCCTGGTTCGAACAGGATGCGACGGACGCACGCGACTGGCTCGTGACGCACGGCATCATCGAGCCCGATGGAGTTCCGACCTGGCGTGTACGAAAAGAACCTGCTGTCTGTTGACTTGTCTGCTGCGCCTATTGCATCCGGCAATGCCTGTCATTGCGTAGAGCCGCTATGGTGGCGCCAGCGTCAAACTAGTCTAATGACAATGGCACTTACTTAACGAGTTGACGGTTGACCGTTGGCGGTTGACGGCCAGAAAAATGCCTTCCTTATCCGACCGTCAACCGTCAACGGACAACTGTCAACCCGCTTTGACTAAGCGCCATTGAATCTAACGACTGGCAAAGCGAAGTAGTCCTCCATGCGAAGGGGGCAGGGCGGATGGGTATACGAAGAATTTTCGGACTCGAGGGCAGCGTCCGGCGCCCGGCGCGGGAAGAGCCTGCAAACGTGCCGCCGATCGGTGCGCGCAAGATCGTCGATACCACTCGCGAGGGTGTGTGGTTGTTCGACATGGAAGGGCGTACCACGTTCGTCAATCAACGCATGGCCGACATGCTGGGGGCGAGTCCTGCCGACCTGATCGGCACACGCCTCATGGAGTTCCTCGACAGCGAGGATCGCCGCGCGGCGGAACGGGATCTGCGCGCGTGGCTGGCCAGGGGGGCGGACGGTCAATACCACCATCTGACCCGTCGCGACGGCAAGGACCTCTGGACGCGCATTTCCTCCAGCCCGCTCGAGAACGAGCGCCATGCCATCGTCGGCATGCTGGGCATGTTCACCGATGCCACGGCAAGCCGCGACATGGAGCACGCCCTGCAGCAGGCCGAGGCCCAGTTCCGCATCGTGTTCGATTCCTCGCCCGTCGGCATCGTGGTGGTCAATCCGCAGGGCTACGCGGTCCTCGCCAACAACATGATGCTCACGCTGCTCGGCTACGAGCGCGGGGAGATGCAGCAGGTGTCGTTCGAGCACGTGACCCATCCCGACGATGTAGCGGAAGACCGGCGGCTGTATGCCGCCCTCATGCGCGGCGAAATGGAGAGCTTCCGTCGCGAAAAACGCTATGTGAGCCGTGACGGCCGCGTCATCTGGGTGCACGTCAACGCGTCGCTGGTGCGCAGTGCCCATGGCGAGCCGCAGTACGCGATCAGCATGGTCGAGGACGTGACCGAGAAGCACAAGGCGGAGCGCGCGCTGCGCGACAGCACGAACCAGTTGCGCCAGGCGCTGGACGCCGCTCGCATGGTCACCTGGGAGTGGGACATCACCAGCGGCGAGATGGAGTGGTCGGACAACGTCAATCGCGTTTTCGATCTCCCGCTCGGTCGCCTGCCGATGAATCGCCATGAGCTGGAGGCGATCATGGTGCCGCAGGACCGCGCGCGCATCTCGCAGGAGATCGAGCGGGTGCTGCATACGCCAGACACCAAGTTCGTGTCGATCTTCCAGGTCAGCGCGGAGGAGGGCGAGGCTCGATGGTTCGAGACGCGCGGTGAACTCGAGCGCGATGCGTCCGGCGCACCGCGATGCATGCTGGGTGTGGTGGTCGATGTCACGAATCGCGAGCGTGCCGAACAGGCGCTGCGCGACAGCGAAGCGCGATTCAGGACGCTGGCGGATGCAGCCTTTGAGGGTATCGCCATCACCGACCAGGGAATCCTCGTCGACATCAACGATCGACTGCTCGCAATGATGGGACGCACGCGCGAAGAAGTGATCGGGCGAGACGCCTCGCGTGTCTTCACTGACGAAGCAGCGACGGTCGTGGAACGCAGGATGCGCAGCGGCGATGCCGGCATGTACGAAGCGCACATCCAGCGTCCGGACGGCAGCCGCACGCACGTGGAAATCCAGGCGCGTTCGTTCGTGACCGACAGCGGTCGCACCCTGCGCGTGGCGGCGGTGCGCGATGTCACGGCACGCCGGCGTGCAGCCGAATTGCTGCGGCAATCGCAGGAACGCGAGCTGCGCGCGCGCGAGGAGTTCTCGCGGCATCTGCTGACGGCTCAGGAACAGGAACGGCAGCGGCTGGCCAACGAACTGCACGATGGCCTGGGGCAGAATCTGTCCCTGATCCGCAATCGCATGATGCTCGCGCTGGAGCTGCCCGGTCTCGCGCCGGAAGTCGTGGAGCATCTGCACGCCGTGGCGGAGATTGCATCGGACTGCGTTTCGGAGGTGCGCAATCTCTCGCAGAATCTGCGACCGATCCAGATCGAGCAGCTCGGCCTCAGCCAGGCACTGAACAGCCTGGTCGAGCGGGTCCGTGATTCCACGACAATGCAGATCGAGTGTCGCATCGAAGACGTGGACGATGTGTTGCAGGGCGAGGCTGCGACCCATCTCTACCGGATCTGTCAGGAGGCGCTGAACAACGTACTGCGTCATTCGCAGGCGCGTCGTGCCACGCTGTCGCTGGAGCGCGATGTCGGTATGCTGCACCTGGACGTCCGCGACGACGGTGTCGGATTCGATCCGGCCGGCGGCAACGACGGCAACGGCCTTGGCCTCACGAGCATGCGCGAGCGGGCCCAGATGCTCGGCGGTACGCTGGACGTGCGCAGCGCGCCTGGCCGGGGCACGCATCTGCAGGTGAATCTGTCGTTCACCGAACCGTCGGACCGTGTCGCAGGCAACGAGGACAGATGACGAAGACGAGGGGAAGTGGATGAAGTCGATTCGGGTCGTGATTGTCGATGATCACCCGCTGTTCCGCGCCGGGCTGCGGCAGGTGATCCAGTCCGACGCCAGGTTCGAACTGCTGGCAGAGGCGGACACATGGGCCCAGGCCCGGCAGCTCATTCGCGAGCTGCAACCCGATCTCGCCGTGCTCGACGTCAATCTTCCCGATGGCACGGGACTCGATATCGCCCAGTCGTTGCGCGCCGAAGGCGTGGCAACCCGCTTTGTCGTGCTGACGATGCTCAAGGACGAAGCCGCGTTCAACAAGGCCATGAACATAGGCGTCGACGGCTACGTGCTCAAGGAGAACGCGGGTACCGAGATCATCAGCTGTCTGGTGTCCGTTGCCGAAGGCAATGCCTACGTGAGTCCGTCGCTCACCGGATTCCTGCTGCGCCGGCGCGGCAAGGCGGAGGCACTGGCGTCGCACAAGCCCGGCCTCGCCGATCTCACGACGGCGGAGAAGCGCATCCTCAAGCGCATCGCCGACAAGAAAACCTCGCGCGAGATCGCCGCCGAACTGCACGTCAGCCCGCGCACGATCGAAACGCACCGCACCAACATCTGCACCAAGCTTTCGCTGAAGGGCGCCAATTCGCTGCTGCAGTTCGCACTCGAAAACCGGGAATCGCTCAGTCTGCTGGCGTGAGGCCGAGGGGAGTAAGTGCCATTGGCTCTAAGACCTTCCCCTACGCCCGCCCCCTAAGCGAGCTTACGCAGCACCCTACGCACGGGCACACAGTGCAGATTGCGTAACGCTCGTGATTTATCCGGGCGAGCGCATACCGGAAAGTACGCGCCCGGACACGGCCACTTTCCCTCGCAGAACCACCCATGAAAGTGTTGATCATCGACGATCACGCGCCGACGCGTGCCCTGATTTCCACCTGGATCCGCAGCATCGCCAGCGAGATCCGCGAAATCTCCAACGGCCGCGACGGCTTCGATGCCTGCGCGACCTTCCAGCCCGATGTCGTCACGCTCGATCTGCGCATGCGCCTGGTCGATGGTTTCGAGACGCTGCGCAAGCTGCGCGAGTCGTATCCCGAGCAGACCGTCATCATCGTGACGCAGGCGGATTTTCCCGACCTGCGGCGCAAGGCGGCCGAAATGGGTGCCGCCTTCTTCGTGGCGAAAGACGAGTTGCGCATGCTGCGCTGGTTCCTCGAACGCGAAACACAGCGCCGCCATGCTCGCTGCGGGTAACGTCATGCAGCGGACTGCCGCGAGAACCTGCCGCCGCGAGCGACGCGCCGGGAGCGCGTCGATGGTCGTGGCCGGGCCGGATACGCCGCAGCCGTCGTGCGGTGCCGCCGAGCTGCGCATGACTGCCGCGGCCGGTCTCGAAGCGACGCGGCGCGATCTGCTGATGCGTACGCTGGGCTGGGTGCTGCTGGCATTCACGCTGCTGCTGCCGCTGACGATACTGCGCGATCTGCATACCCGGCCGTGGACCGTCTTCCTCCACGCCGGCCTCTACGTCGTCCTGCTGCTGGGATGGTTGCGGCGCCATCGTCTCGATTCTTCCGTCATTGCACTGCTGTTCCTCGGCACGCTCTATGTGCTTGGCACCATCGGCCTGCTGCGCACCGGCATCGTCGGCATCAACGGCCTGGCTTACGCTCTGCTGGTGCTCGCAGCGCCGCTGGTGCTGGGGCTGCGCGCGGGTATCGTCGCTGCGGCGATATGCATGGGCACCTTCGCAGTCGTCGGAATCCTGACGGTCAACGGCGTGCTGCCCCAGGCGGTCCAGTCGCACGAGTATCTGCTGAGCGGCGCCAACTGGATTCACACCGGCGCGGCGTTCTCCGCCTTCATGGTCACAGCAGTCGTCATTTCCGGCACGACGTTCCGCAAGCTCAACGCACTGCTGCAGAGCGAAGCCGCGCGCAGCCAGATGCTGTCGGCCGCAAATGCGCAGCTCGCCGAGGCGAACGCGCGCCTGCATGAACTGAATGCCGAACTGGAGCAGCGCATCGGCGAACGGACGCGCAGCCTCGAAGAGGCCAACCGCGAACTGGAAAGCTTCTCGTACACGGTGTCGCACGACCTGCGTTCGCCGCTGCAGGTGATCGAAGGTTTCAGCTCGCTCGCGCTGCAGGAAGGCGCGGGCGGAGGCAGCGGCAAGGTCTGCGAGTACCTGCAACGCATCCAGGGCGGCGCGCGGCGCATGCACGACATGATCGGCCACCTGCTGCGGTTCTCGCAGATCGGCAGTCGCGTGGTGCAGCGCGAGCAGGTCAACCTCAGTGAACTCGCGGAGCGCATGCTGTGCGATCTGCACATCGCCGAGCGGGGACGACAGGTCGAACATGTCATCGAACCGGACATGCTGGAGACCGCCGATCCGGAACTCATCGGCAATGTGCTGCACAACCTGCTCGCCAATGCCTGGAAGTTTTCCGCGCACGCGCAGATGGCGAGGATCGAGTTCTCGCGCAGCACCGTCGACGGGCATTTCGTCTACCAGGTGCGCGACAACGGCGTCGGCTTCGATGCCGCCGCCGCGCAACGGCTGTTCCAGCCCTTCGTACGCCTGCACGACAAGCGCGAGTTCCAGGGCAGCGGCGTCGGCCTGGCCACGGCCAAGCGCATCATCGATCGCCATGGCGGGCGCATCTGGGTCGAGAGTTCGCCCGGCAACGGCGCGACGTTCTTCTTTACGTTGGTGTAGAGGAAGTTACGAAGGTCACGAAAGTGACGGGGGCGGCAGCGCTTTGACCTTCGTCACTCACGTCACCTGAATTTGTCCGTCGCCGTAACCAATGCGTGCGTGTTGCCGGCCTCGAAGGCGGAGTGGCCGGAGTCGGGACTGATGTGGAATTCGGCTTCGGGCCAGGCGCGGTGCAGCGCCCAGGCCGTCTGCATCGGACAGACGACGTCGTAGCGGCCCTGCACGATGACTGCGGGGATATGGCGGATGCGTGCCACATTGCGCAGCAGTTGATCTTCGGTTTCCAGGAAGCCGCGATTGACGAAGTAGTGACACTCGATGCGCGCCACCGCGACTGCGAAATCCTCTTCGCCCCATTTGTTGACGTTCTCTTCGTTGATGTGCAGGTAGCTGGTCGCGGCTTCCCAGATGGACCAGGCACGCGCGGCGTTCACGCGCACCGCGCGGTCGTCGCTGATCAGCCGCTTGTAGAACGCCTGGATCAGGTCGCCGCGTTCGGCCGGCGGGATGGCCTTGACGTAGTTCTCCCAGTGGTCCGGGAATATCGCACTCGCGCCTTCCTGGTAGAACCATTTCAGTTCGAACTGCGTCAGCATGAAGATGCCGCGCAGGACCAGCCCCGAGACGCATTCCGGATGGCTCTGCGAATAGGCGAGGGCGAGTGTCGAGCCCCATGAGCCGCCGAAGACCAGCCACTGCTCGATTCCCAGCTTCGTGCGCAGTGCTTCCATGTCGGCAACGAGATGCCAGGTCGTGTTGTCGACCAGACTGGCGCGCGGCTTGCTGCGTCCGCAGCCGCGCTGATCGAACAGGATGATGCGATACGCATCCGGATCGAAGAAGCTGCGCGCACGACGGTCACAGCCCGCACCCGGACCGCCGTGGACGAACACCGCCGGCTTGCCCAACGGATTGCCGCATTCCTCGTAGTAGATCTGGTGCTCGTCGGAGACGTGCAGGTAGCCGGTGTTGTACGGCTCGATGGCGGGATACAGACCCTTGAGGCCGGGTGTTGCGAGTGCAGGCCGTTTGCGCTTGGTGAGCACCGCGTTGCGTGCGTGGCTGCGTTGCTTGGTGGCTGGCGCCTTGCGGATGCTACGGCGGCCGGCTTTGCGCTTGGAGGGCATGAAGTGCTTCCCGCGAATTCGATGCGGCATTGTTCATGGGCCTGCCGCCGAGATGCAAGCCTCTCTCAGTGCCACAGCCCGAGTACGAGTCCGAACAGCAGGAACTGTACCGTGTGGTAGCCGCCATCGATGAGCCACAGCAGAAAACTGCGGTTGGCGAACTGATAGTTGATGCCGAAGCTGGCCGCGACGAAGCACGCGCCGGCGAGCAGTCCGCGTTCGAGGGCGTAGGCCAGGGGCGGGTTCGGCCCCAGCCAGTAGGCGAAGGCCGTGGCGGCAATGAGCGAAAAAACGAAACTCAGGCCGAACACCTTCGCCGGGTGTCCCTGGCCCTTCGGGCGCGATTCGCCTGATTCCCGATTCCATGCGTTGCCAAACAGGGCCGGCGAATACCACGGCGCGCCGAGCATGAACGATGCGAGCGCTGCCACCAGCACGGCCCAGAGATTGAGCGATTCCATCGTTCCCCCTGTTGTTGAGCCTGGACGGACTCTGATTCACCTATCGTTTCGCGCTAGCGAAGTTCGTTACGTCGGCTCGAAACGCTTGTTATCCGATGAGTCTGTCGTACTCGGCATGGCTACCAATCCAGAACCAGGAGATTCCGTTCTCAACGTCAGTGCCAACGGCGCGCCAATGAAGGCCAACGCGAGCAGACCAAAACTGTCCGACGTGCTTGAGACGTATGGACGGGTGGCGAGGATTCGAATTCATCAGTTCAAAGCAACGATCTGCGAGTTGCTGCACGTCGGCGGGCAACGCGCGATAGTGATACCAGAAGTCTGGTGAGCAAAGTGTTTCAAAATTCTGTGCTCTTGCCTTCCTTGTGAGCGTTTCGAGCTGCTTCAGCCAACTTGTCCAGCTTCCCTGCCTTTACGTCGGCTTCGAATTGAGCATCCCAGGCTTGAGCATCGAATTCCGAATACCACTTCCGAAATTCAATCAGGTCAGTGCCACTCAGATTCCGAATCTGATCTTCAATCTCTTCCAGTTTGCGCATATGTCACCTCGTGAGGCCGAGTATATGCCGGCTCCGTATTTACCGTCTTCTCATCGGATAACGTCATTCATCGCGCGCGTGCGTCCTCGCACGTCGCGTGCATGAATTTGTTAGCCGTCCGTGGCTTGAGACTTTCACGCTACGTCCAGGAGCGCATGGGGATTCTTGGCTGCGACGAGCAGCAAGGTTCTCGCTGCGCCAGAAGGCGCACGCCGTCCTTGCTCCCACTCTTGCAACGTTCGGACAGATACCCCGAGTAGGCGGGCAAATACAGCCTGGGACAGGCCGGTCTGCTCTCGGATACTGGACACAGAAGGCACTTTCGTTACCCGACCGTGCTCACCGCGCTTGATCGCGCGGATACCCTCGAGAATCTCCTTACCAATGTCTCTCTTACGGCTAGCCATCTATCTCCTCCTTGATCTTCTTCAAGGTTCGACCGGAAATACTCTCTGCTACGTTCTTGGCATAAAGCGTGAGCAGCCAGATCTCGCCTTGCTTCGATCTCAGGTAGTAAATGATTCGAAGCCCACCGCGCTTTCCACGACCCGCTGCACCCCACCGCAACTTCCGAACACCACCCGACTCTCGAATGATGTCCCCGGCCTCCGGGTTCTCATTGAGATGATGCTGCAAGCGCGACAACTGATCATCGGGAAGGTATTCATCGGCAAGGCGAGAAAACAGCTTGGTCTCGATGAAGGTGAACATCGATGCCGATCGTATACGGCAATGCCGTACTACGTCAACGCCGTATTTCTCTTATCGGCTAACG
>CAYWHG010000182.1:0-6636 GCA_964457865.1 uncultured Steroidobacter sp.
CCGCTTTGGGTCGAAAGCAGTCATCACCCACCGTCAGTAACGGCTAAACAGCAGTAACGCACCCGGCTCTCATACATCACACACCCTTCTCACTCCGGCCGACTCGACCCCTCCCACAGCGCCGGACTCGACCTGACCAGGTCCTTCAGATCCTTCACCTGTGCTGCACCCGGCACCTCCCTCTCCCCCAGCACCGCTGCCGTCGAAAACGCCACCATCCGTTCCGTCACATACCCGCTGTTCTCGCCTGTATCAACCTCGGAATGCGGCCCGCGTACCACGACGATCTCCTTCAGACCCTTCACCCGCTGATAGAAATCGAACGTCGCTTCCAGCGATTCGGCGAAGTCCCACAATCCCCGGGCAAAGAACACTGCCGGCCACTCATATATATGTGCCATGGGCTCCGAGCTGGGCAGCATCACGACGTTATGTTCGATGCGGGATCGCGCTTCGTCGAGCACACCGGCATCGGGATCGACCGGCACGGGCCGGGCGCCGACACCGCCACCGACCGTTGCGAGGAGCAGTGCCCCTTTGACGTTGTAACGATGCGGCGGCGAGCAGCGCACTTCGGGCAAGTCATACGTGCAGTCCTCGACGAAGTTCTGATGCATCGCCCACGCCGTCGTGATGGAGCCTTGCGATGAACCGCCGAAGATGACGGGGATCTGCCTTGCTTTCATTCCCGCGAGGAATCTTCCGCGAACTGCCGGCCCTTCCAGCAACTCACCCGAAGGCGACAGCGCGCGCACACCTTTGCCCGTCTCGAGTGCATCCAGCGCGCGCCACATGTCTCGACCCTGCTCCAGGGTGTTGACGGAGTTGTAACCACCGGAGATGCCATGACCGCGCTTGTCGAAGGTGAGGACATCGAAACCGGCGCGGTTCAGTTCATAGAGGTGATCGCGCCAGCCGCGCGCACCGAACTTCTCGGACGTTGCATCCGGATACTTGCGCATCACATAGGACGACGCCGCAGGGTCATAGTCATAGGGTCGCGCGTCCGGCGCCTGTATCGCCGTGGTTTCGACACTGCGGCCGCCGATGAGCACGATCAGCGCCCGAATCTTCCCGCCCTTCTCGTCAGGCACTCCCGTTCCTTCGATGTACCAGCCGCGCAACGCAGCCGGATCCGTTCGCTTCATGTGCAGGCGTTCGTACGCTTCGCGAGGCACATGGAATTCGATGACCCAGGTGCGCGCTTCGGCCTCTGCGATCGGCTCGCGATACTCCGGACTGCCGAAGTACTTCGGACGCCGGATCCTCCTCAGATCGATCGCGCCATGCGGATCGATCCTTCCGGACTCATCGACAGTTCCTGTCGAACGGAACTCGCTGGGCACCGCGTTGAGCGGCGGGATACTCGCGAGCTTTTCGCGGCACGCGGAATCCTGCTTGCATGCCGCGTACTTCGCCTTGATCTTCGCGTCAGTGAACTCAGCCGCAAAGTAGTCGCCCTGATAGCCCGATGGGGTGAAGTGCACGGGGTATGTGAAGGGCACGCAGACCTGACGGCCCGGATCCCGCGCGAAGTAGCCCGGCAATTCCATGAAGAGGTCGTAGTTCACCCGCGCGACACATTCGACCGCGGGGGTTCCAGGCGAGACGTAGATCGTTTTGCTCTCCGCAGCGTACGCGCCGGTTGCGGCGGCAAGCAGGCAAGCGATGACGTTGCTTCTCCAATGGTGTCGCATGGTAGTGGTCCGATCTGAAATCGAGCAGCGTGCCATGTCATCGCCGTTCGCGATGCCTCCCGTCAATCTTCACAAGCCCTGCTGCGAGACACAATCGCCGCGCCTTGCTCACCGAACAGTCGCTTGCCCGCATCCG
Organism: uncultured Steroidobacter sp.; assembly: GCA_964457865.1. GTDB lineage: Bacteria > Pseudomonadota > Gammaproteobacteria > Steroidobacterales > Steroidobacteraceae > Steroidobacter. The sequence goes on from CAYWHG010000182.1 coordinate 1,834, forward strand.
AACGGACCAGACAGCCATCCGAGCGCGCCTCGATGAGCGCGGCCATCCGCGTGCGAACCGAGCGCAATCATCGGCTGCACCGACATCCCGCCCGCGAGCCGTTCCATGCCTGGCTGTCCCGGATCGAGCAGGATCCGGACCGTGAAGCGCCGGACGATCTTGGTGAAGTTGCCGGTGGCATTGTCCGGCGGCAGCAGTGCGAACTCGGAACCGCTGGCGCCCGAGACGCTCTCGACCGTGCCGCAATAGGGTTGACCTCGAACTGCGTCGACGTCGACGCGGACCCGATCACCCGGGCGCACCCGGGAGAGTTGCGTCTCGCGAAGATTGGCCTCGACCCACAGATCCTGCGTCGGCGCCACCGCCATCAGACGGGCGCCTGCCGTCACGTACTCGCCGACCCGCACATTGCGGCCGGCGATGAGCCCTTCACGCGGCGCGTGGATGGTGGTTGCTTCGAGATCGTTCTGCGCCCGGACAAGCTTGGCCTCGGCACCGAGCAGTGCGGCCAATATGGACTGACGTTGCGCGGCGAGCACGTCAAGCTGGCTGCGCGCGTACTGTGCCTGCGCCTTCGCCTGATCGAGAGCCGCGTGGGCTCGCACACCTTCTGCCACCCGGGTGTCGTAGACGGAGCGACTGACGGCGCGCTCTTCCACCAGTGCAGTGGCCCTCGCAAGTTCCGCTTCTGCATGCAGCAGCTGCGCAGTGGTGTTCTCGATCGCCGCATCGGCGACACGAATCTGCGAATGCTGGAGGCGTTTCTGCGCATCGACCTGGACCAGCGAAGCGCGCTCGCGGGCGACGCTGGCCTTCGCATCGCGTTCGGCGGCCTCGAAGTCGCGCGGGTCGATGCGCGCCAGAATCTGTCCCGGTACGACGCGCTGATTGTTTTCCGTGAGCACTTCGCTGACGAAGCCCGGCACCTTGGTCGCTACATAGGTGAGATCGCCCTTGATGTAAGCGTTGTCGGTCTTCTCGAACGGCGTCACGCCGTGCCACAGCGCGTAACCGCCATGGATCAGCAGACCGGCACCGGTCACCACCGCGACCGCCGTGATCATGCGGCGGACCGCTGGCCACTGCGACGGCGCATCGGACACACGCTGAGCGGAAGGCATGGCGACCGCGGCTTCGCGGACTTCGGCATTCATCGACCACCCCTCCGTATGAAGCGCAGCGTGCTCGCACGAGGCAAGGCCGGAAGCACCCAAACGAGAACAGCGGCCACCGCGAGCACGACGGTCGTGATGAAGAATGCGTCCTGATAGGCCAGCGAGAAGGCCTGTCGGGCCGTGCCTTGCGCAAGTCCGGCGACCGCCCTTTGCTGTGCGGATGCGTCAGGCAGGAAGGCACCGAGCGCGCGTGCCGACAAAGCGAGCCGCTCGATGGACGCAGGCTCGAGCGCCGTGACCGACTCGACCAGCATCGCCGAATGAAACTTCTCCCGTTCCACCACTGCATGCGTGACCAGAGCGAGACCGCCGACGAGTCCGAACGTCCGGGCGATGTTGAAGGCGATGCCGTGGGACGGGCCGTCCTGCAAAGTCGCACCGACCACTGCGTAGCGCATCGTTGCGACGGAAAACAGGGCCTGGCCGCTTCCTGCGAGCAGCAGCGGCAGGATGAACTCATGGCTGGCCCATTCGGAAGTGATCTGCACGCACATCGCCGCAGCAAGCGCCATCGCCGCCAACCCGCCTGACAAGGCGATCCGCGGATCCGACTTCGCTGCCAGCCAGTAGGCCGCAGGCGTGGTGAAGAGTGTCGCGACGGCCATGACCAGCATGACGTTTCCAAGCTGCCCGGTACGGAATCCCTGAATGCGTGCCAGGTACTGAGGCGCAATGAAGACCGCGAGCAGCGTTCCGAAGCGGAACAGCACCTGCAGTACGAGGCTCCAGGTCAGCGTCGAGCGCCGGAAGATCGACAGAACGAGCAGCGGCCGTTCCGCCTTGCGCATGCCGTGCACGGCGAACCCGACGCTCAGGAGCCCGCCTACCAGGCTCGCTGCGATCCACCATTTCTCGAACCAGAACCGGCGTTCTCCCTCGGCGAGGAAGATCAGAACCAGACCCAGTCCCACGCAGAGCATTACCAGGCTGGTCCAGTCGAAGGTCTTCAACAGCGCGCGATTGCCGCGTTCCTCGCGCAATACAAAGAACGCCATCGCCGTGTAGATCGCGCCTGCCACTGCCTGCGACATGAACAGGGCGCGCCACCCGCCGATCGCAATCAATGCATCGGCAGTCCAGGCCGCAATGCCGGCGCCCAGAGAGGTCGCGAGGGCAAACAGCGTGAGACCCTCGAGCTGCCCTTTGCCGGGCGGCAAACTCGTCAGCGCCATCAGCATCATCAGCAAGGGCAGTGCGCCGCCGAAGAATCCTTCGAGGAATCGGGCAAGGAAGATCCATGGCAGGCTGTGACCCGCGCCGATCGCCAGGCTCGACAGCGCAAAGCCGAAGCCGAAGATCCACATCGTCCGGCCACGTCCCGCGGCTCCCACGATGCCGACGGCGGCCGGAATCCCCGCCAGCGTCCCGACGTTGTAGAGCGTCGTGATCCAGCTCGCCTCGTCGGCGCTCACGGAAAGTCCGCCGGCGATATCCGGCATCGACAGGATGACGGCAAGCGGCATGGTCGCCGCCACCAGTGCACCGAACGTGCTGACTGCGATCGCTCCGATCGGTGGCGCCGATGTCCGGAAAGGAATGATGGCCGGCGTTGTGACCGTGCTGTCCGCAGCGTTCATGTTGCTCCTGCCACAACGTTCAAAGAAGCAGCCGGCGGCAGAACCGCCGGCTGAAAATCACGCGCCGCACCTTGGGGATGGGGGAAGTGGGGCACGTGGGGGCCTCGATGTGGCAATCCTGCAAGTGACGGGGTGCACGTTCTTGCATGGGACCGCGTCAATTTGAACCGACCGGCGTAGTCGAAAGTCCGCCCCGTGCGCAACCAGCCACCTGCGTTTCGCGACATCGCCGCTTGCGTCCAAACCACCCTCAGCTTCATCAAGAAGCGATCGCTCACTGACGCGAACATGCATCACAACGGCAGATGCGGTTCGTTCGTCAACCGCAGACCCATCGCGGAGGAGAACAGATGAGAATTGCGGTGATCGGTGGCAGTGGCCTCGTAGGTACGAAACTGGTGCAGACGCTGCAGCGTCGCGGCCATGAAGTGGTCGCCGCATCGCGTCGATCCGGCGTCGACACGCTGACGGGCGAAGGACTGCCGCAGGCGATCGCCGGCTCCCGCATCGTCGTGGATGTCACGAACTCACCGATGCTCGACGGCAGGTCAGTGGTGGACTTCTTCGGAACCTCGACGCGCAACCTGCTGGTTGCTGCGGAATCTGCACACGTGAAGCATCACGTCGTGCTGTCGGTTGTCGGTACGGATCGACTGCTCGATAGCGCGTACTTCCGGGCCAAGATGATCCAGGAGGATCTGGTGCGGCGTTCTCCCGTGCCGCACACCATTCTTCGGTCGACCCAGTTCTTCGACTTTCTGCGCCGCATCCCCGAGCCGGCGCTGGATGGCACCGCCGTTCGCGTGTCGCCCGCGTTCGTTCAACCGATCGCCGCCGATGAAGTGGCCGCGGCGATCGCCGATCTCGCGATGGCTGCGCCGCGCAACGACATGGTCGAACATGCCGGGCCGGAGGTCTTTCATCTGGATGAGGTCGTGCGGCGCGTGATGTCGGTCGCAGAAGATCCGCGTGCTGTCATTGCAGATCCGCGTGCGCGCTACTTCGGTGCCGAATTGCAGAACGACTCGCTGACGCCGGATGAGGGCGCGATCATCGGCGTGACGCGACTCGATGAATGGCTGAAGCAGCATGCGTCGACCCTGCGCATCGAAGACATTTCCCAGCCCGGCTCCCTTCGTTCGGGTCTGAAGGCGCCCGACTTCCTCACCCGGGTTCCGCGCACACGCGGTGCCCGCAAGACGCTTTCACTGAACCAATGATCACTGCCCGCCCTCGCAACGAAGAAGACGGGATGTCAGTTCGTCGAGGGGCTGTACCGGGAGCGCGCATTTTCCACCCGTTCATGCGCGGGATTCCCCCAGAGGCCGATCGGCCGCTGGTGCCGGTCAGTCACACGACGATGCGCAGGGTGGGCGACCCTGAATACGAACGTTCTTCAACAACAGTTCTCAGCGAGATCCACAACCCATGGAAGCAATTCATCACCCGCCAGCTCGAGTCGAGTTACTCGCCACCGTCGCCCATGAGCTGCGCAGTCCGCTGGCAGCAATCCAGGCTGCCGTACGGGTTCTCGAGAACCAGACCGCACCGGACCGCAAAGCGGCACGCGCGCTGATCGATCGACAGGTACTGCGGATCGCCCGCCTCTCGGATGACCTGCTCGACGCCGGCTACCTGGCCTCGGGGCATCCGGAGCTGCACAAGGAGATCGTCGACCTCCGGGACCTCGTCCACTCTGCTGCCGACGTCTGTCGCACTCAACTGGAGGCAGGGCACTTTGCGGTCGTCTTGCTGCTGCCTCCGCAGCCCGTCATGATCGAGGTCGATCCGCTGCGCATGAGCCAGGTGCTGACCAACCTTCTCGACAATGCCGCCAAGTACAGCGAGCCGTACGGAATGATCGTCGTCAGCGTCGAGGACACACCCAGCGAAATCCGCTTGCGTGTGGTCGACCACGGGATCGGCATTCCTGCCGACGACCTGCCACGCGTCTTCGACCTGTTCGTGCAGGCGGAATGGGCGCGGGCGCGATCACGCCAGGGCATGGGCATCGGCCTCAACGTCGTGAAGCGCATCGTCGAGCTGCACCG
>CAYWHG010000182.1:6736-8553 GCA_964457865.1 uncultured Steroidobacter sp.
CTGCCGCCGCTGGCTTGAGGCTCCCTCCAGGACAGGAATCCTTCGACGCGCTCAGGACGAACGGAAAGAAACTTACGGGACATCACACCAGCCACTGCCCAACGCATCCAAATCCCCGCAAGCGGCGTCAAGACCACGGGCGACAACGGGAGGAAGGTTCGCGCACGGAGCGGCGATGCCGCTTCGATCCCTCGAACAGCAAGGCAGGAGCAAGACATGAAGATCGTCGTTATCGGTGGCAGCGGCCTGATTGGGTCCAGGCTCGTCAGCATTCTTCGCGACAAGGGCCACGAGGTTCTTCCCGCGTCTCCCGACTCAGGCGTCAACACGATCACCGGCGAGGGGCTCGATGCCGCGCTGAGCGGCGCGCAGGTGGTCGTCGACGTCTCGAACTCACCGTCCTTCGAAGACTCCGCCGTTCTGAAGTTCTTCGAAACTTCCACGGGCAATCTGCTCGCGGCGGAGAAGCGTGCCGGCGTAACGCATCATGTTGCCCTGTCGATCGTGGGCACCGACAGGCTTCCCGACAGCGGTTATCTGCGGGCGAAGGTGGCTCAGGAGAACCTCATCAAGAATGGCGGCGTTCCCTATTCCATCCTGCGCTCGACGCAGTTCTTCGAGTTCATTGCCCGCATCGCGCAGGCCGGAGCGGACGGCAAGCTCCGTGTCTCGACTTCCCTCTTCCAGCCCATCCTCTCAGCGGATGTCGTGGCCGCACTGGCAGACATCACCGTGAGCGCGCCGCTGAACGGCACCGTGGAAGTCGGGGGTCCGGAACGCTTTCGCATCGAGGATCTGGTCCGGCGCGTCCTGCTGGCGAACGGCGACGAGCGCGAGGTCATCGCAGATCCTCATGCACGCTATTTCGGTGCGGAACTCAATGACCAGAGTCTCGTCGCGGGTCCTGGCGCTCGCACCGGATCGAAGCGATTCGAAGAGTGGCTGAAGGAATCGATCGCTACGCAGCCGCGCGGAAAGGTGGCATAGCCACCCCCACCCTTCCCTCCCTCCGCAAGCGGGGGGAGGGAAATCCGGATCAAGCGAAGGATTCACAGATGCAGCTCTACTATTTTCCCGGCGCCTGTTCGCTCGCGGATCACATCGTCCTTGAATGGATCGGCGTTCCTTACGAAACGGTCCGCATGGATCGCGACAGTATCAAGTCGTTCGACTACCTCACACGCAACCCTACGGGTGCGGTGCCCCTGCTGGTCGATGGCGATCTCCATCTCACACAGAACGCGGCAATCCTGTGGTACCTCGCGGATCGCTACTCGGCTGCACACCTGTTGGGCGAACCGACTCCCGAGGGGCGCGCCGAGGTGATGCGGTGGCTGTCGCTGCTCAACTCGGATCTGCATCCAGCCTTCAAGCCGATCTTTTCGCCCACGCGCTTCCTTGCGGATCCCGCTCGCGCCGATGAAGTGGCTGAGGCCGGTCGCAACTCCGTCCGGAAATATCTCGCGATCCTGGACGCACGCATGGAGGGACGAGACTGGCTGGTCGACCAGCGCTCTGTCGCCGATCCGTACCTGTTCGTGATGCTGCGCTGGGCAGTACGACTGAATGTCGGCCTGAAGGGTTACGCGCATCTGGCCCGCTTTCTCCAGCGGATGTATGCCGATCCCGGTGTGCGCAAGGCAGTGGTCGAGGAGGAAGGTGAAACGTCCGAATATGCACGGGCGGCGATCTGATCGTGACGCACCCGCCGAGGAACAGAAGCGAACGCGGCGCGATGCCGGCCCTGAAGCGAATCGCCGGGTGGATCGACGCGCGTTTCCCCATGACGCGCTTCATGAAGGAACATGCCAGCGAGT
>CAYWHG010000183.1:0-8431 GCA_964457865.1 uncultured Steroidobacter sp.
GGGGACGGCCTGCCTCGTTTGCCAGCCGGGCAATCTCCCGCTATGTTCCGCGCTGCTTTTGCTGGGGGATCACCGCCGTATGGCAATGAATTTTCTGGATTTCGAGCAGCCGATCGCCGAGCTCGAGGCCAAGATCGACGAGCTGAAGTTCGTCTCGAACGACGCCGAAGTGAATATCGGCGAGGAAATCGCGCGCCTGCGGGCCAAGAGCCGCGCGCTGACCACGAGCATTTTCTCGAACCTGACCCAGTGGCAGATCGCCCAGCTCGCCCGCCATCCGCAGCGGCCTTACACACTGGACTACATCAACACCATCCTCACCGACTTCCAGGAACTGCACGGCGACCGCATGTATGCGGACGATCACGCCATCGTCGGCGGCCCGGCGCGGCTCGACGGCCGACCGGTCATGGTGATCGGCCAGCAGAAGGGGCGCGACACCAAGGAGCGCGTGCGCCGCAATTACGGCATGCCCAAGCCCGAGGGCTATCGCAAGGCACTGCGCCTGATGCACATGGCGGAGCGGTTCAGCATGCCGCTGATCACGTTCATCGACACCTCCGGCGCGTATCCCGGCGTGGGCGCCGAGGAGCGCGGCCAGAGCGAGGCCATCGCGCGCAACCTGTTCGAGATGTCGACGCTGCGCGTGCCGATCATCGCCGTGGTCATCGGCGAGGGCGGGTCGGGCGGCGCGCTCGCCATCGGTGTCTGCGACCGGCTGCTCATGCTTCAGTACAGCATCTATTCCGTGATTTCTCCCGAAGGCTGCGCCGGCATCCTCTGGCGCAGCGCCGACAAGAAGGATCTGGCGGCCGAGGCCATGGGCGTGAGCGCCGAACGCATCGCCAAGCTCGGCGTCGTCGACGAAGTCCTCAAGGAACCGCTCGGCGGCGCCCATCGCGATCCGCAGGCCATGGCCGACGATCTCAAGGAGGCGCTGCTGCGTCACCTCGGCCAACTCGAAGCCATGACGACGGACGAACTGCTCGCCACGCGCGACAAGCGGCTGCGCGGCTACGGCGTGTTCAGCGTCACCTGATCGCGGATGAGGTGACGGAAGTGACCGGGGTCACGGAAGTCACGGAGTCCGCCGGCGGCGTTGCCCTTGTATGACGTTCTCACCCGCCGCACTGCTCGATGCCATTCGTACGACCCTGCCGGGCGGCGCCAGCGGCATGCTCTGTGTGGCTTTCAGTGGCGGACTCGATTCGACCGTCCTGCTGACCGCGCTGCGACGCTCGCTCGCTGACTACCCCGCGTATCGCCTGCGCGCGATCCATATCGATCACGGCCTGCACGCCGATTCCGCCCGCTGGGCGGCGCATTGCGCCGGAGTCGCGGGGCGTCTCGGCGTCGACTATGTCTCACGGGCCGTGAAGGTGACGGAGGTCGGCGAAGGCCCGGAGGCGGCGGCTCGTGAGGCGCGCTACAGGGCACTGCGCGAGTGCCTGGAACCCGGCGACGCGCTGCTCACCGCGCATCATGCCGACGATCAATTCGAAACCTTCATGCTGGCATTGCTGCGCGGTTCCGGTCTTGCGGGGCTCGCAGCCATGCCGGCGTGCCGGGAATTTGCACCGGGCTGGCATCTGCGCCCGCTGCTGGGGTTCGCCCGGGCGATGCTCGAAGACTGGGCACGCGCTGAAAAACTTGCGTGGATTACCGATCCCTCCAACGACAGCACGCATTTCGATCGCAATTTCCTCCGCGCCCAGGTGTTGCCGTTGCTGCAGATGCGCTGGCCAGCGGCGGCCCGGAATGCGGTGCGCACCGCAAGGCATGCGGGAGAGGGGATTGCCCTGCTGGAGGAGTTCGCCGCCGCCGACCTGGCGTCGGCATCCGTCGGCCCCTGTCTCAGGGTCGATGCCCTCGCCGGGCTGAGCGTCGCCCGACGACGCAATCTGCTGCGCTACTGGTTACGGCTGCGCGGTGCGCGTCCGCCCTCGACACGCAAACTCCTCGCGCTCGAGCACGACATGCTGGCGGCCCAGGAAGATCGATTGCCCGTGATCGAATGGGACGGCTTCGAGGTGCGGCGCTTTCGCGGACTGCTCTATGGCGAGCCGGTCCGGCCACGAAACCCGTCCGATGCAATGCCTTTCGAATGGGACTGGAGCCAGCCGCTGGCGCTGCCCGACGGACTGGGGTCATTGCGTATACAGCCGGCACGCGGTGCCGGACTCGCGCGTTCGCTGTTGCCGCGCACATTGCGCGTGGAATTCCGTCACGGCGGCGAAGTTTTGCGGCCGGCCGGCGACGCGCATCGCCGCGAACTGAAGAAATTGCTGCAAGCCGCGGATATTCTGCCGTGGTGGCGCAATCGCCTGCCGCTGCTGTGGGTCGACGATCGACTCGCCGCGGTCGGCGATCTGTGGACGGCGGACGAATTCTCGTCTGGCGCGGACGCGGAGAGCGTGCAGGTCTTCTGGCAGGACCGGCCGCAGATCCGGGCGCAGCATCCGACCTCGTCATAGCGGACTGCGAAAAAGTTTGCGCGAAAGCCGCAACCTCATCGCTTTGCTGCTTTCGTCGTCCACCCGATTCCGATAGACTGCGCTCCCGTCGTGAGTTAGGCGCGGCGCCCTCGGCGCAGCGCCCGTTGCTCTTCCCCTCTTCATCGACGGTGCTCCGATGACTCGTTATATCTGTGTGACTGGTGGTGTCGTTTCCTCGCTCGGAAAAGGCATCGCCGCCGCGTCATTGGGCGCGATTCTCGAAGCCCGCGGCCTCAGGATCAGCATGGTGAAGCTGGATCCGTACATCAATGTCGATCCAGGTACGATGAGTCCGTTCCAGCATGGCGAAGTCTTCGTCACCAGCGACGGCACCGAGACCGATCTGGATCTCGGCCACTACGAGCGCTTCGTGCGCACCACGACCGCACGCAACAGCAACTTCACGACGGGACGCATCTACGAGCGCGTCATCGCCAAGGAACGTCGCGGCGACTATCTCGGCGCGACCGTGCAGGTCATTCCGCACATCACCGATGAAATCAAGCACTGCATCCGTCTCGGCGCGGGCGATGCCGACGTCTGCATGGTCGAAATCGGCGGCACGGTCGGCGACATCGAATCGCTGCCGTTCCTCGAGGCGATCCGCCAGCTCGGCGTCGAACTGGGGCGCAACAACGTGCTGTACATGCACCTGACGCTGGTGCCGTACATCCCCAGCTCCGGCGAGATCAAGACCAAGCCGACGCAGCATTCGGTCAAGGAGCTGCGCTCCATCGGCATCCAGCCAGACGTCCTGCTGTGCCGCTCGCAGAACGCAATCCCGGATGAACAACGCCGCAAGATCGCGCTGTTCACCAATGTCGAGGAACGCGCCGTTTTCTCGGCCGTCGATGCCGATGACATCTACAAGATTCCGATGCTGCTGCACGAGGAAGGCCTCGACGACATCGTCGTCGACAAGCTGCGTCTCGAAGTGAAGCCGGCGGACCTGAGCGAATGGCGCCGTGTCGTCAGCGCCAAGAGCAATCCGGACACGACGGTGACGATCGCGATGGTCGGCAAGTACGTGAACCTGCGCGATGCCTACATCTCGCTGAGCGAGGCGCTGACGCACGCGGGCCTGAACACGCGTACGCGCGTGAACATCCAGTTCATCGAAGCGACCGATGTCGAGAAGCACGGCACGGCGGCGCTCGAAGGCGTCGACGCCATCTTGGTGCCCGGCGGTTTCGGCGAACGCGGCATCGAAGGCAAGATCCAGGCGATCCGCTTTGCGCGCGAACGGCAGATTCCCTACCTGGGCATCTGCCTCGGCATGCAACTCGCGATCATCGAGTACGCCCGCGACGTCGCCGGTCTCGAAGGCGCGCATTCGACCGAGTTCAATCGCAGTGCGCCGCATCCGGTCATTGCGCTCATCAGCGAGTGGACGGACCAGAAGGGCACCACCGAGCAGCGCACGGAGAAGTCCGACATGGGCGGCACGATGCGCCTCGGCGCGCAGGAAGTGCGCCTGTCGCACGGGTCGCGGGCGCACCAGATCTACGGCTCGGACGTGATTTCCGAACGTCATCGTCATCGCTACGAGTTCAACAACCGTTACCTGCAGAAACTCATGAACGCCGGCCTGCGTTTCTCGGGCTTCTCGCGCGACGGCCTGGTGGAAATGATCGAACTGCCGGCGCATCCGTTCTTCGTCGCCAGCCAGTTCCACCCCGAATTCCGCTCGACGCCGCGTGACGGTCATCCGCTGTTCACCGGTTTTATCAAGGCAGCGCGGGCTTATCGCCAGGGGCAGATGCCGGCGGCGGCGAATGGGTGACGTAAGCGGGCAGCTGGCTACTGACGGCTGGCCGGAATCGAGTCTCTGCCATCCGAATCTGGCCAGCTGCCAGTAGCCAGCCGCCAGTAGCCAGGTTCACTTATGAAGCTTCTCAATTTCACCGTCGGTCCCGACCAACCCTTCTTTCTCATCGCCGGCCCGTGCGTCGTCGAAAGCGAAGGATTGATCCTCGATACCGCGGGCAAGCTCAAGGAGCTGACCAGTCGGCTCGGGATTCCCTTCATCTTCAAGTCGTCCTTCGACAAGGCGAATCGCTCTTCGTCGAAGAGTTATCGCGGCCCGGGGATGGAAGAGGGGTTGCGGATCCTGTCGGAGGTGAAGCGGCAATTGCAGTTGCCGGTGCTGACCGACGTGCACGAAGACACGCCGATGGGTGAAGTCGCTGCGGTCGTCGATGTGTTGCAGACGCCGGCCTTCCTGGCGCGCCAGACCAATTTCATTCTCAACGTGTGTTCGCAGAATCGGCCCGTGAACATCAAGAAGGGTCAGTTCCTGTCGCCGTGGGAAATGCAGAACGTGGTCGACAAGGCGCGCTCGACCGGCAACGAGCAGATCATGGTCTGCGAGCGCGGCTTCAGTTTCGGCTACAACAATCTCGTGTCGGACATGCGCTCGCTGTCGGTGATGCGTGAGACCGGCGCGCCCGTGGTTTTCGACGCCACGCATTCCGTGCAGCTGCCGGGCGGCAAGGGCACGGCTTCCGGCGGTCAGCGCGAATTCGTGCCGGTGCTGGCACGCGCGGCGATGGCGGCGGGCATCTCCGGCATCTTCATGGAAACCCATCCCGATCCGGACAAGGCCCTGTCCGACGGACCGAATGCCTGGCCGCTGGCGCGCATGGAGCCGCTGCTCGAAACGCTGCTGGCCATCGACAAGACAGTCAAATCCAAACCGTTCGAGGAAAGCCTGTTATGAGCAAGATCGTCGACATCCGCGGCCGCGAAATCATCGACTCGCGCGGCAACCCGACCGTGGAGGCCGATGTTCTCCTGGAATCCGGCGCAACGGGACGCGCGGCCGTGCCGTCCGGTGCCTCGACGGGGACGCGTGAAGCCGTCGAACTGCGCGATGGCGACAAGAGCCGCTATCTCGGCAAGGGTGTGCTGAAGGCCGTTGCCAATGTGAACGGCGAACTGAAGCAGCTGCTGGTCGGCAAGGACGCAGCGAACCAGCGCGCGCTCGATGAGGCGATGATCAAGCTGGATGGTACGGAATCGAAGTCGCGTCTCGGCGCCAATGCGCTGCTGGCGATCTCGCTGGCGAACGCACACGCCGTTGCCCGGGAGAACAAGCAGTCGCTGTTCCGGCTGCTGGGCGGCGCGGGTCCGAAGACGCTGCCGGTGCCGATGATGAACATCATCAATGGCGGTGCGCACGCGGACAACAGCGTCGACATCCAGGAATTCATGATCCTGCCCGTCGGCGCACCGTCGCTGTCGGAAGCCGTGCGCTACGGCGCGGAGATCTTCCACACGCTCAAGAAAGTGCTGCACGAGCGCAAGCTCAACACTGCGGTCGGCGACGAGGGCGGCTTCGCGCCGGACCTGCCGTCGAACGAAGCTGCGCTCGAAACCATCCTGGAAGCCATCGAACGCGCCGGCTACAAGGCGGGCAAGCAGGTGTTCTTGGGCCTCGATGTCGCCAGCTCCGAGTTTTACAAGGGCGGCATCTACGATCTGGAATCGGAAGGTCGCAAGTTCACCTCCGCGCAGTTCGTCGACTATCTCGATGGACTCGTCAGCCGCTATCCCGTCGTCACCATCGAAGACGGCATGGCTGAAGGCGACTGGGACGGCTGGGCGCTGCTGACCCAGCGGCTCGGCAGGAAGGTGCAACTGGTCGGCGACGACCTGTTCGTGACCAACACGAAGATCCTGCAGGAAGGCATCAGCAAGAAGATCGCCAACGCCATCCTCATCAAGCCGAATCAGATCGGCACGTTGACTGAGACATTGGCCGCGATAGACATGGCTGCCGATGCGGGTTATGCCTCGGTCGTGTCGCATCGCTCGGGCGAGACGGAAGACTCCACGATTGCGGACATCGCCGCCGCGACGCGCGCCACACAGATCAAGACCGGCTCGCTGTCGCGCTCGGATCGCATTGCCAAGTACAACCAGTTGCTGCGGATCGAAGCCGAACTCGGCGGTGATGCGCGCTATGCCGGCGTCGAGGCGTTCCCGGTTCCGCTGCCGGGAATTTCCTGCTAGAAGCTGGCGGCATGAAATTCCTGGCCGTCGGTCTGGTCGCCCTGCTGGTGGTACTGCAGTACCGCCTGTGGCTGGGCGACGGCGGCATGCGGGAAGTGGCGCGGTTGCGGGCGGAGATCGAGCAGCAGGAGGTCGAGAATGCGACGCTGCGCGAACGCAACCGCACGCTCGCTGCGGAAGTGCAGGATCTGAAGAAGGGCACGGTCGCCATCGAGGAGCGGGCCCGCACCGATCTCGGCATGGTCGGCCAGCGCGAAACGTTCTACCAGGTCGTGACACCGCGCGCGGCGGCTGCGGCGCCCGATGCGGAGAAAGGCCCATGAGGATCGGAGAGCCGCAAAAGACCGCATAGCCGCAAAAGCCCGCATAAAAGAATTGCGGGGGCCAGAGATTCATGCCTCCTGAATCAGTATTCTTTTATGTCCCGTGGGATTCCCTTACGGTCACGGTCTTTTGCGGCCTCTGAATTCTTCTCTCCAATGTCTCCATCCCTGAAATTCTGGGCCGTCGTTCCCGCGGCGGGCCGCTCGCGACGCATGGGCGATACCACGGTGCCCAAGCAGTACCTGCAACTTGCGGGACGAACGGTCATCGAGTGGTCGCTCGCGCCGCTGCTGGCCCGCCCAGAGTGTGCAGGAGTGATGGTTGCGCTCGGTGCCGACGATCGCGAATGGACGAAGCTCGACCTGTCGCGCGATCCGCGCGTACGGTCGGTGATCGGCGGGGCGGAGCGGGCCGATTCCGTGAGTGCGGGGCTGGAGGCGCTGCAGCTTGAGGATTCCCACGAGAGCTGGGTGCTGGTGCACGACGCCGCCAGGCCATGCCTGAATGCATATGACGTGGATCTGCTGCTGCGCATGCTGGAGAACGATCCGGTCGGCGGCCTGCTTGCTGCGCCGGTCGTGGACACGCTGAAACGAGCCGATGCCGCAGGTCGGGTAGCGCAGACCGTGAATCGCGAAGGCCTCTGGCGCGCATTGACGCCGCAGATGTTCCGCTACGGCATTCTGAAGCGGGCACTGCGCGAGGCGCGCGACGGCGGCATCGCCGTGACCGATGAAGCCCAGGCAGTCGAAATGCTCAAGCTTCAGCCGCGCGTTGTGCCGGGCAGCCCCGACAACCTCAAGATCACACTGCCCGAGGACCTGCGTCGTGCCGAACGCCTCCTCGCCGAACAGGGGAACGCGATTCCATGACGACTCCATTGCGCATCGGCCAGGGTTTCGACGTGCATGCCTTCGAGCCCGGCGATCACGTGACGCTCGGCGGCGTGCGGATTCCGCACACGCAGGGCATCAAGGCGCATTCCGATGGCGACGTCGTGCTGCACGCGCTGGTCGATGCCCTGCTCGGCGCCGCGGGCCTCGGCGATATCGGCATTCATTTTCCCGATTCCGATCCGCAGTGGCGTGGTGCCGACAGTCGTCAGTTCCTGCGCCATGCGCGCTCACTGCTGTGGCAGCGACGATTTGCGATCGTCAATGTCGATATCACCGTTCTCGCCGAGGCGCCCCGACTGGGAAATCACCGCGAGGCCATGCGCGCCAACATCAGCAGCGACCTGGGACTCGCCACCGATCGCGTCAACATCAAGGCGACCACGACCGAAACCCTCGGATTCGTCGGCCGTCGCGAAGGCATCGCCTGCCAGGCGATCGCCCTGATCGAGCAGCTGTGATGGACCTCCTGCAACTGCCTTGCGCGCACGGCGTACCGCCGATCACTGGTCGTCTGCGGGTGACGCCGGAAGACTTCGTCGTGCGCGAGTGGCTGGGCTTCGCCGCCGACGGTGAGGGCGATCACTGGCTGCTGACGGTGCGCAAGCGCGGCGCGAATACACATTGGGTGGCGAAGCAGCTCGGCCGGCTGGCGCAGATTCATCCGCGCGACGTGGGGTTTGCCGGCCTCAAGGATCGCAATGC
>CAYWHG010000184.1:0-8411 GCA_964457865.1 uncultured Steroidobacter sp.
CCTTCGGCAACGCCGGCGGCGACCCCACCAGGCCGTCGGGCCGTGCGGCCTTCAGCATGCGCAGGTAGGCCGGACGCGCTTCGACCTTCTTGCGCCAGGCGACGATATTGGGAAACTGTTCGAGATCGACGATGTTGAGATTGCCGGCAAAGTTGACCGGGAACAGCATCATGATGTCGGCCGCCGAGAATTCGCTGCCGCCGAACCAGGGATGCTTGCCCAGGAAGTCCTCTGCGAACTTGACGACACCCTCGGCATCGACGAGTCGCGGCCGGCCGGCCGTCGGCTGCTGCCGCCCCTGGATCATGACGACGCGATAGTCGGCAATCGCCCGCGAAGCGAACGAGCCTTCGGCGAAGTGCATCCACTGCAGGTAGTACGGATAGTCCGGCGAGTCCACGGCGGGCTGCAGGCGCCCATTGCCCTCGCGCGCCAGCAACAGTTCGATGATGGCACCGGACTCGACCATGACCTGATCGCCATAACGCACCGTCGGGGCGACGGCCATCAGCGGACTGACGCCGCGGATCGCCTGCATGGAGCCCGCGATGTCGCCGCGCTTGTATTCCAGTTGATAGGGCCGGCCCAGTTCCTCGCAGAGCCACACGATGCGTTCCGAGCGTCGGCCCTCGATGTGATAGATCGTCAGCGGCGCGACGGCCGTCTGCTGCTTTGCCTTCTCCGCGGCGACGGCAGGCATCGATCCGATGACGCAGGCCAAGGCGAGCGTCGCGACAAGATTCGTTCGCATGCTGAATCCCCCTGTTGTGTGTTGAAGGCGGGAAAACTAGCACGACTGCGTGACAGGCAGGCGCATCCTCGCGCGCCTGCACAATTCTCCAGACAGCCGTGGATCGAGGTTCGCCCCGTATAATCCCCCCCTCCGCAACCGCTGACCTTTGCATCCATGAGCGATTTCCCGCCCTGCCCGCAATGCAAGTCGACCCTCACCTACGAGGATGCGAATGCCTACGTCTGCCCCGAGTGCGCCCACGAATGGCCGAAGACCGCAGCGATCGAGCAGGACGAGGTCGCAGCCGTGATACGCGATGCCGTCGGCAACGAGCTGCGCGACGGCGACAGCGTGACCGTCATCAAGGATCTGAAGGTCAGGGGCTCGTCGCTGGTGGTCAAGATGGGCACGAAGGTGAAGAACATCCGGCTCGTATCCGGCGATCACGACATCGACTGCCGGATCGATGGCATCGGCGCCATGCAGTTGAAGTCGGAGTTCGTGAAGAAGGCTTAGCCCCAACGGCACTGCATTGAGGGTTTTCTACGCCCATCTAAACAGCGCAAGGGCTTTCTGTTTCTTCCCCTCCCCCGCAGGAGGAGGAGGGGATCGGAGATCGGCTCCGTGATTGTCGATGCGCTGCTGCAAGCGGCCTATCGGACCACGACGCGTACGCGGCCGATGTTGTCGATGCGGGCGAACGGCGTCGCAGGATCGCCCTGCCGTTGCGACGTGGCACGCAGCACAGGGAAGTAAGTGCCGGGCTGCGTGAACACATGCGTCGTCTCGACCGAAACCGACGACTTGATCGCATCCAGCGCGACCGGCTGGAATGCGCCGACGGCAGTGGCCCCTTCCACATTCCACTCCGCCGATACCACCTTGCCGGTCCCCGGCGGCACCTGGATCAGACCCGTGAACGTGACCGGCTCGCCGACCGCCACTTCGGCTCGTTCCCTGCCGTTCGCTTTCAGACTGACCACCGGTTGCATGCCTTTGCGCGCCGCCGCGGTGCGCGGCACCAGCACCTGGCCGCCATCCAGCGTGTACGCGGTGCTCGCCGGCGGTCGCACGCCGCGCTCGACCCAGGCGGCAAGGTCGCGCAGATCCTGCTGGAGCGCGCCGGTATAGCTCACGGTGCGCGGCGACGTGCCACCGCCTCCGCCGTGCTGCGCATGGTCCTGCATGTAGACGCGCAACGTGTCGTCCATCCTGTCGGCCACTTTGCGCGCCGGGCCGCGCGGGCCGCAGGCGTCGCCGTGCCGGTCATGCTTTCTGTCGTCCTTTCTGTCGTCGCCTCTGTCTTGCTTCGCACACAGCGCGCGCTCGACCTGTCTTACGTACCAGTCGGCTCCCCACGGATGCGCATCGGGATCCATCAGCGATTCCTGGATCATCATCTTGCCGTGGAAGATGCCGGTCATGTAGCCACCGGAGCCGTTGTGCTGGCCGACCGGTCCGGTCAGCACGCCGCGCTGCGGATAGATGGGTCGGCCGCGACGATCGAGGAACAACTGTCGCCAGGGATAGAAATCCCATTCCTTGCTGCCGACCTGATGACGGTGATACGTCTGCAGCGCCAGGAAATGCGAATTGTCGAGCGCCACCTGGTCGCCCACCTGCACGGCGTTGTAGATCGGCTCCGCAAAGGTCGACAGCGTGACCGTGAGTTGCGTGGCATTGGTCGCCGGCGAACGCACGTAGCCGGGCGGCAGTCCGACCTGGCTTGCCGCCGTGCCGGCGCCGGACACAATCCGCAGATCGATGGCCGTTCGATCACCCTCCGGAAAACTGGCGAGTTGCAGCCGGTTCGGATTCGTCAGCTTCGCCACGACGGTGGTGTTGTGGACAATCCGCGCTGCCGCGACCGAACCGTACGGATCGTCGTAACCGAGATAGCCCGGCAGACTCCAGAAATCTTCCGTGTACTGGAAATCGAGGAACGGCACGTAGCCCGCCACCAATGGCAGTGCGCCGGCGCCGGCCAGCGATGCACCAAACCATGCGCGCGGCGGGAATCCCAGGCGCGTCGCCTCCTCGTAGGCACCGGCCTGCTCTTCGTTCAGATCACACGACGCGACCGGATCGCCGCTGCCGCCCGGATCGATCGCATCGAGGATGCAGGGAAATTTTCCGGACGGCCCCAGGATGCGCTGTGCGTGAATGCGCAGCGTATAGCCATTGGGAATGCTGGCGGGCGAGCCGAGCACGAATGGGACGTAGCCATCCCACACCGTGGTGTTCTCGGCGCTGCTGATCGTCTGATAGGCGCCGCCGCTGCCGCCATGGAGATAGCCGTACGGACGATGCGCACCGTACATCTGTGCAGCCACGACTCGCGAATACTTCGCCGCGGCGGCGTTGACGCGATACCCCACGACGGCGGGATCGAAACCGAAGAACAGCACGGCCTCGGTGAAGGTCGCCGCCTCGCTGCCGCCCATGTTCGTCTGCACGGCATAGCCGCCGCTGTCGAGCACGAACGCAATCTGCGCGTCGGCGAGATTCTCGTTGCCGGTGAGCGGATGGGTCGGACCTTGAATGAAACGCCTGCGGTATTGCTCCCTGGACGGGAAATAGAACGCGAAGCGCGCGTCGGTACCGCTGAAGCCGCCGTGCACATAGCGATGCGGCACCGGCGTGGCACGCTGCTCGTCGATGTCCACATAGGCCTGATTGAATCGCGGATCGATGCACTCGTCCGTGACGAACATCGGCGTGTCGTCGGTGGCCGCCTTGCATTCCTTCGGCGGCGCAGGAGGCCGCGGCGGCTTGCGCAGATGATCGCGATCGCCATCGTACGAATCGCGATAGCCGCCCCCGGCCCGCGAGTCTCCCGCCGTCGTCAGCGACGGAACGGACAAGAGGAAGACCGCGCACGCCCACATCGTGCTCGCCTTCATGATCCGCGAAAGTGTCCCGTCCTTTCTCCAGAACGACGCAGAGCGTCGGGCACACGAAGATTCATGGCCTATGTGCTGGGCGATCGATCTGAGCTGGCTCATCGTTCCCCCTGGACAATCGTCGTTGTCGATCCCGATCGGGAAAGGGAAGATATTGGCGCCACCGTTGCTATCGCAACGGTAATTCCCGAAAGGCCCGATGCATGAATCGGACGGCCGGATATCGACATCTTCGACATCGCCGTCTGATTCGCGACACCGGGACAGGGATACGTCAGGCCATGAGCAATTGCCAGGCGATGCGCGCCCACATCAGCCACGACACGACACAGCTTCCGTCAGAACTGCGCGACCGCCGGGATGATGTCGCAACCGAACGTTTCCAGCGGCGTGATCTCGTGCACGTTCGGCATGTTGAAGATGACGTGCTTCACGCCGACGGCGGCGAACTCGCGGCACTTCGCGATCACCTCGGTGGCGCTCGCCTTTCCCGGCGCGAGATGCACGGTATTCAGCACCGTGGTGTCGATGGTGTCGAAATCGCGACCCAGCCGGTCGCAATGCTGTTTCAGCACTGCGAGTTTCGCCTGAACTTCGGCGGGGCCGCCGAACAGATTGCAGGCATCCGCATACTGCGCCACCAGGCGCAGCGTCTTCTTCTCGCCGCCGCCGCCGACCATGATCGGCGGATGCGGACGCGACAGGGACTGCGGGCTGCACAGCGGCCGTTCGAGCTGAAAATGTTTGCCGCGGTACGGCGCGTCGTTGCCCGACCACATCTGCAGCGCGATCTGCAGCGTCTCCTCCAGCCATTCGAAGCGTTCGCCGAGAGACGGAAACGGCGTACCCAGGCCGCGCGATTCCTCTTCGTTCCAGGCCGCGCCGATGCCGAACCAGGCGCGCCCGCCGGAGAGGACATCGAGCGTGGTGACCGTCTTAACGAGAATGCCGGGATGACGATACGTCACGCCCGTGACCAGCGTGCCGAGCTGGATCTTTTTCGTCGCTGCCGCCATGAAACTCAGCGCCGAGTAGCCTTCGAGCATGTCGAGTTCCGGCGGCCCCACGTAGGAAATCTGGAAGAAGTGATCCATCACCCAGAGACTGTGAAAGCCCGCGTCGTCCGCGACCCGCGCGATGTTCGCGAGCGTCGGGCCGATGGCTGCGGCGCCGCCCGGCCAGGTGAATCTGGGAATCTGCAGTCCGATCTTCATGAGCATTCTCCGCAGCCGGCCACAGCGCTAGCCTGCGTCAGCACGGATGTCGAAGTCCAGCATGCAGGCGCGAAGGCAGCAGCACCGTTTTTGCCGCGACCACCGTAGAATCCGCTGCCTTCACGCCCGTGCGGAGAACGACATGTCGTCAGGAAAAGTTGTGCGCCCTCTTCCCCTGGATCGACGCGAATTCCTCGGTGCAGGCACGCTGGCGGCCGTCTCACTGGCCGCGGGCGGCGCGGCGCAGGCCAGCGGGCGCAGCACATCGGCATCAGCCGCTGTCGGCGGATCCAGAAAAGACTGGGCGCGACTGAAGCTGCGCGGCGGCGAGTCCTTCGTCATGCCGTCGATGCAACCCGATCTGAAATCGCTCGATGAGGAAGGCATTCGCCGCGACGTGCGCCATGCGGTCCGGCAGGGCTTCTGTTCCATCATGCCGCTCGCCTCCCTCGGCATCGACGCGAACACCGATCGGGAATTCCAGACCATCGTCGCCGACGAGGCCGCGGGAAAGATCCTGACCGTGGGCGTCATCCGTCCCGGCGCATGGAAGAACGTGGCCGAGAGCGTGCGCGCGATGGAAAAGCTGGGCACGTCGCACGTACTCATGTATTTCGATGCCGCGCTCGACTCGCAGGAGGCGATCTACACGCAGATGCGCGAAGTGATCGACAACACGTCGCTCGGCATCATCCTGTATGCGAGTCCGAAGCCTGCCGTGACGAAGTTCGATCCGACCGGTCTGCCCATGGAGGCCTTCGATCGCCTCGCCGATCTCGACACCGTGATCGGCATCAAATTCACGCAGGAGCTGCGGCCGGCGACGGCGCTTGCGGTCGCGCAGCGACTGGGACATCGCCTGCAACTGGGCGTGGTCGATCTGGAAATGATGCTGCTGCTCTCGCTGAAATATCCGATGCAGTGGAGCGGGCAGTGGGCCATCGATTCGCTGCAGTCGCCCGAGAAACCGTGGGTCGGAGAATTTCTCGAACTGCTGCGTACGGGCAACGACAAGGCTGCGAACGAGCTGTACTGGCGTTACGAGCCGATTGCGAGCGGCTTCTATGCATTGCAGGCACCATCGCTGCGCATCGGCGGCCATCCCTGGATCCACATCAAGTACATGAAGTGG
Source organism: uncultured Steroidobacter sp. (assembly GCA_964457865.1). Classification (GTDB taxonomy): domain Bacteria; phylum Pseudomonadota; class Gammaproteobacteria; order Steroidobacterales; family Steroidobacteraceae; genus Steroidobacter. Next base: position 5,983 of record CAYWHG010000184.1, read on the forward strand.
CTGACGGGCGGCAACGGCGGACTGCTGCCGGATCTGCTCGCGACGCCGGAATCCATTCCGCATCTCGATGCGGCCGGCCGCGCCCGGTGTCGCGAGCTGTTCGCGCGCGTCGGCATTCGCACCGTGGATCTGCCGGACGAGGCCTTCGTCGTCGGCAATGCCGCCTACGAACGTGGCGTGCGGATTCGCGATCTGACTGCGTTGCCGCAGTACATGGGCTGAGTCGGCACGGCAAGACGCCAGGCTCGATCCGGCAAAAATGATCACGGCGGCGGGCCGCTGCAGCCGAACCGCCGGCGCTCTGCATCGAGAAAGCCCAGCACCACCGTAAATAAGGGTGTACAGTGGCCACGGGTCTGGACCTTTCTCTTTATCTTTCTGTTGGCCTCCGGCGCATCCCGCGTCCCATTCCCCGGCCAATTCAAGTAAACCGAATCGCTTCCGTTCCGACGTGGACAGCACGTCACTTGCTGTCATTTCACCGACGCGCCCGTGCGCAGGAACATCCTCGTATTCGCGTCTGCTTTCGAGAGAGATTTATGAGCAAACTCTATGTGGGCAACCTGCCCTTTTCCGCTACCGAAGACGCCGTTCGCACGCTGTTCTCGCAGCACGGCACCGTCGATTCGGTTGCCATGATCATGGACCGCGACACCGGTCGTCCGCGCGGTTTCGCCTTCGTGGAAATGCCCCGCGCCGATGCATCGCGCGCCATCCAGAACCTGAACGGTCAGGACATGGACGGCCGTCCGCTGAAGGTCAACGAAGCGCAGGACAAGCCCCGCGGCGGCGGCGGCGGTGCTCCGCGTCGCTGGTAATGCAGCTGCCTGCACACGCGCGAACCGCGTGTGCAGGCTTCCAACAGACATGAAACTACAGACATCCGAAACGGGCCTCGTCAGCGAGATTCCGTTTCGCCTCGAATCGATCTCGCCCGTTCCCGATCCCGAAGGCGGCTCCACGATCTGGCACCGCTACATCATCATTCAGGGATCGAACACCATCACGGGCATGCGCTGCGGCACACGCGCCGAACTCGTCCCGCAACTCGAAGAGATGGTCGAACGCCTCAACGAGCGCTTCGGCAAGAAACTCGCGAAAGCCAAACGCTGATGCGAGCGCCGCCGACGAGCGGCGGCCATTCCAGGTTTCCTGGACGCGCGCGAACATGACCGCGCTCCCGATCCGATAACGATCACTGCATCGAACGGCGACTGCCAGCGCAGTACCGCCCGATCGAACATGCGACGCTGCACCATCAACCACTGCATCGAGGATTTCCCATGGCCGCAGACATCCTGCTCGACAACGTCAAGATCGATACCGTCGGTCGCGACGTTTCGATTCGCATGATCGGCAGTCAGATCCCACCCGCGAAAATGTCGGTGCAGATTGCGATCAGCGGTGCGGCGCAGGTCCAGATTCAGGGACGGCTGCACAAGAATGCACCGTGGGTGCAGATCGGCGAGGTGCACGAACGATCGGGACTGCAGTACATCGATCCCATCTGGTCGCTGCGCGCCGTCAGCAGCGCGATGCAGCCGGACGCCGCGGTATCGGTATGGGCCGCGTGGGGAATCTGAGCCGACGTTTGCGCTGAAAGAGAGGGCGGCGGCACGACGTCTTGCCTTTCCCCTCGTCGCCACGTCACGCTTGCGAATGGCTTCAGGACTCGCAGCACTACTCGATGACGTCGCGGCAATCGCCAAAATGGCGGCCGCTTCCCTGGATGATGTGACCGCCGCGGCCGGCAAGGCCGGTTCCAAGGCCGTCGGTGTCGTGGTCGACGATGCCGCGGTGACTCCTGGCTACGCGATGGGTTTCACGCCGGATCGCGAGTTGCCCATCGTCTGGAAGATCGCGCTCGGTTCGCTGCGCAACAAGTTCCTGTTCCTGCTGCCTGGCGCATTGCTGCTGAGCGCCTTCGCCTCGTGGGCAGTCACACCGATCCTCATGCTCGGCGGCGCCTACCTGTGCTTCGAGGCAACCGAGAAAATCGTCGAGGCGATTGCAAGAACTTCAGGCAAGGCGCCCAAGACACCGCCCACCTCGGAGCTCGCGCTCAGCTCCGCCGAACTGGAAAAGCAGAAAGTAGCCGGCGCCATTCGCACCGACCTCATTCTTTCCGGCGAGATCATGGCCATTGCGCTCGCGACAGTGGCCGATCGTCCGCTCGCGATCCAGGCTGCCGCCCTCGCCGTGGTGAGCCTGGGCATTACCGCCGCCGTGTACGGCGTCGTCGGCCTGATCGTGAAGATGGATGACATCGGCGTGCACCTCGCACAGCGCGACTCGACCCTCACCGCGTCTTTCGGACGCACGATGGTGAAAGCGATGCCGCACATCCTGAAAGTCCTCGCCTTCGTCGGCACGGCGGCCATGCTCTGGGTCGGCGGCGGCATCCTGGTCCACGGGCTCGAACACTTCGG
>CAYWHG010000185.1:0-8254 GCA_964457865.1 uncultured Steroidobacter sp.
CGTCGGCGACCGCTTCATGATCAAGCCGACGGCCGAAGCAGTGAGCGGCATGCAGCTGCTGATCTCGAATCCCGCCGAAGTGGCCGCCGCGGCGCCGATCCGTTCCGGTGTCGGCACGGGCAATACCGGCACGGGAACGATCTCGGCAGGCGAAGTGCTCAATGCCGGCAATGGCGCGTTGCGTTCGCCCGTGGATATCACGTTCACGAGCGCGACCCAGTACACGGTCAGCGGCGATCCGACGGTCTACACCTACACGCCGGGCGCGAACATCGATGTCAACGGCTGGCGCGTGCAGATCGACGGCACGCCGGCTGCCGGCGACACATTCGAGATCCGCGACAACGTCGGCGGCAGCGGCGACAACCGCAATGCACTGAAGCTGGCCTCGATCCTCAATGCGCCGGTGCTCAACAACGGCACAGCGTCGCTGAGCGCCGCCGTCGGCCAGTTCGTCGGCGACATCGGGGTCAAGACCAACCAGGCCCAGGTGTCGAGCGCGGCACAGAAAGTGGTGTTCGACGAAAGCGTCGATTCGCTGCAGTCCGTGTCGGGCGTGAACCTGGACGAGGAGGCCGCGAACCTCGTGCGCTACCAGCAGGCCTACATGGCCGCCGCACAGATGATTCGCGTCGCCGACACGATCTTCCAGTCCGTTCTCCAGGCGGTGGGCAGATGATGATCGGGAATGAAGAAGGGCTGTCGGGTACTGGGCGCTGGGCTGCTGGCCAGAGCCTGGATGCGTCCGCAGAGGCGGTCGACAGCGCAACTTTCTTTCTCTGGCCAGCAGCCCAGCACCCAGCAGCCCTTTAGCCCGGCGAAGCGACACCCATGCGTCTCTCCACCCAGTCCTATTACTCCCGCTCGATCGCCGCCATGCTCGACCAGCAGGTCGCGCTGTCGAAGATCCAGAACCAGGTCGCCAGCGGCAAGAAGGTCAATTCGCCCGCGGACGATCCGATTGCCGCCGTGCACATCATGGAACTGGAGCGCAGCAAGCAGGAGTCTGCGCAGTTCGAGAAGAACAGTTCCATTGCGCGCAGCCGTCTCAATCTGACCGAGCAGTCGCTGACCGATGCGGGAACGATGCTGCAGCGGGTACGCGAGCTGATTCTGCAGTCCGCAAATACGGCCACCATGACCGATGCCGACCGGCAATCGATCGTCGTGGAACTCGAAGGGCTGCTGGCGCAGGCGCAGGACATCGCGAACAGCAAGGACAGCAACGGCGAGTACCTGTTCGCGGGATTTTCGACACTCACTCAACCTTTCAGCGGCGCGTCCAGCGGCAGCATCGTCTACTCCGGCGACCAGGGTTCGCGGCTCCTGCAGGTCGGACCGACGCAGCGCGTCGCCGACAGCAGTTCCGGCTTCGATGTGTTCATGAAGATTCCGTCGGGCAATGGCACGTTCGACACGGCGGTGAGCGCCGGCAATACCGGAACGGGCATGATCAGCACGGGCTCGGTGACGAATCCCACTGCGTGGGTGCGGGACGACTACACACTGACCTTTACATCGGCCACGACCTGGGAAGTGACGGACAGTGCAACGCCGACGCCCACTGTCGTCGCATCTGGCGCCTACACCTCGGGCACGCCCATCGCGTTCAACGGCGTGCAGTTCGTCGTGACCGGAACGCCGGCAGCCGGCGACACGTTCGAGGTGACGCAGAGCCGCAGCGAAGACATTTTCTCCACGATGAACGAGCTGCTGACGACGCTGCGACAACCGGCCGGCAATCCAGCGGCGAGCGCACGGCTGTCGAGCCATCTGAACGGTGCGCTGGAACAGATCGACCAGGCGCAGGACCATTTTCTGGGGATTCGTGCGCAGGTCGGTTCGCGGCTGTCGCAACTCGATGTGGCCGATGCGTCTCTCGAAGATCGCAGCATCGATATCCAGACAACGCTATCGGAGCTGCGGGATCTGGACTATGCCGACGCTCTGGCGCGCATGAACCAGCAACTCGTCGGCCTGCAGGCTGCGCAATTGTCCTATTCGAAGATCTCGCAGCTGTCGCTGTTCAATTATTTGAGGTGATGAGGTGATCGAGTGATGCGGTGATGATGACGGGGACACCGTGCGTGTGATTTGGGTCTCGCCTGCGCCATCACCTCATCACGTCATCACCCCATCACCCCATCACTCTTCCCATTACCGTGACCGCGTCCACACTTCCCAACGATCGCCCTTACCCCTCTCAAGTTCCCCCGGCGGCCACCGATACAGGCCTTGAAACAGCAATCCGGCGCACATCACGCCGCCAGTGCTGAAATGAGAGCCGAGGACGGGCGTCCCGGCAAAGTAGTTACCAGGAGTTTCTTTCATGGCACTTGTTATCAACACGAACGTGATGTCGCTGAATGCTCAACGCAATCTTTCGACATCAGGCAACCAGCTCGCGACCTCCCTGCAGCGCCTGTCTTCCGGTCTGCGCATCAACAGCGCGAAGGACGACGCGGCGGGTCTCGCGATCTCCGAGCGTTTCACCAGCCAGATCCGCGGCCTCAACGTCGCGGCCCGCAACGCCAACGACGGTATCTCGCTGACGCAGACCGCCGAAGGCGCGATGGCCGAGACCAGCAACATTCTGCAGCGTATGCGCGAACTGTCGCTGCAGTCCGCCAACTCGACCAACAGCACCGGCGACCGCCAGGCGCTGCAGGAAGAAGTGGTGCAGCTGCAGGCTGAAATCGACCGTATCGCCCTGAACACCGAGTTCAATGGCCAGCGCATCATCGACGGTTCGTTCAGCAGCGCGTCCTTCCAGGTCGGCGCGAACGCGAACCAGACGATCAACTTCGCCATCGGCAGCGTGAAGGCTTCCAGCATCGGCGGCATCGCACAGGAAACCGGCACGACCGTGGCGGCTGCTGCGGCGACCGACATCACGATCAGCGTCAACGGCGGCGCTGCTACCACGATCAATTCGAGCGCCGGTTTTGCCGGTTCGGCTAGTGGCCAGGACGGAACCTCGGCTTATGCCAAGGCTCGCGCCATCAACGATGCCGGCATTGCCGGTGTGACGGTCCGCGCCACGACGGCCGGCACCCAGACGTTGGGCGCGATCGGCGGCGACGCTAGCGATACCTACAACCTGTCGATCAACGGCGTGGCGGTCTACACTAACCAGGACGTGTCCACGGCTCTGTCGACCTCGGCCCTGCGAGATGCGATCAACGGCGTGTCGAACCAGACGGGCGTCATCGCCAGCCTCAACGGCGGCGACCTCACCCTGACGGCGGCTGACGGCCGCAACATCACGGTGACCGAGGGAGGCACTGGCTTTACTGCGGGTACTGACGGCATCAGCGTGACGGGCGGCGACTTCGCTGGTGCGCTGCGTGGCTCGCTCAACGTGTCGGCGACCGGCTCGCTGGCGATCGGCGGTACTGTGGCCAACCTCGGCCTGAACGCTGCGATTGCCAAGGATGCTCTGGGCGTCGATACGCTGGACATCTCGACGATCGAAGGTGCTCAGAGCGCCATCATGCGCATCGACGCTGCCCTGTCATCGGTTAGCTCGAATCGCGCCGCGATGGGTGCCTTGCAGAATCGCTTCACGTCAGCCATCACCAGCGTGCAGACGACTGCCGAGAACCTCTCGGCTGCGCGTTCACGCATCCTGGACACGGACTTCGCGGCTGAAACAGCAGCGCTCACTCGGTCGCAGATCCTGCAGCAGGCAGGTACGGCGATGGTGGCGCAGGCCAACTCGGCTCCGCAGAACGTGCTCAGCCTTCTCCGTGGTTAATCCACGGTGATGTGAGACGACCATGATCCGACGCCTTCGGGCGAACCGGTCTGCGGCGGGCAGTGAGGGGCGCAAGCTTCTCGCTGCCCGCTGCTTTTTCGCTTTTCCAGATTGCCTCCGACGGGAGCCGTCATGAGAACCGAAGCACCGCCTGCGGCTGCGACAGCCCAGGCGACGAACGCTGCGAGCACCGCTCGCGCGACAAATGGCGCGAAAGTTGCTCAGGAATCCCAAGTGGTCGCCGCCGTCGAGAAAATGGCGCAGGCGCCAGTGCCGCAAGATCTGAATGCGGCCGTGAAGGCAGCGGCGCATCAGATCGATTCGTATCTGAAGAGCGTCGGACGCCAGGTAGAGTTTCGCGTCGACGACGATACCGGAGTGACAGTAGTGACCGTGCGCGAGACCGCGACCGGCGAGGTGATCCGGCAGATTCCCAACGAAGAGGTGCTGCAAATGGCGCGGCACTTCGACGCCGGATCGAAGTCGTTGCTCGATCTGACCGTGTAACGATGTAACGTAGCGGAGAAGACTAGTGGCGACAACAACAGCGGTCGGTGGTTCGCAGCTCGACGTCCGGAGCCTGGCATCGCAGCTCGTGGCGGCGGACCGAGTGACTGCGGACCAGCAGATCGGGCGTGCTGCGAGCCGTGTGACGACGCAGATCTCGGCGCTCGGCCAGCTGATGGGGTCGATGTCGTCGTTTCGTGCCTCACTGACATCGCTCAAAAGCGTGGACGCTTTCAGTACCCGTTCGGTGACGACGGGCGACGCGAAGGTATTCACCGCGACGGCCGGCTCGGCATCGGTGCCGGGGAATTACGAGGTCGAGATCGAGCAACTCGCCAAGGCGCATCAGATTTCTTCGCTCCCGTTCGCCGGCGGCAGTGCGACGGCAGTCGGCACCGGCACGCTCACAGTGTCGTTGGGCAGTGCCAGCTTTGCCGTCGAGATCGGCAGCGACAATTCGACCCTGGCGGACATTCGCGACGCGATCAACGGGGCGAGCGACAATGTCGGGGTACGCGCCACCCTCGTGCAGGGAACGGATGGCGCGCGCCTGGTGCTGTCTTCTTCCAGAACGGGCGAGGCCAATGCCATCACGGTGGCGCAGACCGGCGGTGACGGCGGACTGGAGCAGATCGAGTACAGCCCCTCCGACACTTCCAGGTACACGCAGATCGTTGCGGCGCAAGACGCCATCGTCAATATCGCCGGTGCACAGACCAAGACCGGGTCGAATGTGATCGACGGCGCCATCGACGGCGTGACGCTGACGCTGTTCAAGGAGACAGAAGCCGGCGCAACCGTACCGCTTTCGGTCGGCTATGACTCGGCTGCAGTGACGAAGAAGATCGAGTCGTTCGTCACCGCCTACAACGCGCTGGCGAGTCAGATCGGCAAGCTGCGCAACTACAACGCCGAGACCAAGGTGGCAGGTCCGATGATCGGCGATTCGATGCTGGCCGGCATCGAGGCCGAATTGCGGCGCACGCTGAGTACGCCTGTGGCCGGACAGCCGGATGGTTTCCAGTCGCTGGCAGCCATCGGCATCACGACGCAGCGCGATGGAACGCTTAGCATCGACAGCACGAAGCTGCAGAAGTCGCTGACGGGCAACTTCGATGCCGTCGGCAAACTGTTCGGCTCCGAGACGGGTGTTGCAGCAACCCTGTCTACCCAACTTGATGCCCGGCTGAAGTCTGGCGCCGGTCTCGACACACGTAGTAAGACGCTGACCGCGCAGCAGAAGGCGATCGAGAAACGCAAGGAAGATCTGGAGATCCGCATGGAAGCCAAGCTCGCGATCTATATCAAGCAGTTCACGCGCCTGGATACCATGCTGTCTCAGATGCAGGTGACGTCGAGCTACATGTCGCAACAGATCGAGGCGCTGCAAAATCTGAACGCCAAGTAGGCGAAGCGGCCCGACACGGCGGAGGCAGGCGCTCAGCCGAAATTGCAGAAGGGCGTTCCCTACCCCTGCAAGGGTGGGAGAAAGGACAGGATTGCCCGTGAGCGGAGACGGGAATGCGTCGGCCTAGTGAGTTACTGCTTATTGCAGAACGCGTCGATTCGGGTCGTCGTATTCGCTCAAGTCCAGATCCTTGCCGCCGTTACCTGTTCTAGAAGTATTCTGCGGAGCACTCTCATCCATGAACGCCTACGTGCGTACCTCGAACCTCGCCGCCTACCAGAGCGCTGCCGCTCACGGTGGTGTCGCTGCGTCCGATCCGCACCGGCTCATTGTCATGCTGATGGACGGCGCACTCGAACGTATCGCGACGGCACGCGGCTGCATGCAGCGCGGCGAGACCGCCGAGAAGGTGCGTCTGCTGAACCGCACGGTCTCGATCGTCGCCGAACTGCGCGGCAGTCTCGACATGAGCGCGGGCGGACAGATCGCCGCCAATCTGAGCGATCTCTACGACTACATCAGCCGCCGGCTCATGAGCGGCCTGGCCAACAGCCAGGTGGAAGCGCTGGATGAAGCCAGCAACCTGTTGCACGAACTGCGCGGCGCCTGGGCTGCCATTCCCGCCGATGCCCGCGCGCGTCCGGTGACGACCCCATGAGTTCCGCCATCGCCGACAGCGTCATGGCCGTGACCCACAAGCTGGTCCAGCAGGCCATGCACGGCCAGTGGAGCGATGTTCCCAAGACGGTGGAAGAGCGGCGCCTACTGCTCGATCGTCTGAACGCCAACTCGTCGCCCGCCGACCAGCAGTGGCTGCACGCGTTGCGTCAGGCCATGGCCGAATCCGATGTCGCCGTGGCGAAGATTGCAGCAGCGGATTCGCCGGAGAGTTCGCTGGCGTCGGGGCCGTCGGAAGGCGTGCATCCGGCAAATGCCGTCGACGCAACGCTCGACATGATCCGGCAGAGCCGCTGAAGGACGGGAGCCGAGGATGTACGAGGGACTCGACACCATCGTTCTGTATGAGGAGCTGGCCTACGAGGATGTCGTGCCGCTGGCATGGCGTCCCTTGCCGGAACCCTTCGATCCCGCCGTCGTCGGCAGCTTTGCCGATCGCAACCTGCGTGCGCTGCAGGCATTGTCGGCACTCGAAGAGCACGGGCTGACCGAGAAGCCGGACGATTCGCAGCACACTGCCGATATTGCGCGGCTCGATCTCAAGGTGAATCTGCTGCTCGACATGGTGGGCAAGCTGCTGGTCACCAGCCAGCCGCGTCCACGTCCGGCATCCATCCGCTTCAATGCACTCGGCGCTGTGTGGCATGCGGGTGCGCCGTATCCCCCGCTCGGTAACCAGGGCGTGCTGGAGATCTATCTGCGCGATTGCATCGCCGAACCGCTGCGGCTGGTGGGGCGGATCGCATCGATCGCGCCGGACGGCCGCATCAAGGCGCGCTTCATTCCTCCCGGCGAACACATCGCCGACCTGCTCGAGAAACTTGCCTTTCGAAAACACCGGCGTCAGGTCGCTGGTGTCAGGCAGCCGAAGAAACCGTGACCTCGTCGTGACGGAAATCCGTCGCGGACGAATTCACGAGCGCGGTTCTCTCAAACGCCGCAGCAGTCCCACGGCCTCGGAAGAAGAGAATCTCCACGGGGGGCACGGGGAACACGGGGATAAGAATTTTCTGTTCCGGGCCCCGTGCTCCCCGTCCCGCGGGATTTCCTTCGGTCATGTCCCCCGTGGAGATCTTCTTCTTCGTCTTCATCTTCATCTTCATCTTCATCTCAATCCACACCCCGATCGCACCAGCGTTCGTGCGCGTAACTTGCGCAAGCATGCGCAACGCGACGAATCCGCACTCGACATATACGTGACGTACTGCACGCACTGTGGGCATTAGTGCGTAGTCACCACTAGGCACTTCCCTTACTCGTGCGCCAAAAAATTGGCAGCAGTTCACGCACAGCGGTTGTTCAGGGATCCCCCGATATGACTGCCGGTTCATCGCAGCAGAATCGATCGCGAACCGAACCATCCGTTGCTACGCGATGACGACGAGCGCGAATCGGTTCAGGGAAAGTCTGAAGAATCTGCGCACCGCCGGGGAAGACGATGAACTTGAGCGAAACGGCAAGAATACGCATGACCATGCTGCAGCGTGCGGTCGTGTACGACTGTGATGTCGAACGGGCCGGGCAGGTCGCCGCCGTACTGAAGATTCTGGAACTCGAACCTCTGCTCATCGATCACTCGGCGCTGATGCGCGCGGTGATCCAGTCGCCGACCTCGCCGCCGGCGCTGCTGGTGGGCGATGTCGGCGACTCCCTGGACTGGCGCGAACTCGGCATCGCGCTGCGCGAACAGCTCGGCGATGTGCCGGTCATTGCCTACGGCTCCGACGCGGCCGCCGAACAACTCGCCGTCGCCGTCGGGCACTCGCGTGTCATCCGGTTGCCGTTTCCGTTCAGGCACCAGGCGCTGGCCAAGGCGCTGCATGTGCCGTCGCAGGCCGCGCTGGAAGAGGCCGGCAGCAATGTCGTCATGCCGACCGGCAACTCGGCCGCAATCGGCGACGTCA
>CAYWHG010000186.1:0-8240 GCA_964457865.1 uncultured Steroidobacter sp.
CACCAATCGCGAACTGCAGGTGCTGCACATGATCGGCAAGGGTCTGTCGACCCGTCAGACCGCCGAAGCACTCAATCTGAGCGTCAAGACGGTCGAATCGCACCGCCAGCGCATCAAGCGCAAGCTGTCGCTGCGTACCTCGGCCCAGCTTATGCAATATGCCGTGAACTGGTACGCAGGCAGGGAACCGGGTCCGAAGGCATGATCAGTTGAGGATCGGCATTCGTGGGATCGCGTGAATTTCCTGCATACATTGTCTGAGCCGAATGTCATCGCAGGGGTCATCGCGACTGCGCTGATCGTCGCTGCACCCGCCGCCTGGGGCCTCTGGCTCCTGCGGCGGCGGGTACAGAACCTGCGGCAGGATCTCGAGTTCATCTCGATCGCGCAGCGCCGCGATAGCGCCATCGTCGAAGCGTCAGGCGAGGGCGTCCTGGAAATCGACAGCGCCGACCGGGTCCGGTACGCCAATCCCGCCGCGGCGCGCCTGCTCGGCTATGAGGGCGGCGATGATCTGCTCGGCCTCAATTTCCGGACCCTGATCAACGATTCGGACGAGCGCGGCAGCCATGTGATTCATCGCGGCGCCACCACCGACTTCATGACGGGCGTCGGTGCCGTGCTGAAGCGCAAGGACGACAAACACCGCCCGGTGGAATATCGCGTCGTTCCGATCACGCCGCACCGCGGGCCCGGCAGCATGGTGCTCGCATTCCGCGACGTCAGCGAGCGGGTCCGGCTGGATGCCATGCTGAGCGACATGCAGGCCACGGCGCTGGTCGGCGGCTGGGAACTGGATCTGACTACCGGCCGCATTTTCTGGACCGATGCGGTGTACGCCATTCACGATCTTGTCGCTGGCACCCCCCTGACGGTGGAGTCGTGCCAGTCGTTCTTTGCGGAGCCGCATCGCACCGAGCTGCGCCGTGTCCTGCAGCAAGCGCAGACCACCGGACAGACCGGTACGCTGCAACTGCCATTGACGAGCGCACGGGGCCGGAACATCTGGGCGCGCCTTGTCATCAAGGCCGACATGCGCGGCGGTCAGGTGGTAAGGCTGCACGGCATCATCCAGGACGTCACCGACCGCGTGATCGCCGAACGGCAGGTCATCGAGACCCGCGACTTCTACGAACTCACGCTGAATGCCATTCCGACGCTGGTGATCTACGTCGACCGCAACCAGGTCGTGACCTACGTCAACAAGGCCGCCGAAGAATTTGCCGGTCTGCCCCGCGACGAATGCATCGGCCGCGCGCTCAGCGCGTTCTATCTCCCGGAAGAGTTCACGGTCATCGCCGGCCACGTCGAAGCCGCGCTGCGCGGTGTGGCGGGCACGATCAAGCAGAGCACGACGCGCAGCGGACGTACGCGCGACTGGCAGAATCATTTCGTGCCGGAATTCGAGCAGCCGACCGACGGCGAAGCCGGTGCGGTGCGCGGCTTCTTCGTCATCGGCTACGACCTCACCGAGATCAAGCGCCTCGAAGCGCGCCTGTTGCAGGCGCAGAAGATGGAAGCGATAGGCCAGCTCACCGGCGGCATCGCCCATGACTTCAACAACCTGCTCGGCGTCGTGCTCGGCAATCTGCAGCTGCTGGAGCGTGGCGTCGACGACAATCCGAATCTCGCCCGCAAGGTCCATACGGCCATGCGTGCTGCGATGCGTGGCGCCGATCTCACGCGGCGGCTGCTGGCCCTGGCACGACGCCAGATGCTCGATCCGAACGTGGTCGACCTGAATCGTCAGCTCACCGGTCTGGCCGATCTCATGCAGCGCACGCTGGGCGAGTCGATCGAAGTCCGCATGGTGCAGGCGCACGACCTCTGGCACACGCGGGTGGACGCGGGGCAGTTCGAGAATGCGATCCTCAATCTCGCCATCAATGCGCGCGATGCGATGGTGCGGGGCGGACGCCTCACGGTACACACGCAGAACGTGCGGCTCGACGCCGATTTCACGCGGGTGCATCCGCAGGTCGAACCCGGCGAATTCGTGTCGGTCAGCGTGACCGACAACGGCGTCGGCATCGAACCGGAAGTCCTCGCGCGCGTGTTCGAACCCTTCTTCACGACCAAGGAATCCGGCCGGGGCAGCGGCCTCGGCCTCGCGATGGTTCACGGCTTTGCCGAGCAGGCAGGTGGCGTCGCCACCATCAGCAGCGAAGTGGGCAAGGGCACGACGGTGCAGATCCTGTTGCCGCGCTGTCGTGAAGAGAATTCCGTGCGCGAAGACACCATCGTCACGCGCTTTGCGCCGAAAGGGCACGAAACGATTCTCGTCGTCGAAGACGACGCCGACCTGCGCGATACCGTCGTGACGGCGCTGACGCAGTTCGGCTATCACGCGCTCTCCGCGCCGAACGCTGCAGCCGCGCTGCAGATCCTCGGCGGTTCCGAACATGTCGACCTGCTCTTCACCGATATCATGATGCCGGGCGGCACGCTGGGGCCGGAGCTGGCGCGCCGGGCGCGAGAGCTGCGCCCGCGCATCGAAGTCCTGTTCACGACCGGTTATGCAGACAGCGCCGTTCTGAGCGGTGGCATTTCGCCCACCGAGATCCTGCACAAGCCCTACAGAAACGAGGAACTGGCCTTGCGCGTGCGCCATGTGCTGGATCGGGAGGCGCGCGTTGCCTGAACTTGCCAACAGGTTGCTCGTCATCGACGACCAGCCCGACCTGTGTGAATTCATCTCCGAGGCTGCCTCGGCGATGGGATTCGAAGCGCTGGCCGTCACCGAGCCCGATGCGTTCCGTCGCGCCGTGCAGGAATTCCAGCCGTCAGTCGTCGTGCTGGACCTGCAGATGCCCGGGGCCGATGGCATCGAACTGCTGCGTTTCCTGGGAGAACGCGGCAGCAAGGCTCACGTGCTGGTGGCGAGCGGCATGGATCAGCGTGTGCTCGCCACTGCGCAGCAGCTCGGCCGCGCGCAGGGTCTCGCGATGCTCGGTGCATTGCAGAAGCCGATCATGCTGGCCGATCTCGAGTCGACACTGCGGCGTTGCCTGCAGGCGGAAACGCCTGTCACGCTCGCCGCCCTCACCGCGGCACTCGATCAGCGTCAGATCACCGTTCACTATCAGCCCAAGGCCACGCGCGTGGCGCCGGGCCGCTGGATCGTCGAGGGCGTCGAAGCGCTGGCCCGCTGGGAACACCCCACGCTGGGCTTCGTGTCGCCGGCACGCTTCATCCCGCTCGCCGAACGCAACGGTCTGATTCGCCGACTGACGGAGCAGGTGCTGGAAATCTCGCTGGAGCAGAGCTGCGCCTGGACCCGCGGGGACCTGCATTTATCCGTTGCCGTCAATCTTTCGCCGCAACTGCTCAATGACCTGGCCTTCCCCGACCATGTGGCGCGCATGGCCGCGCAGGTCGGTGCCGACGCCCGCCGCATCATTTTCGAAGTGACCGAGAGCGCCGCCATGTTCGATCCCGGCACGACCATGGACGTGCTGACGCGCATGCGCGTGAAGAATTTCGGACTGTCGATCGACGATTTCGGCACGGGTTACTCGTCGCTGAAGCAGCTCTATCTCATGCCCTTCAGCGAACTCAAGATCGACACCTCGTTCGTGCGCGACATCTTCGCCCACGAAGACGCCCGCACGATGGTCGAAACCATGATCCTGCTGGCCCACAAGCTGCGCCTCACCGCCTGCGCCGAAGGCGTGGAAACACCGGAAGTGCTGCAGTTCCTCGACTCCGTCGGCTGCGACCGCGCGCAGGGATACTTCATCGGCCGGCCGATGCCGGGCGCCGACCTGCAGGGGCGGGTGCGGGAGTGGAACGAAAGCCAGAAGGCGTGAGGGCAGCTGGCGGCTGGCTACTGGCGACTGGCCAGAGATCGGACCAACGGCGTCGCTTTGCATTCTGGCCAGCGGCCAGCAGCCAGTAGCCAGTCGCCTCTTCCAACCTTCCCCCTCCCCCCCGCATCCAATCTCCCGAATACGCTGTATCCGCAAGCGCAGGGGGCGACAATCTCGGTGGTGAACGCTGATCGCTCCACGGTTTCCGATGCGGCGCTGGTCGAGGCTGCGTGTCGCGGCGATACGCGTGCGTTCGAGCGCCTGTATCGGCTGCATTCCGGTCGGGTCATGGGCCTGTGCCTGCGCATGACCCGGCGCCGTGACGTGGCGGAGGATTGCGTGCAGCAGACCTTCATCCGGGCCTGGCGCAGCCTCGCGGCTTTCGAGGGGCGCAGTGCCTTCGGCACCTGGCTGCACCGGATCGCCGTGAACGAGGTGCTCACTTATGCCCGCAATCACGGCACCCGCACGGAGGCGAACGAGGGCGACATCGATGTCGATACGGCGGTCGATGTCTCCCGTGAGGGCACCGGCGAGGTCGATGCCGGTACGGTGATGGATGTGGAACACGCGCTGTCAGGTCTGCCCGAAGGCGCGCGTCATGTGGTGGTGTTGCAGGCGGTCTACGGTTACAGCCATGAGGAGGTTGCAGACATGCTCGGTATCGCGGTCGGAACCTGCAAGGCACAGCTGCACCGTGGCCGCCGTCTGCTGCGCGAACGGATGGGCCTTGCGGAGCTGGAACCATGAACCCGCGTCGTGATCCGCTCGATACGGCACTCGATGCCCTGCCGCGCGATGTACCGCCGACCCGCGATCTGTGGGCGGGCATCCAGGCGGAAATCTCGGCCGCACCGGTCGCGTCGCCGCGTCACCGCGTCACCGCGTCACTGGGCTGGCGTCTCGCCGCTGGCGTCGTGCTCGTGATCGCTTCATCGCTCATCACCTACGTCATCACCCGCCAGGTCGCGCAGGAGAACGTGCTGCAGGCGCAGCGGGCGACTGAAATGCATCAGCCCGTGGTGCCGGCGATGCCGGTGAGCTTCGCGCAGCAGGCGCTGGGGACCGGGTATCTGCAGGCCCGCGAGGCGCTCGATGCCGAGTTCCAGCGGCAGATCGCGACGTTGCCGCCGCTGACCCGCGCGAAGCTCGAACGCAACCTGGCGGACCTGCGCCGCGCGGCCAGCGAGATTTCCGCCACGCTCGCCGAACATCCGAGCCATCCGCTGCTGCAGGAGCTGCTGCTGTCCACCTATCAGAGCGAACTGGCGCTGTTGGGCAGCGTCACCGACATGAACGTACCGGTCCTGACGTCATCCCCGAGCGAGACGCGTCTATGAAATCCATGACAACGAGAACAAGGCACCTGGGGCTCGTCGCCATGCTGCTGTCGCTGACGGCCGCCGCGCAGGCCGACAGTGTCGAACGCACCGTGCCCGCGGAGGCACGCGGCGAAGTCGAGATCGTCAACGTGTCGGGCGATGTCCAGGTGCGCGGCTGGGACCGCAATGAAGTGCAGGTGCGCGCCGATCTCGGCAGCGGCGTCGAGCGGCTCGATGTCGCGAGCAGCAAGGGACGCACGTCCATCAACGTCATCGTCCGCCGGGGCAAGAACAGTTCGAGTTCGGATCTCATCGTCGAAGTGCCGCGCGACAGCACGCTCATCGTCAAGACCGTGAGCGCCGACCAGACGATCGCCGGCGTGCGCGGACCGCAGCGACTGCAGGCCGTGAGCGGTTCCATCAACACGCAGGCGTGGGCGGAGGAAGTGCGCATCAAGTCCATCAGCGGCGACGTCACGGTCGCGGGTCATGAGACGCCGGGACGCACCGCGGTGAACACGGTCAGCGGCGACGTGAATCTCGACAACGTGGCCGGCGAACTGACGCTCGAAACCGTCACCGGCGACATGGAAGTGCGCATGCCGACCCTGACCCGCGGCCGCATCCAGACCACCAACGGCGAGTTGCGCCTGCGCGCCGCGCTCGCCGCCGATGCCACGCTCGACGCCGAAGGCATCAACGGCGATCTGTCGTTCCTGCTGCGCTCGCCCGTGAACGCCGAGTTCGACATCGAGACCTTCAATGGCGACATCGACAACTGCTTCGGTCCGAAGTCGACGCGCACCCGCGAATTCGCCCCCGGCAATGCCCTGCGATTCAAGGAAGGTACCGGCAGCGCCCGCGTGCGCGTGAAGACGCTCAACGGCGGCGTCGAGATCTGTAGATGAAGTGATGGGGTGATGAGGTGATGAGGTGATCGAGCAAGACAAGTGCTTCCCGCGTGCTTCCCTCCTCACCTCATCACCTCCTCACCTCATCACTCTCCCATTTGGCTTTGCTGCCCCGGACAGTTACGATCCGGCCGGCATGTCCGAGCCCACGAACACAAACGGTGCCGCAACGTCCGCGGCCGTCTGGCGAATTCTGCTCGTCGATGACGAACCGACGCAGCGTCTGATCGTGGCGCGGCTGCTGAAGCGCGCCGGGTACGAAGTGGAAACGGCCGGCAATGGCGTGGAAGCGCTTGCCAAGCTCGAATCGGGCGATTTCCAGCTCATGATCACGGACTGGGAAATGCCGGAAATGGACGGCATCGCCCTGTGTCGCGCCCTGCGCAAGTCCGAGACCCAGAGTTATACCTACACGATCCTGCTGACCGCCCGCGATTCGATCGAAAACGTCGTTGCCGGTCTGCAGGCAGGGGCGGACGACTACCTCACCAAGCCCGTCATCGAGCCCGAGTTGATCGCGCGGCTGAATACCGGCAAGCGCATCGTCACGCTGGAGCGTTCGCTGCGCGCCGCGAACGAGGAAAACCGGCGTATTTCCATCACCGATCCGCTGACTGGCGCCTACAACCGCCGTTATCTGATGGAACAGCTGCCGCGCGAGATCGACCGTTCTGTGCGTTACAGTCGCGAACTGTCGGTGGTCATGTGCGACGTCGATCACTTCAAGCGCATCAACGACACGCACGGCCACCTCGCGGGCGACGAAGTGCTCAAGTGGTTCGTAGGCAAGCTGCAGAAGCATGTACGCTCGGCCGACTGGGTCGCGCGTTACGGCGGCGAGGAGTTCGTCGTCGTGCTGCCGGAAACGAACGTCAGGAACGCGGCCGCGGCGGCGGAGAACCTGCGGCAGAACATCGCATCGACACGCTGCGCGGTGCCGGCCGCGGGCGAGATCGAAGTCACGGCGAGTTTCGGCGTCACCGGCTGGCAGGCGGCCGCGAAGCACGGCGCCACGCTCGATGGACTCATCGCCCGCTGCGACGCCGGCATCTATGCCAGCAAGGCGAGTGGACGCAATCGGGTGACGGTGGAGTCGCTGGATTGAGAAGGAGGAAGTGACGGGTGACGGGTGACGAGTGACGAGGTCACGGAAGTCATGAAGAGGACTCCGTCACCCGCCACTCGTCACCCGTCACCCGTCACTTCCCCGTCACCCCACCTTCTGCACCGCTGCCTCCACCTGCGACTGCAGGAACTGCGCGGCGCGCTGAAATTCCAGGTCGATGCCGAGTACCAGGTCGCGCAAGCGCGGCTGATCCAGTCCGGGTCCGTTCGTTTCCAGCTCGGCAGACAGCAGCCGCAGGGGCTCCGCATAGATGTTGGCGCTCGCACCCTTCAGCTTGTGCGCAGCTCGTGCAAGCGCGGTGCGATCGAGGCTCGTGAGCGCCGCATGGATTTCCCTCAGTACCTGCTCGCCGCTGGCGATGAATGTCGTCGCCAGTTCGTGCGCGAACTCACCATCGCCTGCCGTCAGTTCATGCAGCCGCGCGAGTTCGACGGGCACGTTCTCCGTGGTGCCGGGCGCTGTGCTGGCCGGTGCGACGTCCGCAGAAGATCCCAGGCCATAGCGCTCCAGCACCTCGTGCAGCCGCGCGATCTCCAGCGGCTTGGTGAGGAAGTCGTTCATGCCCGCTTCGAGACAGCGTTCCAGCTGGCCTGACATCGCGTTCGCGGTGAGCGCGACGATCGGCGTCGTGCGTGCTGATTTCTCCCGCTCGAGGTCGCGGATGCGGCGTGTTGCAGTCAGCCCGTCCATGACCGGCATCTGCAGATCCATCAGGACGATATCGAAGCGGCCTTCCTGCCATGCCTTGACACCTTCGACACCGTTGTCGGCCACGCGGACCTTGCACCCCATGCGCTCCAGGAAGCGCACGGCAACCTTCTGATTGACCGCGTTGTCCTCCACCAGCAGCACGTGCCCGTGGAAGCGGCGCGCGCTGTCGCTGCTGCTGCCGAGCGAGCCGCGGGTGACGATCGGCTGGCTCTGCAGCTGCCATTCCTTCGCGTCGCACGACAGCACCTTGTCGAGACATTCGAACAGTTCGCGCGCGCGCACCGGCTTGGTGAGATAGCCGGCAAAACCCAGCGCCGCGAAGCGCTGCATGTCGCCGTGACGGTCGAGCGACGTCAGCACG
>CAYWHG010000187.1:0-8211 GCA_964457865.1 uncultured Steroidobacter sp.
CGCCCGGCATGGAAGAAGACGCTCGAAGCGTACCGCGCGCGTGTCGAAGCCGCCTAGGACGGTGCCGGCACCGAGAGCGGCATGCATGGAATGCGTTTCGGCGGTCCGTGACGAAACTTTCCCGCTGTCCCGCCGCCTGCATCAAGGCCGCATCCCTGCCTTCGAAGGCCCCACCTCACGCAGCTTCGCGGCCAGCCACGCGAATTCGCAGAGCAGCGGCCGGGTGGCGCGCGGGTCGATGATCTCCTCGATCTGAAAATCTTCGGCGCTGCGGAAGGGCGAGCGGAGTTTGTCGAGCCTGGCCTTGATCTCCGTGATCTTCGCTGCAGGATCGACTGCCGCATCGATTTCAGCTCGATAGGCTGCTTCCACGCCGCCTGCCAGTGGCAGCGATCCCCAGGCTGCTGACAGCCACGCGTAGCGGGCGACGTATCGGCCCGTCGGTCTGTGGGCGCCGCCTGCGACGCCGAACGAGTTGCGAATGATCACGCTGCACCAGGGCACGGTGCTCTGCTCGATTGCGGCCATCGCGCGCACACCGTGTCGGATCGTGCCTGCGCGTTCCGCGTCGAGGCCCACCGAGAAACCGAGGCAGTCGGCGAGGTAGACGACCGGCAGATGGAACGTCTGCGCGAGATCGATGAAGCGCACGATCTTCTGGCAGGCCGCCGCGGTCCACGTTCCCCCCTGTATGAATGGATCGCTCGCGAGCAGTGCGACCGCCCAGCCGTCGAAACGCGCGAACCCCGTAACGATCGAGCGGCCGAACATCTGACCCATCTCGAAGAAGCTGCCGCGATCGACGACGGCATCGATGATGCTGCGCATCTTGTAAACGCTCATGCGCTCGCGCGGCACGACCGAAAACAGCGATTCATCGCGTCGTTGTGGATCGTCGCCCGTTGGCTTGCGCACTGCGAGTTCGTACACCGAGGACGGCAGATAAGAGAGAAATCTGCGTGCCGCAGCGAACGCTTCTTCTTCGCTGGACACGGCATGATCGACGGCGCCGGCACTGAGCTGGATTTCATAACCGCCGAGTTCCTGCTGTGTGAGCGTTTCGCCCAGGCCTGCCACGACGGGTGGGCCTGCGACGAACAGCGAGGAGTTGTCGCGAACCATCACGGAGTAGTGACTCGCCGCGAGGCGCGCCGCGCCAAGACCGGCGACGGGACCGAGTCCCAGCGCGACCACCGGTACGTGTCCCATGTTGTCGAACATGAGATCGAGCGACATGGCGGGTGTGTGTCCGCCGGGCAGGTGCGTACGCCCTGTCGTTTCGATCGTGCGTACGGAGCCGCCGCCACCGGACCCCTCGATGATCCGGACGATCGGCAATCGCAGATCACGCGCCATCTGCTCCGGGTAGCGGCTCTTCGCCGGATTCGTCGCTTCCGCGGATCCGCCGCGAACCGTGAAGTCATCGCCCGTGATCACGACCGAACGGCCATCGATGCGTGCGCGTCCCATGACCGCGTTGCTGGGCGACACGGCGATCAGGTTGCCGTGATCATCGTATTGGCCTTTGCCGGTCAGGGCGCCGATTTCATGGAACGATCCCGCATCGGCCAGCTTGTCGATACGCTCGCGAACCGTGTAGCGGCCCTTGCTGTGTTGCCGATCGATCTTGTCCTGGCCCCCGAGCTTGCGCGCCTCCGCCAGTCGCCGTTCGAGCTCCTCGAGCTCCGGTGTCCAGTCGCCCACTGTATCGCCCCGCTGAAGTGACGCTGCAAGGATAGCGGATCACCGCAAGCCTGATACCGAGATCCGGCTACTTGCAGGCCCGATGACGGCCGCCGCTCGGCGAATGTCGCGTGGCATGGCATCGACGCCGCCTCAGTCGATGGCGCGCGAATCGATCCAACGGTCGTTGGCATACACGAAGACCCGCTTGTAGTTGCGTTTCGCCTGCGCCATGTTTTTGTCGTCCTTCTTCTGCTCTTCGGTCCTTTGGCCTCCCGGTTTCTCGAAGGTACGGAGATCGCGCCCGAGAACCTTGGCCTGTCGGCCCATCACCGCCGCCTGTTTGCGGCCTGTCTGCGGGCCGCTGTCCACCGTAAACACTGGAATCCCGTAGCCCGCCACCCTCGGCTTCTGAACGAGTTGAGAGAACGTATCGCAGAGCTGGATCACCGGTCCCTCGGTCCCGTCTTTGAACTTTCCCGCTTCGCATGCGACGACGCAGATGTAGTTGAACCTCACACCGATGCCCTTCACGAGCTCGCCCAGTTGGGTGCCGGTGATGCCGCCAAGCGGCGCTCCGAGGTGCCTCCGCGTGCCATGAGCGATGACGTAGAGACCCGCGTCGTCGGCGCCGCAATGCGCCACGATCGCGGCGTTCTCCTGTTGAGTGATGCCAATCGAGCAGCCATATGGCGCCGCCGCGCTTTCGCATTTGGCAAATGTCGCCTTCGCGATGTGGACCTGCTGCTGATACTGCTGTCCGATACCGCCGATGGTGCGGCCGTTGTATTTGAGCTGCAGCGAAGTTGCGCCGGCTTCGACCTCCGCGTTTATGTAGCCGGAGATTGCATCGTGTTCGTCAACTGCCTTGAGCACAACGATCTTGCGGTGCTTCATGATGGGTCCTTCCTCGATTGGCCTGCACGGTCGTACGTCATCGCCCCGCTGAGCTTGCCGCCTGGCGCTCACCGGTGACAAGGAGAATCCGGCAAGCACGTAGCGATGAGCGCCATGATGCTTTACACGACGAGTGAAGGAGCGGAGATTCCGCTTTGTCTTCTCAGGAGGGATCCCATCATGAAGATACTGTTCACGCCGTTCCCGCAGCAGCAGGCCGGCACACTCGCGAACCGGCTGGAGTTCAGCGAACGCATCCAGGTAGGCATCTCGGAACAGAAGAGGGCAGCAGGTGCGTATCGCGGGTTCAAGCCTGGCGATCGAATCTATTCGCCGACGAAGCAGGCGCAGAAGTATGTGCACACGGGGCGGCTGAAGCAGTTCGTTACCCTCGACGACCAGGTGTACATCAACGCGCACTGCAATGCGGGGCTCGACTTCCTGTCCACGGAGGCCTCCTGCAGCAACAAGAGCAAGAAGGTGAACGTCGCGGATCTGATCGAGCAGTTGAAGGCGCATGACCTGCCTGAGGTGGGCCGCGCAAAGATCAAGCTGTGGATCTGCAAAGGCGCGATCGGCATCGGCGACAACCGTAGTTTCGCAGCAGTCTTCTCTGAGGCGATGGATGTGGCAGGCTTCAAGCAGGTCAGCATATTTGCGTACACGGAGAGCGTGTTCGCGCAGTACTCGGACATCGAGCAGGAGAATGAGCCGCAAGGGGACCGGGGCTATCACAAGCGCGCCGTGTTGCCGGATGCAGAGCGACTCGAGCGCGCGATCGCTGTCTTCAAGGGCAAGGAAATCAAGACGCTGCCTCTGGATGTCAAACGAAGGGCGATGGCCTGGACGGGCGCGCTGCATATGGCGGAAGGCGATGAAGCGTTCGCCAAGCAGCAGATCCTGCGCAACGCCGTCGTCCGTGAGCAGATACTGGGCGTGGACGTTACGAGCGACGATCCTCAGATCGCGACTGCCGTGGTCGGTTTACGCGCGAAGGGCTTCCGGAAACAATTCTCGAAGGGACAGCTGATCGGATAGTCGGAAGGGGTCTCAAGCACATGCATCGCTTCACGCGTCACTCCTTCGCCGCACAGCCTGTCCACGGACCGGATTGAGATGAATTTAGCGCGGCAGTTTCAGCAGGTAACTGTCAGCGTCGACAGCTACAGCTCTTCGGGCCGGGAAACCGGGAAAACTTTCCGAGCGACTGGAGACTGTTGCAGCGTTTTCCCGCTTTCCCGGCCTGGCACCGTTGATCCTGGAGATCCGGCTACTTGCAGGCCCGATGACGGCCGCCGCTCGGCGAATGCCGCGCTGGCGTGAGCAGGATTTCCGCGGCTGCCCCTCGTCGCGCGTATCAAGACCCGTGGTCTCTGGTGCCGGCACGAGGACCCTCTCGAGGACCCTGCTCCGAGCGAATGAAGAGTGATGCAACGTTATCCCACTTCCCCGGCCCGGCACCGGGAGGCGCGACGCGACATCACGAGGGTGTTTTTCTGAGCGCCGGTTAAATCTGCGCCAGACCTACGGGGGCGGCACCAGTGCGTCGTCGTCGCCAGTCGGCTCCGCTTTCGGCTGCGCAGTCACGACGCGCGTCGCAACGTCGACGAGGAAGGCATCGCCGCGTTCGTTGACGATGTGCAGGCGGCCGTCGGGACCGAGTGACATCGAGCTGAAGAAGATGTCCTGCACGTCGCCTTCGAGTTCGGGCTTGCGACAGTTGTCGTAGACCTTGAGGGCCCAGAGCTGCTCGCCTTTCGCGTTGTAGGCTGCGAGGAGACCGCCAACCTGTCCGTCGACTGACTCCTTGCCGGCCTGCTGCTCGTAGCGAATCCCATTGATCGTTACCGGTGCCACCCTGGGGGGTGGCAGACGGCTCGCGCGGGGCTCGTCATTGTTCATGACAACACTTTCCTCTGAATGACTGCATGCCATGGTCAGTATGGTGCAGGCCGCGACCACGGCGCCAAGCGTGATCCGGCGCGGAATCATTTCATGCCGGCCCGCATCTTCATCTTCTCCGTGCCTGCCCCGGTGCCGGGCCGGGAAAACTTTCCGAGCGACTGAAGACTTATGCAGCGTCATCCCACTTTCCTGGCTCGGCACCGATGGACGTTTTGCGGTCCCATTATTTCAGCTCCGCCCGCGGACAAGCGCCGCCGCGCACGCTGCGACGCGGTTCGGCGATGGTGCAAGCACCTTCGGTGATTTCAATGTGGCATGTCGCCGCCAGTGTTGCGCCGCCGCACCTGGTGTCCAGTGTCCATCTGCCGTCGGGCGTTGCTTGCGATCGCCACTTCGCACACTGTTGCGTTCGGAAGGCGCGATCCCTCACGAGTTGTTCGGCGTGCTCGCTCAGGACCATGAACATGGATTCGCACTCGGCGGCGCTCGCACACGCTCGCTCCTCGACAATCTGGCCGGCGAGTGACTGGAACTCTCGCTTCGGTTGGGCACACAACTCGACGGCGTATTCGGCAGGGCGCTCACCGGTGAGTGTGAACTCTCGCTCGAGCGTCTCCATCTGAGGGCCGGATGCTACGACGCGGTAGGTTCCCGGTGAGACGTCAACGACTTCACCGGCGTTGATCGTCAGAGGAGGCGATGAATCGAGCGGGCCACGCAATTCGAACCGAACTTGCGTGTCGAGGCTCGTGAATCGCACCGACACGGATGTCGGTGGTGAAGACGACTGGGCTGCGCCGTCGGGGGCGACCTCAGGAATACTCTCTGGCGTCGCTGCTTGCTCGGCGCTTGCCGCAGGTTCAGCGGAGCTTGCCGGCGGTGCTGGTGTCGGCGCGAAATCTGCGTTCGATTCGGAATCGGTTGCCGGCGGCGCGGTCGGCTGTTCTACGTGCGTTTCGGGGTACACCTCCGGGTGAACCACTGTTGCTGATTCCTCTGTCTGCACCGTCGTCGATGCGCCGTCACTCGACGACCTGCCCATCAACCACCATACGACCAGACCTACGATGGCCAGACCGCCGGCCAGCGCGAGCACCAGACGCCAGAGAGGTTGCGTGTCTTCGCGCGGAGGCTCCCGGGATCGCCGGGTTGCGATGATCGGTTCGTATTCGTCGCGGTTGTTCTGCATGTCTCAATCTTAGCTCCGCTCTCGGCACCGGGGGACTCGCGCTGCCGATGGTTGCCGCGCGATAGGTCCGGCGGTCGAATTTCTAGCCGTCTCGCGTTAGCCCTTCAAACCGCAGCAACCCTGTCCCGATATCCGTAAGATCGTACGCGCGGCCAACTGCGAGGATCGCATGTTTCCCACGAACGTCACGATCCGGATCTTGATCGAGGATGCCCTCAAGACGCGTGCCGACGTGCTGGTGCTGAAGCATGCACAGGCCCATCACGGGGCCGACGAAGTTGCCAACATCTGGCTGGCTCAGGCCGGGCGTAAGGTGCAGATGCCCACTGTCGGCCAAACTGTGATTTGCGATTCAACACCGGTCCTTGGCGCCACGCAGACGCTATTCGTGGGTATGCCGGAGCTGTTGTCCATCACTTACGAGCACGTGCGCGATTTCGGTCGCTTGGCGCTCGAGGCGCTGGCGCGTGAAGCGCCTGCAGCACAGCACGTTGCATTGACGTTGCATGGTCCCGGTTTCGGCCTGGATGAAATCGAAGCCTTCGAATCCGAACTCGCCGGGATCGTCGATGCCATCACTGCACACACGATGCCTCCCGCGCTTACAACAGTTTCGTTCATCGAAATGGACGTGCGGCGGGCATCGCGGCTCGAGCTTGCATTGCGACGTCTGTTGCCAACCGGCTCGGTCACGACCGAGGCGGGCCTTCACTCGTTGCAGGCCGCAACTCAGGTCACGCTTCGCTCGGCTGGCTACGACTCAGCAGCAAAACCGCGAGTATTCGTGGCGATGCCGTTCGCACCGGAGATGGATGACATCTTTCACTACGGCATCCAGGGTGCGGCAAACGCTGCAGGCCTGCTTTGCGAACGCGCCGATCTTGAAACCTTTACAGGCGACGTGATGGATTGGGTGAAGACCCGCATTTCCAACGCCAGCTTCGTGATCGCGGATCTGTCCAACGCCAATGCGAATGTCTACCTTGAAGTCGGGTACGCGTGGGGTCGCGGCATACCCACTGTCCTGCTGGCCAAGGACAGCGCGGACCTCAAGTTCGACGTTCGCTCGCAACGGTGCCTCATCTACAAGTCGATTAAGCACCTCGAAGAGTTGCTGGCGCGAGAGCTGCGGGCACTGATCCAGCCGAAGTGATCGCGAGTTCGCGCCAGCGCCTTTCGGTGTCGGGCTGAGAGACCACGACGGCGGGACTCATTGGACACCCACCAATTTCGAGACCTGAATAAGGAACTGATAGGTGTCCTGGCTAGCGCTCCCGCGGACGTCAGCCGGTCAGTGCTGGATAGTCCGTGTAGCCCTTCGCATCTGACGTGTAGAACGTCCTGGGATCCGGAACATTCAGCGCCGCGTCCTGACGGAATCGATCAACGAGATCCGGATTGGCAATGAACAGTCTGCCGTAAGCGATCGCATCGGCTGCGCCGGCCTTCAATGCGGCGGCGCCGGTCACGGCGTCAAAGCTGCCGTTCAGAATGAACGTATTTTTGTACGCCTCGCGCATCGCGGGTGCGATGCGATTCGCGATCGTGCGGGTCTCGTACACGTGCAGGTAGGCGAGATTGAAATCGTTGAGCGCCTTGGCCGCTGCCGTGAACGTCTTCGCAGGATCGCTGTCACTCATGTCGTTATACGAGTTCGACGGCGACAGCCGCACACCCGTGCGGCTCGGCGACCACGCCTTGACGACCGCCTCGGTTACCTCTCGCAGGAAGCGCAGGCGATTCTCGATACTGCCGCCGTAGCGGTCCGTGCGCTTGTTCGAACCGTCACGAATGAACTCGTCGATGAGATAGCTGTTCGCCGCGTGAATTTCGACGCCGTCGAAGCCGGCTTCACGCGCGTTGCGAGTGGCTTGCGCGTAGTCGCGCACGGTCGCCGCAATCTCGCCTTCCGTCAGTGCACGCGGTGTGACATACGGCTTCTTGCCTTGCGGCGTGTATGTCGTGTCATTGACGGCGATCGCGGACGGAGCGACCGGTGTCTGGCCGTCGAGAAAGTCCGGATGCGAGACGCGACCCATGTGCCACAGCTGCAGGAAGATCTTGCCGCTGCGCTCGTGAACGGCATTCGTCGCCGCTTTCCATCCTTCGATGTGCGTGGGCAGGTAGATTCCGGGTGAGCCGTTCCATCCGTAGCCGGTCGGCGAAATCGCGGTGGCTTCCGACACGATCAGGCCAGCACCCGCGCGCTGGCCGTAGTACTGCGCCATGAGCGCGTTCGCGGTGCGAGAGGCGCCCGCGCGACCCCGCGTCAGCGGCGCCATCGCGATGCGGTTGCGCAGTTCGACATCGCCGATCCTGATCGGTGCAAGCAACCCCTCAGTCGGCTGCTCGGCTGCATTCCCGCGCCCAACCGCCAACGCCAGCATCGTCGCGGCAGCGCCCTTCGTCACATCACGCCTGGAAATCGATCGCATCGTTGAGCTCGTCGCAAGGAAGGAGCGACAGCATAGCGGACCGAGCACCAGCGACTGCTATTGGTTGCCTCTGAGTTCATCGCCGGCGCGCATGACAGTTCG
>CAYWHG010000188.1:0-8200 GCA_964457865.1 uncultured Steroidobacter sp.
CGACCTGCAGCAGGACGGGGTCACCCATTTTCAGGACGGGACGAATGGCCATGAGGTGTAGCAGTCAGTAGAAGGGATCGCTGCTGACATTACACCTGACATCGGACATCCTGCATCCATGTCCAATCTCCATGTCCTGGTGCTGGCGGCCGGTGCGTCGACCCGGCTCGGGCAGCCGAAGCAACTCGTCAAGCTGGGTGGGCGGCCCGCGCTGCACGGCGTGGTGTCGGCGGCCACGGCACTCGCCGGACATGCAGTGACCGTGGTGATCGGTGCGCATGCCGGCGAGCTGTCGCGCCTGCTCGCGCACTCGCCGGCCTCGGTCATCGTGAACCGGCACTGGGAAGAGGGCATGGCGTCCTCGATCCGCTTCGGCATCGCATCGCTGCCCGCGGCCACCGAGGCGGTGCTCATCCTGCTCGGCGACCAGGTGGCCGTCACGGCCGACGATCTCAAGCGCCTCGCCGCGGCCTGGAAGGAACAGGACGGCGTGATCGCCGCGGCCACGTACGACCAGCGCATCGGCGTGCCCGCCATTTTTCCGCGCCTGTGTTTCAGCGAACTTGCCGAGCTGCGCGGCGATCAGGGCGCACGGCAGATTCTCGAACGCAACAGCTTCCGTGTCGCGCGCGTGCCGATGCCCAACGCCGCCATCGACCTGGACACCCCCGAAGACCTGGCCGCCCTCACCGAACGCTTCAACCGCCCACCCGCGAGCACGCCCGACCCATGAGACTCCTGATCATCCTCGGCCTCATCGCCATCGTCGTCGTCGTGATCTGGATGCGGGCGCGGCGGCGGTGACGGCGACGGGAAAAGGAAAGCCGCGAAAGACCGCATAAAAGAATGGGATAAATCAGGAGACCGCGACTTTGCCCTCCGACACCTTCCTCCTTATTCTTTTATGCGGTCTTTCGCGGCTCTCCTCCCCTTCTGAATCTCTGTGCGACAAACACCGACGCCGCCATCAAGCGCTGAACTTATTCACTCATCGCCCGTTGTTCTGCTGACGTGCCCGTCGCACGGTGGGAGAGCAACATGGGTCCGATAACTGAATTTCTCGGCCACTTCTGGGCGGTACTGATACTGATCGGTCTCGCGCTGGTGCTGACGGTCGTGGCGTTCCGGCGTCGCTGGTTCGAGCGCGGCCCGCGCAAGGGAGAAGCGAAGGACCCCGAGCAGACGCGACGCGAAAATCCGCCGGACGAATGGAGCCGCAGCCACCACTGACGCCCGTCAGGAAGCGACCTTGCCGCCGTGTTCCCTGAACAGTTCGCGCAGGAGGGAGCGATGGCAGCGGGCTTCGTTTTCGCAGTAGCAGCCAACGGCAAAGTCTGTCTGATGTGAAAGCGCCGCCAGCGCATCGAGCAGTCGCGAGACTTCCGGCGCTTTCATCTCCGCGCGATAACGCCTGACGAAAGTCTTCCACTGACGTTCGTCGCCGCTGAGCGCGAGTTTCACCAGGCCCTCGCTGGGCGCTAGATTCGGCAGCCACACATCGTAGAAGTCACGCGAAGCAAACTCGCTCTTCGGCACACCCCGCGGCGGCCGGCGCACGGTACCGAAGCGGATACCTTCCTTCACACCCCGCGGACTGCCCAGTCGAACGATGTGCACTGCCATGCGGGCACTGTACATGAAGCGGTTTCACACGGATTCCCGGATCGAAGAACAAGAAGATCTCCACGGGGGACACGGGGAACACGGGGAGAAGAAAGAACATTCTTCCGTTTTCCGAACCCCGTGCTCCCCGTGTCCCCCGTGGAGACTCCGGTCTTCTCTAAAACGTCTCCGTCACACACCCTGCTGATCGACGCGCGCGATCTCCGGCACGCCGATCTCCGTCGCACGTGCACGCCGCGTGCGCTGGAAGCGGTAGGCGCCTGGCGGCATGCGGCGACGCCGACGAAACGCTTTCGCGAACGCAGTCTCCGAGAGATAGCCGACCTTGCTGGCGATGCGCGCCACCGGTTCGCGCGATTCGCGCAACAGCTTGGCCGCGAGATCCATGCGCCAGCGCGTCACGTAGGCCAGCGGCGGCTGACCGACCAGATCCATGAAGCGCTTGGCGAATGCCGCGCGCGACATCGCCGACTGACGTGCCAGCGACTCGACCGTCCACGGTGCCTGCGGCGATTCGTGGATCAGCGTCAGCGCCTTGCGGATCTGCGGATCGCGCAGCGCGCCGAGCCATCCGGCGGTGCCCTCCGGCTGATCGTGCTGCCATACGCGCAGGATGTAGACGAAGAGCGTGTCGATGAGTCGCGGCAGCACCAGTTCCACGCCGGCCTCGCGTCGCGTCGCTTCATGCGACAGCAGGCGCAACAGCAATTGCAGTTCCGGATCTTCGTTCACCCGTTCGGCGGGCACGACGATCACGGGTGGCAGCAGCGACAGCAGCGGATGCGTGCCTTCGGGCGAGAAGCCATCGCTGGAGAAGCTGTAACCGGCACATTGCAGCAGCGTCGATTCGCCGCTGCCGTCATTGCGGCCGCGCAGCGACGGCACCACGTTGTTGTGTGCGCGGGCAATCGCCTGCGTGACCGGCTCGGGTTCGCGCGCCTCGCGATCCGACGACAGCACATGCCTGCTGCCGCTGGCGAGCAGCACGATGTCGCCGGCGTTCAGCCGGACCGGTTCGGCATCGCCGTGCCGCAACCAGGCGCTGCCGCGCCGCAGGATGTGTACTGCGGTTTCCTGCGGCGCATGGACCTCGATGGCCCACGGCGCGATAAATTCGCGCGAGCCGAGCACGCTGGTGGCGAGGCTGGTGACATTGAGTACGTTCGACAGTACGTCCATGGGAGAAGGCCCCTGACTAAAGTGAGAAGAAGGGATGACCAGGACAGGGGTCGTAGCCTACGCCCGGCACCCCGCGTCGAAAGACGAGGTGCGCAGAAATTGATTGTTTCGGCGATTTCATCAATCCGCCCGTGCGCAGCGATTCTCAGACGAATTGCGCAGCCGGCGAGGGCCCTGAACCTGTCGGTTCGCGCCTCGGATGCTTACTGTTGTCAAGTCGACAGTTGCCCATGCACAAGGGAGCCGACCCATGAAGCTCTATTACTCGCCCGGCGCGTGTTCGCTGGCGCCGCACATCGTGCTGCGCGAGACCGCACTGGAATTCACACTCGAGTGCGTTGACCTGCGCGCGTATCGCACCGCCTCCGGTCACGAACTCGCGGCCATCCATGGCAAGAACTATGTGCCGATCCTCGAGCTGGACACCGGACAGCGGCTGACGGAGGGCCCGGTGATCCTGCAATACCTCGCGGACCAGGTTCCCGCAGCCGGACTGATGCCCATCGCCGGCCTGGAGCGGTACCGGGTGCAGGAATGGCTGGCGTTCGTTGCGACGGAGCTGCACAAGCCATTTATTCCGCTGCTGATCCGCGATCGCAGTTCCCCGGATTGGCAGGCGTGGTCGCGGCAGCGGCTGGCCGAGCGCTTCGACTGGATCAGCGCAGAGCTGTGGTCGCGCTGCTGGGCCGCGGGGGACCACTACACGATCGCGGACGCCTACCTGTTCGCCGTCCTGCGCTGGAGCGAGACAGGCGGGATCGATCTGTCGGTCTGGCCCGTGCTCGAGAACTATCTGGATCGCGTCGTTGCCCGTCCCGCCGTTCGTGCCGCGCTGAGCGCCGAGGGGCTGGTGCAGGCGGAGGCGGCGTGATCAGGTCGCGCGAATGCCGAGCTTGTCGAAGAGTTCGAGCATCAATGGCTCGGTATACGGCTTGGGGAGAACAGCCACCGCCTTGTCGGCAGCGAATCGTTCGATGAGTTCGCGCTCGCTGCGGCCGCTGGCAATCACGATGGGAAGCTGCGGACACTGTGAGCGGATCTCGGCGGCGATTTCGTCGCCCCGGCGGTCGGGGAGGCCAAGATCGATGACGACGGCGCGCAGATCGTTTCTGCGCTGTTCGAACAGACTCAATGCCTCGGCGCCGCTGCCCGCCTGTATCGTTTCGAAGCCGGCATCCTCGAGCACATCGACGGCAAACATGCGCACCAGAATTTCATCCTCGACGATGAGCACACAAGGCGCGCGTGCCTTCGGAGCAGCGAAGTCACTCATGATTGTTGTAGTGATCCCTGGTAGATCTGATATTCGATCTGACTGTTTCATGTAATCGCTTTCGGCCGGTCTTTATCTTGCTGAGTCCGGCCTGCCGACATTACGCCATCGCCCGAGCCTGTCGCACGTCCCATATTGACGGGCCGCTATCCCCAAACGCCTCACATCGCGCAACCCGGCCCCGTTGCGCCCTCAACGTGATGGAACCGCCGACGGTTCCGGACATTGCACCGAATGCGTCGAGGGGCTCGGAACCCAAGGTCTGGCAGCGGGACTTCCCCGGGACGAATATCGAATATCAACACCGGCCCGGCGAGGCCGATGAGGGATCGAATCCTCCGGGAGAACTGAAGTGGCGGTGACAGCCAGCGATGTGACCTCATTGCAGCGTTGCGACATTCTCAAGGCGCTGCGTGCGTTCAAGCGCGGCGATTTCTCGGTCCGATTGCCCGGCGATCTCTCCGATATGGACGGGGAAATCGCCAATGCATTCAACGAAGTAGTCGAGATGAACGACGCGACATCCGCCATGTCTCGAACCTGATCCTGTCGCAGCTGGTGCCGCTGGTGAATGCCCAGCAGGCGCTGTTCTATCTCACCCGTCCCACCGATCACGGCGCGGTTCTGGAACTGGTCGCCAGCTACGCCGCGCCGCATCGGCCGCGGCCGCCGCCGCCGCAGAAACTGTACCTGGGCGACGGACTCTGGCGCAGTCGCAGCTACTGACTCGCGAACTGCAGAGCCAGCAGGATGAGCTCAAGAACACCAACGATCGTCTTGAGCAGCAGGCCACCACCCTGCAGCGCTCCGAGGACCTGCTGCGCTCGCAGCAGGAGGAGTTGCGCGGCAAGAACGAGGAACTGGTCGAGAAAGCCAACCTGCTGTCCTGGCAGAACAAGCAGGTGGAGGCGAAGAATCAGGAAGTCGAACGTGCCAAGGAACAGCTGGAAGAAAAGGCGGAACAGCTGGCCCTGACGTCGCCGACGGGCAGCGGCGCACTGGCGCTGGTGCGGCGCTTCAACCCGGCAGTGATCACCCTGGATATCCGGCTGCCCGACATGGACGGCTGGCGCCTGCTGGATATTCTCAAGCGCACCGCCGAGACGCGTCACATCCCGATCCACATCATCTCGGTGCAGGATCCGCGCGAGCGCGGTACGCAGATGGGCGCGTTCTCCGTACGAACCCGCCATCGATCTGTTGTTCACCGATGTGGTGATGCCCGGCGGCATGGATGGATTCCAACTCGGCAAACTGGCGCGCGAGCGCCGCGCCAATCTGCCGGTGCTGTATGCCACCGGTTACGCAGCGTCGTTCAGCGCCTCGGAGCAGCATGCCGACGTGCTGGCAAAGCCGTATCGCGAAAAAGAGCTGCTCGCGAAACTGCGGACACTGCTGCCGCAGGCGGCGCAGGCGTAGCACAGACCCTCAAGATCGCGCGGAGTCTGCCGCGCTTCGCTCGACGCATGCCCATGCCAACACGGTGATTGATGCGGATCCGGTTGACCAGGAAGATGCTTCTCTACTCCGTCATCCCCGCGAAGGCGGGGATCCATCCCGTCAGCAAAGATGGATCCCCGCCTTTGCGGGGATGACGAAAAAAGCAGCGCGCTCTTGCGACGGAGGAGGCTATGCCGGAGATCACGGAGGGGCTTGGCGGACCCGGCGACGTCTAGGAAACACAACGCATGACGAACGAGTCTGATCGGTATTCGCCCGAGCGCAATCGCACGCAGACATCCGGGCCGTTCAACCCGCCGCCTTCTCCGGCAGTGCGACCGAGAATTCCAGCACTTCCTGGCCGTCTTCCTTCTCGACACTGATCTGGATGGCTTCCGGATCGACGTTGACGTACTTGCGGATCACTTCCAGGACTTCGCGGCGCAGCAGCGGCAGGTAGTCGGGCGCGCCGCGCGAGCTGCGTTCCTGCGCGACGATGATGCGCAGACGTTCCTTGGCGACACTGGCCGTGGGCTGCGTGCGGCGGAAAAAGGCTAGCAGTCCCATCTCAACCTCCGAACATGCGCGAGAAGAACCCTTTCTTCGGTTCTTCCAGGAAGCGTAACGGCAGAGTTTCCCCGAGCAGGCGGCTGACCGAATCCTCGTAGGCCTGCGAGACGTCGCTCTCGGCGTTGAGGATGACGGGATTGCCGGCGTTCGAAGCCGAGAGCACATCGGGCGATTCCGGAATCACGCCGATGACGTCGAGACCGAGGATCTCCTTCACGTCGTCGACACTCATCATCTCGCCGGTCGCGACGCGGCGCGGGCTGTAGCGCGTCAGCAGCAGGTGTTCCTGCACTTTCGAGTCGCCTTTCTCGGCATGCGCGGTCTTGCTCGACAGCAGGCCGAGGATGCGATCGGAGTCACGTACCGACGACACCTCGGGGTTGACCACCACGACGGCGCGATCGGCGAAGTACATCGCGAGGTGTGCGCCCTTTTCGATGCCGGCGGGCGAGTCGCAGAGGATGTAGTCGAAGCCGTCGGCGATCAGGTCATCGAGCACCTTGCGCACGCCTTCGACCGTCAGCGCATCCTTGTCGCGGGTCTGCGAGGCGGCGAGGACAAAGAGCGTGTCAAGTCGCTTGTCCTTGATGAGCGCCTGCTTCAGCGTGCAGTCGCCCTGGATCACATTGACGAAGTCATACACGACGCGCCGCTCGCAGCCCATGATCAGGTCGAGATTGCGCAGGCCGATGTCGAAATCGATGACGGCGACTTTCTTGCCGCGTTTGGCCAGTCCGCAGGCGAGGCTGGCGGATGTCGTCGTCTTGCCGACGCCTCCCTTGCCGGAGGTGACAACGATGATCTCAGTCAATGCTTGGATCTCCTGATGAAACATGAAGAAGAAAGATCTCCACGGGGGACACGGGGACCACGGGGAAAACTACGGAAGCGAAGGTTTCGCATCCTTCTTTCCGGATTCTTTCCCGGTGTTCCCCGTGTCCCCCGTGGAGATACTTCTTGTTCTTCCACGTTCAGTTAACCCCCGATGCGCGCAAAACGCAGATCGTCGCCATCCAGCCACGCCTGCACCGGTTTGCCGAGCAGTTCGGGCGGGATGGTTTCGAAGACACGGAACACGCCGGCGATCGATACCAGTTCGGCGCGGAATTCCTGGCAGAACACGCGGGCGGTCAGTTCGCCGCGGGCGCCGGCCATCGCCCGGCCGCGCAGGACGCCATATATATGTACGCAGCCGTCGGCCATCACCTCGGCGCCGGCGCCGACCACCGTGGTGACGATCAGATCGCGGTTGCGCGCATAGACGCGCTGGCCCGAACGGACCGGCTGATGCTGCATCAGGGTCGGCAGCGCGGGTTCGACGATGGTCTGCGTCGGCGCGGGCGCCGGCGCGATCGAGGCGACGGTGGCCGATCGCGGCGACGGCGAGGTCTTGCTCTGGGCGCGGAACTGCGTGAGCACGGGCAGATCGAGCGAGCGGGCCAGCGTGTTGATGGCCTCGGTGCCGTCGAAGGCGACGCCGACCGGCAGCAGCCCGACCTTGCGGATTGTGTCGAAGAATTCGCGCGCGAGTGCCTCGTCGGGCTGCGTTTCCAGCGCACTCAGATCCAGGCAGGCGGCGGCACGCTCGAACAACTGCGGTGCGGCGGCAATGCGCGCCGACAGTTCATCGTGGATCGTCTTGATGTCGGCGCTGCGCAAGCGCAGCTGCACGAGACCGACCTGACCGAAGCGGACTTCACACGCAACTTCGTGTGTGCTGGATACGGCTTTGTTATTCAAGAATCGACTTTCTCGGCGGCGTCGGATCAGGGTTCACGCGCAAAAGCAGCGTTACTCGAGGCGCGCGGGGAGTGTAGCGTTTCGTCGCTGCGTTGTTGAAGAACTTGGAGAAGAAGTCTCCACGGGGGACACGGGGCGCACGGGGTCGGACGAAGAAATTAAGAGGATATCTGTGGGACCCGGCTCACCCGGCATTGGTCGCGAAAAGATTCTTGTCCCCGTGTCCCCCGTGGAGGTCTTTATCCTGTCCGATTCTCGGTCTTCCGGAAGCCCGGAAATCTGGTGTAATCGCGCCCTTCGACCGTCAGTCAAGTCCGTACGCCGATGAACAAGCCCCGCACCGCCATCACCCCCACCCGCGAGGACAACTACGCC
>CAYWHG010000189.1:0-1786 GCA_964457865.1 uncultured Steroidobacter sp.
CGGTCCTCGCGCGCGGCGCGCAGGTCGAGCGTGAGGTTGTACAGGGCGACGCCCATCGGAAAAAGATTCGAGAGGACGCCCACCGAATCGTTCTTGCCCCAGATGAAGTACGCCAGCAGCAGCGCGCTGCCGGACACACTCATGAGCCAGAACGCACGCGGAATGACCGGCCGGCCCCGTGCACGGGTCGCGATGAGCTGCACCACCCAGCGGCCGGCAAACAGCAGGATGCCGAGATAGCCGACGAGCTTCCAGGGGGTGACGGCGATGCCGAAGACAGTGAGCAGAGTGTGGTTCATGGGCGTGTATACGTGTGCCGCTGTATACCTTCGCTTGCAATCGCAAACGTATCCATCCGGTTCCTTGCGTATCGTTACAATCGCTTCACAACAACCGATGCGGGGAGCGGCGAAGTGGCTTACTGGAACCGGCGCAAGCAACTCGACACCATCACTGCCGGAATCTCCGGACATGCCCTGAAACCCACACTGGGGTGGCCGCACCTGATCGGCCTGGGTGTCGGCGGCATCGTCGGAACCGGCATCTACACACTGACGGGTGTCGGCGCCGGTCTCGCAGGACCCGGCGTCATCCTCTCCTTCGTGATCGCGGGCATGGTCTGCGCCTGTGCGGCACTCGCCTATGCCGAGATGGCAACGATGATACCGGTGGCCGGCAGCGCCTATACGTACAGCTATGTAGTACTCGGCGAGTTGCTGGCCTGGGTCGTCGGCTGGACGCTGATTCTCGAATACACGGTGGTGTGCAGCGCCGTGGCCGTCGGATGGTCGGGCTATGCGACGGGCGTCATCAAATCGGCCGGCTGGAATGTTCCCGACGCGTTGCTGGCGGGACCGCACGCCGGCGGCATCATCAACCTGCCGGCGATTCTGATTTCGCTGGCAGTGGCCGGGCTGCTGGCGCTGGGCACCCGCGAAAGCGCGACCATCAATCTCGTACTGGTCTTCGTGAAGCTGATCGCGCTGGGTCTTTTCATCTTCCTGGCGGTACCCGCCTTCGATGCCGGCAATTTCGAACCCTTCATGCCTTACGGATTCGCGGGCACCGAAATCGACGGCGTGAAGTACGGCGTCATGGCGGCAGCGGCGATCATCTTCTTCGCCTTTTATGGATTCGATGCGGTCTCGACGGCCGCCGAGGAAACGCGCAACCCCGGTCGGGATCTGAAAATCGGCATCGTCGGTTCGATGCTGATCTGTACGTTCATCTATATGGCGGTTGCCGCAGCCGCACTGGGCGGCATGAACTACCAGTCGCTGGCAGCGAGCCCCGAACCGCTCGCCCTTGTCCTGCGCAACCTCAACCATCCGCTGGCCGCAACGCTGATCGCCGGCGCCGCCGTGCTCGCGCTGCCCACGGTGATCATGGCTTTCATGTACGGCCAGTCGCGTATCTTTTTCGTCATGGCGCGCGATGGGCTCCTGCCGCAGCGGCTGGCCGCGCTCAGTCCACGCACGGGTTCACCGGTGTTGATGACGCTCATCACCGGCGTGATCGTCTCGATCATCGCCGGCCTGCTGCCGCTGAACGAGATCGCGGCGCTGGCGAACGCCGGAACGCTGTTCGCGTTCATTGCCGTCGCCGTGTGCATGCTGTCGCTGCGCAGGACCGCGCCGGACTTTCCACGCAAGTTCCGCACGCCGCTGCCGTGGCTCGTCGGGCCGCTGGCGATCGTGGGCTGCCTGTATCTGTTCTGGAGCCTGCCGCTGGCGACGACCGTGCGCTTCCTCGCCTGGAACGTCATCGGACTCGCCCTCTACCTGCT
>CAYWHG010000189.1:1886-5388 GCA_964457865.1 uncultured Steroidobacter sp.
CCCGCCACGACGAACAGCCAGGTGTAGTCGCCGCGGCCGAGCACGAGAATGATCGGGCCGAGCGCCGGCGCCACCGACTGCGGCAAGGCATTGGCGATGTTGAACATGCCGAGATCCTTGGCTGCATCGAGCTTGCGGTCGGGAAGGATCTGCGTGACCAGCGCGAGTTCGACCGCGAAGTACACGCCCTGCCCGATTCCCGTGAGTGCCATGCCGATCAGCACTTCGGAATACGCGCTCGCCGCCGCGATGGTCCACAGTCCCGAACCGTAAACCGCCGCAGCCACCAGCACGAAGATCTTGCGTCGACCCGTCGCATCCGAAATCCGGCCGCTGAGCAGGCTGGAGACAATGATCATGCTCGCCTGCACCAGCATCGATTTGAAGATGAGACCGGGCACCGCCTCGACGGCATAGCCGAGCTTGTCGATCAGGTAGTACGACTGGTAGGTCGTGAGGAAGGCCGTGCCCGTCACCAGCAGGAAGCGGCTCAGCCAGGCCCAGGCGAAGTCCGGATGCTGTGCCGGACTCAGCCAGAACGAGCGCAGGAATTCACGCAGGGTCGAGCGCGGCAGTTGCGAACGCTGCTGCCGTCGATCCGGCAACAGCAGCACCAGCAGCAGGACGGCGGCCGAACCGACGAGGGCCGGCACCAGGAACATCATCAGAATCGACGTCGGCAACGCCTGTACCAGGAACGTTCCGCCTACCTGCCCGATGGGCATGCAGATGCCGAGCACGCCGGAGACGGTGCCGCGCTGCGACGCCGGCACCTGATCGGGCAGGATCGCGACGATCGCCGCAAGCACGGCATTGAAGGCCAGCTGCGCCAGGCACCAGCCGAGCAGCAGCACCGGAATGCTGGGCGCGAGCGCAACGATGACGAGACAGGCCGTGCCGCACACCATGCCGCCGATCAGCCAGGGGCGTCGCATGCCGAGCCGCGACGTGGTCCGATCGCTCATGCGTCCGAACACCGGATTGCCGACGAGCGCAAAGATCGCGCCGATCCCCAGCACCATCGCCAGCTGTCCGGCCGCGTTCTCCGGCGCGAGCTGCCGCACGCGCAGCGCGATCGTCACGAGCATGGGCGTCAGCAACGCCAGCCACACGCCCGCATAGGCCAGCGCATAGACGAAGACAAAGAAATGACTGACGCGCGGCGCTTCATCGTTCGCGCCCGCAGCAACGCCGATTCCCGAAGGAACGGACTCGACCATCGACAATCCCCCCATGCCGACGACGCCCGCATCGACCTCTGCGGGTCGGGGGCGGAATCGCCGGTCGATCCACCTGCAGGAGTTTTACAGGGAATGCGTCGGCCACGAAAGCGCTCGTGCCTGCGGCGCAGGACATGGGTGTACCATGCGCGCACAAGCGGGCGCGCCGCGGCGGCCCCATAACACTTCGACCGGGCTCTGCCCGAAGCTTTGAGTGACGGCGCACGCACGATCATGACCGCTGAGAACGACGACTCCCCGGCCCGCTCCCGCAAGGCCAGTATCGACGATGTTGCCAAGGCGGCCGGTGTCGCCATCAAGACCGTCTCGCGCGTCCTCAACAATGAACCCAACGTCCGCGAAGAAACGCGCGCCCGCGTCATGGTGGCAGTCAAGCGCCTCAACTATCACCCGAGTCCTTCCGCGCGCAGCCTCGCCAGCCGGCGCTCGTACCTGATCGGCCTGGTCTACGACAATCCGAGCGGCAACTACACCATCGAAGTCCAGCGCGGCGCGCTCGCGCGCTGCCGCGAAGGCAAGTTCCTGCTGCTGCTGCACGAAGTGACCGGCAGCGGCGAAGAACTGACACAGGACGTCATGGCGTTCGCCAACCAGACGCACATCGACGGGCTGATCCTCGCGCCGCCGCTGAGCGAATCCGCCGAGATCATTCACGCGCTCGACGAGCACGGCCTGCCGTTCGCGCGTATCGCGCCCAACGACATGAAGCACCGCTCGCCCTACTCCGACATGGACGATGAAGGCGCGGCGCGGGAGATGACGGACTACCTCATCGGGCTCGGCCATCGCCGCATCGCCTTCATCATCGGCCGGCACGGACACTATGCGAGCGGTCAGCGCCTGAAGGGCTACAAGGCCGCGCTCAAGGCGCATCGCATTCCGTTCAACCAGGAATACGTGCGCCAGGGCGACTTCCTGTTCGACTCGGGCCTGCAGGTCGCGCGCCAGTTGCTGGCGCTGCCGTCGCGTCCGACGGCCATCTTCGCCGCCAACGACGACATGGCCGCGGGCACGCTGATGGCCGCGCATGAAATGGGCATCGCCGTTCCCGGACAGCTCTCCGTGGCTGGTTTCGACGACGCCGCCATTTCCCGGACCGTGTGGCCGCCGCTGACCACGATCAGCCAGCCGACGTACGAACTGTCCTACTCCGCCGCCGACCTGCTGCTCAAGTCGCTGCTGTCGGGCAATGCGCCGAAGTCGACGCGCCTGCCGCACAAGCTCATCAGTCGCGCATCGACCGGGGTGCTGCGCAGTTCCGGCGACTGATCGCCGACGCGCGCTGCCTCGTCGCCGGCGGCGAGCCGCCGTTCGCCGGTCGGCCCTGTCGAATGTCCGGATGGGCGCGCATCATTGCGCCACTCGTCGATGTACGACGGGACAGACTCAGGAGGCCCGCATCCATGACCCAGTTCAATGCTCCGCTGCGACGCTCGCGTTCCAACCGCATGATCGGCGGTGTCGTGGCCGGTCTCGCGAACTACTTCGGCATGGATGTGACGCTGGCGCGCGTGCTGTACGTGGTGATCTCGATCTGCTCGGCCGCGTTTCCCGCATCCTGGTGTACGTACTGTTCTGGGTCCTGACGCCGGAAGAATCGTTCGAAGATCCGCGCGTCGTGTCGACGCAGTAGTCCCGCTACCGCTACAGGGGGCCGGCTGAAGCCGGCCCCACAGGAAGAACGCAGCCGCGCGCTCCCTTCTGCTGTGGGGCCGGCTTTAGCCGGCCTCCGAACGTCAGGCTGAAGCCTGACCCACATGAAGATCTGCAGTATTGTCGGTTCCGCCAGCGCCCGTTCGTCCTTGGCGCAACGGTTTGACTCACACGACAGGAACGACAATGAAATCGAAAGTTCTTTATCCGCTCGTCTGTGCACTGCTCATCCTCGGCGCCTGCACGAAACAGCAACCTGCCACCGACACGCCCGCATCGACCGCGCCGGCCGTCGATACGACCCCGGTCGACGTTCCCGCCGGCACCTATACGATCGACAAATCGCATGCGAGCCTGATCTTTCGCGTCGATCACCTGGGCTTCTCGAACTACACGGCCCGCTTCAAGCAATTCGATGCGACGTTGACGTTCGATCCGGCCAATCTCGCGGCGTCCGCCGTCACCGTGACGGTCGATCCGCGCTCGCTCGAAACCGACTTTCCCGACCCGGCGACGCTGGACTTCAATGCGCAGCTGCAGGGCGAACAGTGGTTGAACTCGGCGCAGTTCCCGCAGATGACGTGGCAGTCGAAAAGCGTCGACGTCGT
>CAYWHG010000189.1:5488-8171 GCA_964457865.1 uncultured Steroidobacter sp.
CGATGCGCCGCCAGCCGCAGGCTCGCAGCCCTGAAGGAACCCGTCATGTCACTGACCCTCCACATGCACCCGCTGTCGGCCTTCTGTCACAAGGTGCTGATCGCGCTCTACGAGAGCGGCACGCCGTTCGAAGCGCGCACCATCAATCTGTTCGACGAGACGCAGCGCGCACAGCACTTCGCGATGTGGTCGCTGGGCAAGATCCCGGTGCTGCGCGACGAGAAGCGCAACTGCACCGTGCCCGAGACCAGCATCATCATCGAGTACCTGGAACAGTTCTATCCGGGCCCGCAGCCGCTGCTGCCGCAGGAGCAGAGCGCGTTGCAGGATGCGCGGTTGTGGGATCGTGTCTTCGATCTGTACGTCGCCATTCCCATGCAGAAGATCGTCGGCGATCGACTGCGCGCCGACGACGAAAAGGATCCGCGCGGCGTCGCCGAGGCACGCTCGGCTCTGGCAATGACCTACGGCCTGATCGATCGTCAGCTCGCGACCCGACGCTGGGCTGTCGGCGACACATTCACGATGGCCGACTGTGCGGCGGCGCCGGCATTGTTCTATGCCGGCATCGTCGAACCCTTCCCCGAGTCCTGTCCCAACCTCGCGGCCTACTTCGAGCGTCTCGTCGAACGCCCCAGCTTCAGGCGGACGCTGGAGGAAGCGCGACCCTGGTTTCAGTATTTTCCATACCGGGAGCTGATGCCGGTGCGGTTTCTGTAGGAACAGAACCGGAGAGCCGCAAAAGACCCGCATAAAAGAAGTCAAAGGGACAGAAACGAATCCGTTCCTCCGAACCCTTTTCATTCTTTTATGCGGTCTTTCGCGGCTCTTGTGGTCAGGTATGACTTTCAGCAGCGTCCTGTTCGCGTCGCGGATCGACCGTTTCCCAGGACAGACGATGCGACAGCCAGATCTCGCGGGTCGGCGGAAAGACTTCCGGATCGTCCAGCGTGGCCGTGGTCAGCTCGATCAGCGTCGGGTTGTCTTCATGCCGATACGCGATCTGGCTGCCGCACTGCGCACAGAACTGCCGGATCACGGGCGCCGAGGAGGCGAACGTCGTTGGTTCACCGCGCAGCCATTCGAAACAGGCCAGAGGAACGACGAACCAGGCAACGGCCGGCGCGCCACTGGCACGTCGACAGGAGGGACAGTGGCAGATGCTGCTGGACAGCGGCTGGCCGCTGACCCGATAGCGAATCGCGCCGCACAGGCAACCGCCTTCGACCTTCGCCTCGCTCATACCGCTCCTCGCTGCCACGTGTTCCCGCGTTTTTACACTCTTTTATGCGGTCTTTCGCGGCCTCTGTTTTTCGCTATCCGTGCACGGTGCGGGAATCAGTCGGCGCCTGGTCGCGATCGTGCAGGCCGTAGTCGCGGACGACCTGCGCGACCCGCAATCGATAGTCCGCGAAAATGAGGGTCCGTCCGGCCGCCTGGATGGCGCGATGCGCTTCCAGATTGCGCCATTGCTCGACGGCGCGCTCGTCGCGCCAGAACGAGAGCGACAGCAGGCGGCCAGGTTGCGACAGGCTCTCGAAGCGCTCGATGGAAATGAATCCGTCGATCTGCGCCAGCAAGGGTCGCAACTGCGCCGCAGCGTCGAGATACGCGTCGACACGATCCGGATGCGGCACGGCTTCGAAGATGACGGCGATCATGGCTGCTGCAGCGCCGGCAGATCGAACGTGCCCTCGACGTTCTCGACGAAGGTCCGCTCCTCGCGCAGGATGAACCGGCGCTGCTGTGCGAAGGCGAAGTTCGCCTGGCCTTCCGCATCCGCCTTCAGGCGCGACCGGTAGGCCTCGTACTCCGCCAGGCACGCGAACGAGATCAGTCCCCACGCCACGTCGTTGCTGCCCTCGTGCGGCAGGAAATAGCCGACGAGATGGCCGCCGCAACGCGGAATGATGCGGCCCCAGTTCATCGCGTATTCGCGGAACGCCTCGCGCTGGAATGGATCGATGCGGTAGCGGATGACGCAGGTGATGGGCATGTCGCGATCCTCCTGAATGCGGCTACGATAGGCCGGACGATGGCCGCGATGCTTCGACGGGGATCGAACCATGCAGGAAGGAATCACGATTGCACGAGTCGCCACGCTCATGGCGGAACGCGGCCGGGCGCAGATCCTCGGCGCGCTCATGAGCGGTCGCGCATTGACGGCCACCGAACTGGCGGATGCGGCGGGCGTCACCCGACCGACCGCCAGTTCGCACCTGGGCAAGCTGCAGCGCGCGCACTTGATCGCCGCGGAGAACCAGGGTCGCCATCGCTACTTCCGGCTCGCGAGTGCCGAGGTGGCTCAGCTTCTGGAAAGCATGATGGCGGCCGATCATCTGCTCGCGCCAGACAGGCACTACGGACCGAGCGATCCCGAACTGCGCAGGGCCCGTATCTGCTACGACCATCTCGCCGGCGAACTCGGCGTCGCGGTGTACGACGCCATGAAGCAGCATC
Organism: uncultured Steroidobacter sp.; assembly: GCA_964457865.1. Taxonomy (GTDB): domain Bacteria; phylum Pseudomonadota; class Gammaproteobacteria; order Steroidobacterales; family Steroidobacteraceae; genus Steroidobacter. Next base: position 7,949 of record CAYWHG010000189.1, read on the forward strand.
GATTGCTGGCACTCGCAGCCGATGAACTGATGCCCACCGACGCGGGCTGGGCCGCGTTCGAGCGGCTCGGCATTCGCACCGACCCGCGACCGGCGACGCGCCGGCCGCTCTGTCGCACCTGCATCGACTGGAGCGAACGTCGACATCACCTCGCCGGCGCACTCGGCGCCGCGCTGCTGACCCGGATCGTCGAGCTGCGCTGGGCGAAGCCCGTCAACGATTC
>CAYWHG010000190.1:0-8050 GCA_964457865.1 uncultured Steroidobacter sp.
CCGTGAAACGCAGGATCAGCAGCAGCGCGGTCACGAGCACGAAGACCAGCGCCAGCGTGAACAGCACGAAGGTGATGCGCGCCCAGCGATGCCGCAGCAGCGTCGTCAGTGCGGTCTCAGGAGTCCGTTCGGGCATGACTCGCCTCTCCTGCAGCGGTCGTGGGCAGGCAGGGCCGCAACGATTCGTAGCCATGACGCAGCAGTTCGTCGAGCGTCACCGCGTGTCCGTATTCCTGGCGCAGCGCGGCGTTCACGGCACTCTGCAACTCCACCAGCGCCCGCTCATCCGCCGGCGGATGTTCCAATGTCTGCCCGTCGACGGAGGGCATCGGTGGCGGCATCGGCGATTTGACACGCTGCGCAGCGGGCACCTGGCGCATGGCGAGGCGAACGAAGATTCGCGGACCGCAGCTGTGCAGGGCTTCGGCCACTCGCTGCGCATCGCCGCTGAGGAAGTTCGGCGGTGTGATCTCGGCCGTGTGATGACAGGTGCCGCACTGCGTTTCGAACCGGCGCGCCAGCGGATCGCTCCGCGCCGCATCGGGCGTGTAGAGATCCGCGGGCGCACGCGGCTCGCCGGGCGGCAGCGGCGACCATGCCTCGCCTTTCAGTTTCGCGGTCAGCGCATCGAGCAGCGAGGAATCGAGCGGACGTCGCGGCAGATCCATCTGCCCCAGTGCGTCGTCGATCGCACCGAAGTCCGGCGTGATGTGGATGCTGGCCTGATCCCTGGACAGCACGATGCGATCGATCGCATTGCCGTCCGGCAATCGCCGCGATCGGACGCGCAGCGTTACGGACGCGCCATCACGATTCACCGCATCGACACTCAGGTGACGCACCGGCTCGTCGTCCGCGACGGCGATCTCTTCGATCGTCCCGGTGGCGCCATTCAGCGAGCCGCGCAGCCGCGCGACCGACGAGGCGCAATCGAACTGTTCGAGTCTCGCCGTTCCGGAGAAACGACAGGGTACGGTGACCCGATGCGTCGCCGGGCTGCGGCGCGCCAGCGCCTCGACCAGCGCATGGCGGCTGCGCACGGACCAGAAATCCGCCGCGCCGCGCACCAGCCGGCTCTCCCATTGCGTCGCGGGAATCTGCGACGGCACGCGTGGCAGCAACGGATCGAAGCGCGTCTCGATGTTCGCCGCGAGCAGCGCCGTGACGCCCTCGTGCAGATCGAGCGGATCGCGGTTGGGAAGATCGGCACCCTGCAGTACCAGGCCGCCGGGCCAAAGTGCCGCACCGTGGCGCGCCAGCACCTGCGACACATCGCGAACGAAGTCCGGGCCGGAGCGCGCGTAGGCGCGCTGCTCCGTCAGTGCGAACTGCAGCGACGCCTTCACGATGCCGCGACGACAGGCGGCGCCGCTCGCGCCGTCGCCGCAGCCGTCCATCCACAACCGCTGCGTCAGGGCAAAGAGATTGGCGCGATCGGTCGCGTTGTCGATGGCCTGCGAGATATCGGTGTTGCCGCGTGCGGCGACGCCCGAGAACGACGCCTGTTGCTGCGCCAGCCGCTCCGCCACCTGGGCATTGGCATTGGTCTCCAGCCAGACCGGCTGCGAATAGATCGGGCCGTGGTTCTGGTGACAGGCGATGCAGACCGTGCGGCGCGCGTAGACGACTTCCGGCGTGCGGCCCGGTGCGTAGTTCCTGACGATCTGGAATTCGAAGCGGCCCAGCGTCTCGTTGTAGCTGATGACTTCCACGACGCCCGACTTGTCCTGGAATCCGAGATAGAGCCGGTCGCGCAGCAATCGGCCCGAGCCTTCGCCCACCACGGCTGCCACCACGCGCGGATGCCGGAAGAAATCGGGTGAAGCCGCGACTCGCTGCAACGATCTTCCCAGCGGAATCAGCACGGCGCGCGTGCATGGCCGGGACTCGCTGCAGCCGGCCGCGGCTTCGATGCGGGCCCGCAGACGTTCGAACGGAAAGGGAATCTGCTGCCGACCATCCGCACCGATGGTCAACTCATCAAACAGCGACACACCGGACTGCGGCCGGTCGGCGCCGGGCACGGAAGGATCGATCACCCATTGCGTGCGCGGCACCGGCTCATCTGCCCGCGTATCCGCCAGGAATGCCAGTGTCGCGAGCATGAGCGCGATCCACTTCATCCTGCGCGGGCCGCGATCCTGGCGTTCGGTGGCAGGCATGCAGCCTCGTCACGGCGACGTTGCTGCCAGAACGGCGCGTTCCTGCGTGCCCCTCCAGCAGTCCTCGCTCGTCCGTCCGGTCTGCACGAACTGCGGTCCTTGCTCGTTCGCGATCTGCTCGTTGTAGAGCACGAAGTTGAGCAGGAACGCCTTGCCGGCATAGGCGCGTCCCAGGTAGAAGCCCGGCCGCACCATGCGGATCTCGTCGCGAATCTGGAATCCGTTGCGACCGGCGAGATAGTCGGGCCGTTCGCGATAGCCGGGCAGTTCGTCCGTGAAGGCGTAGTCGATGATGATGGACTCGCGACGCGAATCGAGCAGGCTCTGTCCGCAGTACAGCCGCGCCGGGAACATCAGCCATTGTTCGCCATTGCCGAACTTGGTTTTCGGGATGTCCGACAGATCGCCGTCGACGATGGGCTTGAGCGCCGCCAGATCCTCGATGCGATTGCGCAGCAGCCGCTCCTGCCGATAGAACACCTTGCCGCGCCACAGATTGCGACCCAGCGTTTCCAGCTTCTGCGACTTGAGTTCCAGCGCGAGTCCCGGCAGTCCGCCGACGACCTCCGCGATACGCCGATCGCCCTTGGCGTTCTTCGGGAAGAACAGGCGGCCGTCGAAGGCGCCGTCCGGAATCGGCCCGGCGGTGAGCCGCGCATAGATCTGGTCGACCTGCTCCTGCGAATAGTTGGCGATGTTCTTCGGCGTGAGTTTCTGCAGGTCCACCGCACTGAGCGGAAAGTCGTGCTCGACCTGCGCGAAATCCGGCTTGCTCAGCCAGGGCTCGCCGGACTCGGCGAACGGCAGCCTGGGGGCGCGGTTGAGTTTCGCGTTGAGCCAGTCGCAGCCGGAGAGCGGCAGCAGCAATGCGATTGCTACGAGGGACCACGAACGTGTACTGCACTTCATGCCATCTTCTCCGTGTCTCTCTCTGGCCAGCGACCAGCAGCCAGTTGGCCAGCGGCCCTCTTCTTAAATCGTCGCCAGAAACGCCGTCAGCGCCTGCTTGTCCGCAGCCGACAATCCCTCGCCGAACCTGTGGCCGCGGTTCTCGATCTTCTCCATGCACGAGCTGTAGACCTCGAGCAGCTTCGGCCGCTTGCGGATCTCGTCCACCATCACGGCCGGGTCCTTCATGATTTCGGTGCGCACCTCGTTCAGATCCTTGAATGCCTGCGCGCCCTGCTGCTCGCCCAGCTGTCTGTCGAGGCTGGCGCGCAGGTCTTTCGGATGCAGCACCGACAGCACCAGGTCGTCGGCGAACCGCTTGTGCTGGAAATTGCCCAGCGCCCCGGCGGTCGCCCCTGCGGGAATGGTTACGGAGAAGCCCACGACCCGGTGCTCCTCCTTCCCATCCCACAGGCGCGGTCCGAAGGCGATCGCCACGTCGTCGCTGAAGCGCGTGATCTTCGGCACCCGCTGATCGGGGTTGAGCAGATCGTGCATCGACGCCTTGTAGAGATCGAAACGTCCTTTCACGCTGGGATCGAATTTCCAGCAGGCCGGCGCGGCGGCCGGATCCAGCGGCTGGTCGTCCGCGGCGGCGTACGGCGAACGATAGAACTCGTTCGCGGCATTCGCGGGTTTGCCGCACAGCTCGGGCCCGAGCGCGTTGTTGTGCAGGAACGGCGCATGCGCCCACAGGCTCAGCAGCGAAATGTTGCGGTAGTAGCCGCGGCCGCCGTCGTGCGCCTCGTGCAGCGCCGGATCCGGCGACTGGCTGCGCAGCGTCTCCGAGCCGTATTCCTGCCACACGTGATCCTTCATGTGATTGGAATGCAGCGCGCGGCAACGGAACGTGTCCACGCCGCTCACCGGTGTCGGCTTGTCGTTGCCCATCCAGTCGGCACGCAGGTTCGTGCTGGCGTCGATGGCGCTGAAATCGCGATTGGCGAACGATCCGCCACGGTCCTCATCGATGCTCGAATGGCAGCGCGCGCAGTTCTCAGCGAACAGCTCGCGTCCGCGATTCACGGCGCCGGCGCCGAATTCCTTTTCCAGGTCGGCGAAGAACGCCGCCTGGCCGTAACTCGCACCCGGATTTTTCTTCTTCAGTTCGTTCTCGCGCGCCACCTGCAGATCGGTGGCATGCGCCTCGGCCGAAGTGAGGAAGTTCATGAGGTCCTGCAGCCGGTCTTCGATGGCGCGGAAGTTCGGACAGTCGCGCCGGCACTGCCCGATGTCGAACGGCGTCTGGCCGAAGTTGCGCTGCTGCGGATCGATCTGCCGCAGATCGCTCAGGTGATTCACCCAGCACTGCTCCGCGCAGGAACCGATGTTGAAGTACACGCGCTGGATCGCTTCGAGCGCGCCGATGGAATCCTCGCCGCCCTTGAGAATGTGATGGACGGTTTCAGTGCGCGTGCTGCGCAGCCAGCACTTGCCGTCGCGGCCCGGTTCGCACCAGCAGGGATCGGCGCCGTCCTTCGCCTTGCCGTCGCCGGGACAGGCATTGACCTTGCGCCACTTGTTCACGACCTCGTTCTGGAAGGTCGGCCGCTGATGGATGTTGATGAGGGCGTTGATGGTGCCCGGGTTGTTGATCTGGTCCGTGGGCACGGCCGAGGTATCGGATGTGCCGGGACGTGCATGCGAGAACACCTGGAACTCGAGCGACAAGGCCGTCATGCCGGAGCTGAGGATCTCCGAAATGCGCGTGTACTGGTTGCCGACTGCTCCCTTGAGGTTGACCCATTGCGGATGCGCGGGATCGTCCGGCGGATTGAGCGGATCGAAGGCGATGTGGCAGGAGCCGCACGAGATGCCGACGAGGAACGGCGGTTCCACTGACCCATCGGCGAGATGACTCACGTGCGAGTCGCTGTTCTTCTTGTCGCTCGACAGCTTGCGGCCGTAGCCCTCCCAACTGGCGAGGGTACCGTTCACTTCCAGCCAGCGATTGCGGTCGAAGCGCGGGTTGGGGAACTTGCGGATGCCGAGGGCGCCGGTCGAGGTGCCGAAAGCCAGGTCACAGGACGACTGACGCTGATCCTGCGTCGCCGAATGGACGTCGCCGGCATCGACCGCTGCGTCCCTGAAATCGCAGGCCGGATCGCGGTAGTCGTCGCGACCGACGGACTTCAGCAACTGCTCGTCGCCCGGGCACCAGTCGAAGCCGAAAGTCTCTTCCGGCGATTTCGCCGGACAGTCCTTGCTGCCGGGAACGCAGCAGCCTGGATCGTTGATGATGCCCCACGCCGCGAAACGATCGCCGCGCTCGTCGCTGCGCAGGACGCGATACCAGTCGATGAGCACGCCGATGCGCTGCTGAAATGTATAGGTGTGGAAACGCGAGTTGCCGGCGGTGGCCTTGTACCAGATCTCGCGGCCGGCGCGCTCCGACGGCGTGAGCACGGTCTCGCCCAGGTAGAAGCCAGGATCGTCCAGCACAGGCGCCGCCTTCGTCGCCGGCGTTGCCGCGGCCTGTTGCTCCATCAACGGCAACGGGGTTCCGGATTGCGCATCGGCAGCGAGAAACCGGTCGTCGGCAGAATGATTCAGCAGCGTGGCCAGCAGGAAGCTGGCCGAGATCAGGATGCCGCCAATGACTACGCCCTTCTCCATCGCTTGACTCCCCGTCCGTTCGTGCCGGCGATTCGTTCCCGCGCGTGTCGGCTTGTTGACGGCAGAGTAGTAGGCGGGCCCGAGCGGTGTGACGTGGCCTTAGGTGCATCCAGCCCTTACGTGCCAGCCTTGCGTCCCTTGCATCCCTTGCATTTCAGGGGGGGTCACGACGCGACCTGCATCCCGTAATTGCGCTCCTGCTTTGACGCGCTGCGCCGAATCACTTTATGTTTGCGCATGGCGACGAATCAGGGGACGACCGAACGCAAGATGCTGGCCGGCTTCATTGCCGGTGCGGCGATCCTGCTGAGCACGCTGGCGGGAGCGTGGATTTCGGCAGCCCGCTATGTGAATTCGACCCAGGACGTGCGCCGTTCGGTCGAGGTCATCGCGGCTGTCGATCGGCTGCGGACGGCGTTCGGCGAACTCATGGAAAGCCAGTACGGCTGGGGCGCCACTGCGAATCCGGCCTTCCTGGACGAACGCAATGCCGCCGCGGCGTCACTCGAATCGATGAGCACCGCCTTGCTGCAACGCATCCCGCAGAGCGCGGACGAGCGCCACGCGACAGCGAGTGCGCTCACGCACGCCATCCAGTCTCACGTTGCGCTGATGACCGCAGGCGACGCTACCCCCTTGCGGCCCGATGTTCAGGAAAGCGCGGCGCGCATCCGGGGCATGTTCACGGCGGCGCGACAGCAGGAACGGGCGCTGTATGACCGGCAGACCGCCACGGCGCATCGCTACGGTTTCTGGGTACCGGTCACGCTGGTCGTTGCGGCGATGGCGATGCTGGCGGTGCTCGGCGCCCTGCTCTGGCGCATCCGGCGCGACATGGGCGAACGCAGAACCGTGGAGCGCAACCTGGAAGCAGCCAATCAGTTGCTCGAATCGCTGTTCGAGAATATCCCGACGATGATCTTCGCCAAGGATGCGCAGGACTTGCGGTTCGTACGCATCAACCGCACCGGCGAACGGCTGCTCGGCGTCAGGCGCGAGGACTTCCTCGGCAAGACCGACCGGGATTTTTTTCCTCCGGAACAGGCCGAACACTTCATCGCCACGGACCGCAAGACGATCGAGCGCGGCGACATCCTCGACATTCCCGAGGAGGAGATCGATACGGCGCACCTCGGCCGCCGCACGCTGCACACCTTCAAGGTGCCGATCCGCGCCGACGACGGTCACCCGATCCTGCTGCTCGGCATTTCGCTCGATATCACCGAACAGAAAGCCGCCGAGCGCCACGTCGTCGCGCTCAACGAAGAACTCACCCGGCAGGCGCAGTTGCTGCAGTCGAGCAACCAGGAACTGGAAAGCTTCTGCTACTCCGTCTCGCACGACCTGCGCGCGCCGCTGCGCGCCATCAACGGCTATGCGAGATTGCTGGAACAGGACTACGGGTCGCGCTTCGACGCCGAAGGCACCCGCTTCCTGCGCACCATCTGTTCGGCGTGCGACCGCATGGCGCGACTGATCGACGATCTGCTGGAGTTCTCGCGGCTGGGTCGCCAGACCCTGCAGTTGGAACCCGTGGATATGACCTCCGTGGTCAGCAGGGTCATCGACGATACGATGGAGGGTCGCGATGCACCGCCGCCTGCAATCGAAACGCATCCGCTGCCGCACATACACGGCGACCCCGGCCTGCTGCATCTGGTCTGGCTGAATCTGATCGACAACGCGGTCAAGTACACGACGGGCGTTGAATCGCCGCACATCTGCATTGGTGCGGAAGTCACCGGCGACGAAGTGGTCTATTCCGTGACGGACAACGGTATCGGCTTCGACATGCAGTACGCCGACAAGCTCTTCGGCGTATTCCAGCGACTGCATTCCGATGCGAAATACCCCGGAACGGGCGTGGGATTGGCCATCGCACACCGGATCATCGCGCGCCACGGCGGTCGCATCTGGGCCCGCAGCGAGCCGGGCCGCGGCGCAACCTTCAGCTTCGCGGTGCCGGTGAATGCGCCGCTGGCTCAGGCGAGCTGATTTCCGGATTTCAGAACCCGGATTTCGGAACCGAGTTTCACACGGAGTTCACGGAGAGCACGGAGACAAGGAAGTTCGGAAGAGAAGACGTCTTTTCGTTCCCCCTCCGTTCACCCTGAGCCCGTCGAAGGGGTTCTTTTCCCGGGAAAAAACTACGAAGCAAGATCGTTTCGACCCTTCGTCAGGCTCAGGACTCAACGCGAACGGATCTCAATCTTGAGATAGGTCTAATCTTTCCGATCTCCGTGATCTCCGTGATCTCCGTGATCTCCGTGATCTCCGTGATCTCCGTGTGAAACTCTTCTCCCTCTTCCTCACCGCATATCGAT
>CAYWHG010000191.1:0-4831 GCA_964457865.1 uncultured Steroidobacter sp.
TTTGGCTCAATCCTGCTGCTGTTCGCCGCTTCTCTGATCGCCGCCGCTGCACTGGCCTATCCCCTCTGGCTTCTGGTCGGACTGCTCGACGACCAGCCCATTCACCGCATCGTGCATCGAGTCGCCATGCTGGCGGCCATCATCGGCACGGTCTGGCTGGTGCGCCGCTGGCAATTGACGGACCGGCAGTCGGCGGGATTCGGGCTGCCGCGCCGGCAGTTCTGGAAGCAACTCGGCATCGGACTGCTGGTCGGCGCGTTGATCATCGCGCCGCTGCTGCTTTCGCTGTATTGGCTCGATGTGCGAATCGCAGATCCCAAGATCGAAATCACCGTCGGTCTGCTGGCGAAGGTTCTCGTCAAGGGTTTGCTGACCGGCCTGGGGGTCTCGCTCATCGAAGAGATCTTCTTTCGCGGTTATCTGTTCACCGCGATCGAACGCGAATCCGGGCGCCTGCTAGCCATCGTGCTGCCGAGCCTGCTGTACGCGTCGGTGCACTTCCTCGATGGGCGTCTGCGCGTGCCGCGCGACGAAATCGGGTGGGACAGCGGATTCACTGTCCTCAGCCGCATGTTTCTCGCCTACAACGATCCGCTCAGAATCCTGGATTCGTTTCTCGCCCTGTTCGCCGTGGGCATCCTGCTGGCGATTGCCCGCGCGCGCAGCGGTGCCATCGCGCTGTGCATCGGCATGCACGCAGCCTGGGTCTGTCTGCTCTACCTCAACACCGTGATTACCGAGTTCAATCCGGACAGCAGCGCACGCTGGCTGGTCGGCTCGTACGACGAAGTGATCGGCTGGGGCACCGTGGCCTGGATGGGCGTGCTGGTAGTGATCTATCAACTGCTGGTACGTCGCGCACAGACGCGCTGACTACTGCAGGTCTTCTTCCTGCTCGACCGCCTCGACTCTCACCCGCATGCGCAGATGGTCGAGACGCTGCAGCGGATCCTGCATTTCCAGGCAACGCTGCTTCTCCAGCAGCGGCAACGGCAGGATTTCGACGATGCGGGCACCGACCCATGCCGCGTCTTCGTAGCGGATCGGCGTGAAATCGTAGACGGGCGCCAGTTGCGGCAATGCGTGCTGCAACAGGCGCACGAGGTAGTCGCATTCAGCGGGCACCGGCAGTTCCGGTTCGGACGGCAGCCATTCGATCGTTGCGACATTGAGACCGTCCGGCTGGCGCGTGACCGAGCGGATTGTGAAGGAACGCTCGCCGAGCGCGGTGATGCCAAGCAGTCCGTCCTGCAATTTCTCGAAATCGACGATGCGTGCCGACGTGCCCACCGTGACCGTGTGCGCTTCGCCGCCGGCTTCGACACCTTCGACGATCATGGCGATTCCGAAAGGCGTTCCTTCGCGCATGCAGCGGCCAATCATGTCGACGTAGCGCGCCTCGAAGATGCGCAGCTTCAGCGGGCCTTCCGGAAACAGGACGGCATTGAGGGGAAAGAGAGGGATACAGGCAGGGTTGGCCGTTGACGGTTGACCGTTGACCGCCAGAGAGTCGGGTTGTGTGCTCTGCGTTTGCTTCTTCATCTGGGCCGTCAACCGCCAACGGTCAACGGTCAACCCGCTCGCGCAAACGCGTGAGCAGTTTCCCGTGGATGCCGTCGAAGCCCCCGTTCGACATGATGAGTATGTGATCGCCCGCGCGAGCAGCGTCACGCAATTCGGCGACGAGCGTGCCGATATCGCTCAGGACGCGTGCCCGCTCGCCGAGACTTGCCATTGCACCGGCGACGTCCCATTTCACCGCAGGCCCCTGGTACAGCCAGACGCGATCCGCCTGGCCGAGCGCAGCGGCGATGGCCTCCTGATGCGAACCGAGTTTCATGGTGTTGGACCGCGGCTCGAGCACGGCGAACAGCCGCGCCTTGCCGAGGCGTCGACGCAGGCCGTCAATGGTCGTGGCGATGGCCGTCGGATGGTGTGCAAAGTCGTCGTAGACAGTGATGCCATCCACGACGCCGCGGACTTCCAGTCGCCGTCGCACGCCCTTGAACTCACGCAATGCGGACACGGCCGTCTGCAGTTCGACGCCCGCATGCCGCGCCGCGAGCACGGCTGCCAGCGCGTTTTCTGCATTGTGGCGCCCGAGCAGCGGCCAGCTCACGTCGGCCATCCTGCGATCGCCTTCCATGATGGCGAACGAGGAGTAGTCGCCGCCGGGCTCGACCGCCACGTACCACGCCGTATCGCCCTGCACGCCACCGGCAAAGCGCTCTACTGGCGTCCAGCAACCCATGTCGATGACGTGCATGACATTGGCATCGCCGGCATTGGCGACGACGAGACCGTTGCGCGGCACCATGCGCAGCAGCTGATGGAACTGCCACTGGATCGCGGCGACGTCCGGATAGATGTCGGCGTGGTCGTGCTCGAGATTGTTGAGGATCGCCGTGCGCGGTCGGTAGTGGACGAACTTGGCGCGCTTGTCGAAGAAAGCCGTGTCGTACTCGTCGGCTTCGACCACGAAATACTTGCCGCCGCCGGCGCGTGCCGTCACGTTGAAATTGCCCGGCACACCGCCGATCAGGAATCCAGGATTCAGGCCGGCGTATTCGAGAATCCACGCGAGAATGCTCGATGTCGTCGTCTTGCCGTGCGTGCCCGCGACCGCGATCGTCCAGCGATCGGCCAGCAGGTGACGCGACAGCCATTCCGGACCCGAGGTGTAGGGAATGCCGCTTTCCAGCAATGCCTCAATCAGCACATTGCCGCGGCTCATGACATTGCCGACCACGACCACGTCCGGCTTGAGCGCCAGCTGCGCGGGGTCATAGCCCTGGATCAACTCGATGCCGAGCGCAGCAAGCTGATCGGACATCGGCGGATAGACGTTCTGATCCGATCCGGTGACGCGGTGGCCGGCCGCGCGCGCCAGCGCCGCGATGCCTCCCATGAACGTGCCGCAAATACCGAGAATGTGAACGTGCATGGGTCGGTTCTATGATGAATGCGTGACGTCTAGCCGTGCAGTCGAGTGACGATCGCCTGCGCCACCGCGGAGGTCGAATAGATGATGGCAATGGTCAGCCCCATCCCCGTCAGCAGGCCACGATCGAGTGCGTGCATGAAGATGCGCCCCATGATGAGCGCGATCGCCAGGAAACGCAGCGAAAGCCAGAGCGTCGAAGGTTGTCCGGAAGCATCGCCGGCAGCGAGCTGCACGATGGCAGCGACGATATCGATGAGCGCCAGCAGCGCCCCGACGCCGAACATCGCGGTCAGCGTCTGGATGAAACGCTGGCTGCGCCCGAAGAAGACGAGTACAAGCCACAGCCAGAGCATCAGCATCACCACGTCGACGGCGACGATGATGAAGGCCGTCTGCAGGCGCAGATCCAGCAGCTGCACCTGAACGAAACTTGCCGTCACATACGTGGCGAGCACCAGCAGCAACAGGAAACGCGAGGCCGGCAGGTCCTGCGGGCCCTTGCGCCAGAGCGCAATGTCGATGAAGGTTTGCAATAATTTCCACATGGAATTTCAGGACCGATTGTACACGCCATGCCGCCAGCTCTCCTGATCACGACCGACGAACAACTGGCCGCGGCGCTCCACATGCTGTCGGACAGCTCCTTCGTCGCGCTGGACACGGAGTTCATGCGCGAGCGGACCTACTACGCCAATCTCTGCCTGATCCAGGCAGCCACACCCGATGCCTGCGTAATCATCGATCCGCTCGCCGGGATGGATCTGCAACCGCTCTGGACTTTCATCAACGACCGCAGCCGTCTGAAGGTGCTGCATTCGGGACGGCAGGATCTGGAAGTGCTGACACAGGCCATGCATCCGCCATCGGGCGACGGACAGGCGCTCGTGCCCGGGCCGATCTTCGATACCCAGGTCGCCGCGGCCCTGCTGGGTTCGCCGGCCCAGGTCGGCTATGCGACGCTCATTACCGAGCGGCTCGGACACACCCTGCCGAAGGCCCACACGCGCGCGGACTGGAGCCGTCGTCCGCTGCCGCCGGAACAGCTCGACTATGCCGCCGACGACGTGCGCTACCTGGTACCGCTGTTTCTCGACCTGCAAGCCGCGCTGTCGGCGCGCGGTCGGACGCAATGGCTGGCGGAGGAAGCGCAGGAAATGGAGGATCCGGCCCTCTATCGCATCGAACCCGCCGAGGCCTGGCGCCGCCTGAAGGGACTGGAACGCCTGCGGCCCGATCAGCGCGCGACAGTCAAGCTCATCGCACAGTGGCGCGAGGCGCGCGCGATGCGCAAGGACAAACCGCGCGGCTGGATTCTCGCGGACGAATTCGTGCGGGCGATCGCCGAGCGCATGCCGACCAGCCGGAGCGAACTCGACACCGTCGAAGGACTGTCCGCGAATTTCCTGCGCAAGCGCAGCGAAGAGATCGTCGATCTCGTCAAACAGGGTCGGGCGAACGCGGGGATGGAGGAGCCGGCCATGGTTTACACGCGCCCCGATCCGGCACTGATCGCGCGTACCACGAAGCTGCTGGCCCTGGTACGCAGCGAAGCGCAGCAACTCGAGATCGCACCGGAACTGCTGGCGACGCGACGCGACGTGGAACAGATCGTCTTCTCGGGTCGCTCCGAGCACATGACGGCCGGATGGCGTCGCGAGGCGATCGGAGAAAAGCTGCTGGCGGCGAACGCCGCGATGCTGGCAGGCTGACTTCTTCCTGTGGGTCAGGCTTCAGCCTGACACTCCGGAAAAGGCCGGCTAAAGCCGGCCCCACAGGAAGAATGAAGATTACTTCTTGCGGCGCGCCGGCTTCTTCTTCGCCGGCCTGGTCTTGCGCACCGCGGCCTTCTTCACCGTTTTTGCTTTCTTGCCGGCCGGCTTGCGCTTG
>CAYWHG010000191.1:4931-7918 GCA_964457865.1 uncultured Steroidobacter sp.
GCCTTCTTCGGCTGCGCCGGAGCCTTGCGCACTTTCACGGCAGCGGCCGGTACCGGCTGCGCCAGTGCCGCAGCTTCCATGCGCTCGAACACCGAGTCGAGTTCGCCTTCGCCCGCGATCGAACGCAGCAGGCCGAGCTTCGAGTAGTACTCGATGAGCGGCTGCGTCTGCCGTGCGTACACCTCGAGACGCTTGCCGATCACTTCTTCCTTGTCATCGGGACGCTGGTACAGCTCGGCGCCTTCCTTCGGGCAGGTGGTCGCACCATTCAACGAGTGCACGTTGTAGACGGTGCCGCATGTCGGACAGATACGACGTCCCGCCAGGCGCTGCATGAGCGTCTCATTGCGCACGTCGAGGAGCAGCACGGCTTCAAGCGGCTGACCGATATCCGTCAGCAGTGCATTCAGCGAATCCGCCTGATCCTTGTTGCGGGGAAAGCCGTCGAGGATGAACCCGTTGGCGGCATCGGGACGGCTGAGGCGGTCGCGAATCAGACCGAGAACGATGTCGTCCGACACCAGCTGACCAGCCTCCATGACGGCCTTGGCCTTGAGGCCGAGTTCGGTGCCGCGAGCTACGGCATCGCGCAACAGATCGCCGGAGGAAACCTGCGGCACGCCGTATTTGGCCTGCAGTCTCTGTGCCTGTGTGCCCTTGCCCGACCCGGGCGCTCCCAGCAGAACGATACGCATGATGTCGACGAGAACCTCACCAGCAAAGGGGCGATACCCTACAGAAAAACAGGGCCACTGGCGACTGGCTGCTGGCGACTGGCCGGAGGTTCCCGAGCGCTCTGCGGACTCTGGCCAGCAGCCAGTTGCCAGCAGCCAGCCACCCTCAGTGCGCTATCCTTCGCCCGCAAAATTCCCAGCCCGCAGGTGTCCCGAACATGGCCAAGACGAAGCCTCGCAACGCCTTCTATGCCCAGTCCGGCGGCGTTACTGCCGTCATCAACGCGTCGGCCTGCGGGGTCATCGAGACCTGCCGCAAACACAAGAACCGGTTCGGCAAGGTCTATGCCGGACGGCATGGGATCGTTGGTGCTTTGACAGAAGATCTGATCGATACCTCCAGGGAACCGGCGGCAGCCATCCGCGCCCTGCGTCATACGCCATCGGGCGCGTTCGGATCGGCGCGCTACAAGCTGAAGAAGATCGAAGACAACCCGGCGCAGTACGAACGCCTGATCGAGGTCTTCAAGGCGCACGACATCGGCTACTTCTTCTACAACGGCGGCGGCGACTCCGCCGACACCTGCCTGAAAGTTTCGCAGCTCGCGGAAAAACTCGGCTACCCGATCCAGGCGATCCACGTGCCCAAGACCGTCGACAACGATCTGCCGATCACCGACTGCTGTCCGGGCTTCGGCTCGGTGGCGAAATATGTCGCGGTGTCGATCCGCGAGGCCGGCTTCGACGTCGCGTCCATGGCCAAGACTTCGACCAAGGTGTTCGTCATGGAAGTGATGGGCCGTCATGCGGGCTGGATCGCCGCCGCCGGCGGTCTCGCGTCGGAAAAGGCCGGCGATGCGCCGCACATCATCCTGTTCCCCGAAATCACCTTCGACGAAGAGCGCTTCTGTGCGCGTGTGCAGGAATGCGTCGAGAAGTTCGGCTACTGCGCCATCGTCGTCTCCGAAGGCGTGAAGAACAGCGAGGGCAAATTCCTTTCTGACGCGGGCGTGCGCGATGCCTTCGGTCACGCGCAGCTCGGCGGCGTCGCGCCGCTGATTGCGCAACTGGTCAAGTCGAAACTCAACTACAAGTATCACTGGGCAGTAGCCGACTACCTGCAGCGCGCTGCGCGACACATCGCCTCGAAGGTCGACGTGGAGCAGGCCTACGCGCTGGGCAAGTCGGCCGTTGAACTCGCAATCAAAGGTCACAACTCGGTCATGCCGACCATCGTGCGTACGGCACACAAACCCTACAAATGGAAACTGGGCATCGCGCAGCTCAGCGACGTCGCGAATCAGGAAAAGATGCTGCCGCGCGACTACATCACCGAGGATGGTTTTTTCATTACTGCAAAGGCGCGCCGCTATCTGAGTCCGCTGATCCAGGGCGAGGACTATCCACCGTACAGGAACGGGTTGCCGCAGTACGTCCAGCTGCGCAATGCGCCGGTGAAGAAGAAGCTGAAAAAAACCTTTGTGGTATAGTCCGGCGCCGTTTTCCGGCGGCTTTCTGCCGCGGAAAATGCCTGTTTTTGCGGTGTTCCGACCGCGCAGTCGAATTTCACCAATAAGCAAATCCCATTTCGGGGGGAGATAAAGTTCATGTCCACAGATGTCGCGCTCTGGCTCGCGATCGGCGCTGGTGTACTGGCCGTGCTCTACGGCCTGTTCGCAGTCGGCTGGATCAACAAACAATCCGCGGGCAACGAACGCATGCAGGAGATCGCGGCAGCGATCCAGGCGGGCGCCAAGGCCTATCTCAATCGTCAGTACTCGACCATCGCCATCGTCGGCGTCGTGCTCCTGATCGTCCTCGGCCTGGCGCTGAACTGGGCGACGGCCGGCGGCTTTGCGGTCGGTGCCATCCTGTCGGGTCTCGCCGGTTACATCGGCATGAACGTTTCGGTGCGCGCCAACGTGCGTACGGCACAGGCTGCGAGCGTCGGTCTCAACCCGGCACTGCAGGTCGCGTTCCGCGGCGGCGCCATCACCGGCATGCTGGTCGTCGGCCTCGGCATGATCGGCGTCGCCGGTTACTTCGCGCTGGTGCGCGGCTCGATCGGCGATGACGCAGCGCTGCACTCGCTGATCGGCCTGGCGTTCGGCGGTTCGCTGATCTCGATCTTCGCGCGTCTCGGCGGCGGCATCTTCACCAAGGGCGCCGATGTCGGCGCCGATCTCGTCGGCAAGGTCGAAGCCGGCATTCCCGAAGACGATCCGCGCAACCCGGCGGTGATCGCCGACAACGTCGGCGACAACGTCGGCGACTGCGCCGGCATGGCGGCCGACCTGTTCGAGACCTACGCGG
>CAYWHG010000192.1:0-7827 GCA_964457865.1 uncultured Steroidobacter sp.
CTACGTCTCCCGCTCGAGTCCTTCGTGCGTCAGTTCGAGCGTCTCGATGGCCACCTCGCTGGTGGTGGCGCTCAGCGACGGGCCTTCGTACTTCACCGGCCACGCGTTGCGCAGGATAAAGCGCGCGACATCGTTGCGCGTCTCATCGCTCAGCACGACAACGACGTTGCGCCGCGCATCGGCTGTTCGCCCTTCGGTGATCATCCGGTGCCATTGATACAGTTCCAGCGAACTGGTGATGCCGCGTTTGAGAATGACGTTGGCATAGTGGGTCATGCCCGGCAGCTTTCGTATGCCAGCCTTGTCGGTGCCGTCGCGGTACTCGACGATGTCCGTGATCGCGGCGCCGAGCGAGACCTCGCTGAATCCGCCGATCTGCAGGCCATCGATCTCGATCCGGAAGTTGAACTGACGATAGGGATCGGGTCGCGTTGCCATTGAGAACTCCTCGGGTTGCTTGCCGATCGTCACGATCTGCGCTCGCCGAGTCAGGGTCAACGAACTTTCGGGCAGCACGTGCCGCGACGCAGGCGATGCCTGCACACGTCGCACTGTCCTCTCACTGCTATGACGCCTTGTTTTCCGTGGCACGTATCCGTGCCACCAGCTCTGCCATTCGTGGATCGCTGCGTAATTCGTCGAAGGCCGGATCGAAGGAGAAGAATGGAAACTGCGCGTGCTCTTCGAATGCGCGGTCGAGCCATTCGAATGCCTGATCGGCGTTGCCGAGGGTGGCGTGAATCCTTGCGATGTCGTCGGCAGGGACAAGTCGACGTCGGAAATAGGGACATTCCTCATTTCCGTTTTGCTGTCGAAGCACAAGGAAGCGCAGAAATGAGGAATGTCCCCATTTCTCGCCGAGTCGACATCCATCGCCATTCCAGCCTATCTTTCTGTTGACGCAAAACAAAGGGACGAAATCCTGAAAGGGTTCTGCAGCCTGTGCGTTACGCGCCGAGGACGGGAACGCATCGTCGCATCCACTGCTCCTTTGAGGTGCGCCGGAACAATCATTCGCATCACCCGGGTGCGTGATGAATGTCACGCCGAAGCTGCTCACGACATCGTCGATTCACGTCTTCCTGAGCATGCTACCGTGAGTCGATCTGCGGTCGGGAAGCCATGTCATGGCGAATGTTCACTTGATCGGTGGCGAGAAGGGCGGCGTCGGCAAGTCGCTGGTCTCGCGTGTGCTGGCTCAGTACTTCATCGATCGCAGTCTGCCGTTTGTCGGATTCGATACCGATCGATCGCATGGCGCGCTGATGCGTTTCTATGCGGGCTACGCCTCGCCGGTCGTGATCGACAGCTATGAAAGTCTCGACGCGATCGTCGAGGCGGCTGCGGAAGATCCGGAACGGCGCGTGCTCATCGATCTGGCGGCGCAGACCCAGGCACCGCTCGCGCGCTGGATGGATGAATCGCAATTGCTGGAAGTGGCGCCCGAGATCGGATTGAACATCCGCTACTGGCACGTCATGGACAACGGCCGGGATGCGGTGGATCTGCTGCAGCGTCTGTTCGATCGCTACGAGCAGCGGCTCAACTACGTCATCGTGAAGAACCAGTTGCGCGGCGAGGAGTTCGAGATCCTGGAGCGTTCCGGATTGATCGAACGCGCCGGGGAACTGAAGGCGCAGGTCATCACCATCCGGCGTCTGTCGGAGGGTGCAATGACCAAGATCGATGCGCACAGCAGCAGCTTCTGGGCGGCGACGCAGACCGACAAGAAAGAGGCGGGCGCGCTCGGGATACTGGAGCGCCAGCGGGTTCGCAGCTGGTTGCGGGACGCCTACGTGGAACTGGACCGGATTCAGCCGTAGCGCGGAATGTCAGGCTAAAGCCTGACCCACAAGAAAAACGGTGGCGGGCTACTTCGGACGGTAGTCCTTGTTGCGCGCTTCGAATTCACGAATCTCGCGTTCGGCTTCCGCACGGGTGATGCCGTAGACGTTCTGGATGCTCTTCAGAAGTTCGGGGCGCTGTCCCGAAATGCCTTCCAGTGCGGCCTCGTCGAACTTGATCCAGCGGGCGCGGATGCGACCCTTGAATTGATGCCAGTTGGTCTGTGCGAGTGTCCAGTTCATTCGTCGTCTCCAGGGAGGCAAAGCGACGATGGGGAGCGTCTGGACTTGCCGGGCGACGGAGCCTACACGAAAGACCCTGTAGAGGCCGACCTGTTTACGGAGCCGGAATTCACGATCAGTGAAGGTCTGAGCCGGCGTTTTTCGTCATTTCCGCGCCGGCGCGAGCGCCGGAAATTCCGTGGGAAATCCATCCTGATCAATCAGATGGGCTCCCGCCTGGGCGGGAGCACGAGCAGTTCAGCGTCTCTGTGCGGGAAGTGGTGCGCCAATCCCCTACAAGCGCCGGGAGCGCGAGGGCCTTATGCCGGAGACAACGGATCCTTGTTCTTCCGTTCGGTCTTTCGCTGCTGTTCCTCGACGTTCTTGCGCTTCTGCGCCTCTTCGCGGCGTTTCTTTTCCTGCTTGTAATTCGGTGGCCTGGGCATGAACTCTCCGGATCTGCTGGGATAGTGTGCCGGCACACGGACATCGGGCGCCGGGGTGCTGCAGCTTGACTGATCCGGCCGCGTATAGCGAATCAGCGAGCAATCTTCGAGCCGGCTGGCGGGGTTTCGCCTTCCGCTATGTCGGCAGATCCAGCAGCTGACCCAGATCCGTGATCACGCGCTGCGCACCGGCGTGTGTCAGCTGTGCGGGGGTGAATACATGGCCGGGAGGGCAGAAACCGATCGCGCGCAGGCCGGCGGCGTGTGCCGCAGTGACGCCGGCCAGTGAATCCTCGACAGCGATGCATCGCTGTGCCGGCGTGCCGAGCAGGGTAGCCGCCAGCAGGTAGATATCGGGCGCCGGCTTCAGATGCTCGACATGGTCGGCGGAGGCAATGCGATCGGCGAAGAAATGACGGATGCCGCAGGTCTGCAGCGCCTGTTCGATATACGCGGTGTGTGAATTCGATGCGACCGCCAGGGGAACGCCACGCTCCGCCAGCGCGGTGAGCACGCGCAATGCCGAGGGAATCGGCTTGAGTTCGGCGGCAACGAGCCGTTGCAGCTCTGCTTCGATCTGCTGCACGGCGTCCGCGGGCAACTGGATGCCGCGCTCCTGCTCGATGATGCGCAGCATCGCGGACCGGCCGATGCCCGTGGACCGCCTGAGATGTTCTTCGGGATCGATGACGACGCCGAACCGCGCCAGCACCGTAACGTCTGCACGGTTGTGAAGAGGTTCGCTGTCAACCAGGGTTCCGTCGCAATCGAACGCGATGCTGAACATGAAGGTCGCTGTGAGGAAATGACGCGAGTGAGTATGACATCCCGCAGACCTGCCAATGGTTGCGGCGAACGGCTGAAGGTCTGACTTACTCCGTCACCCCCGCGCAGGCGGGGGTCCATCCCTACGCCAGATCCCGTACCTGCGGTTCACGGTCCCAGAACCGCTTCTTCGCCGCAGCGATGAATGCCTTGTCGACTCCGACCACGCCGGCATCGGCGACGACGCCGGCCTTGTCGAGCAGCGGCTTTGCTTCGGGGCTCGCGCCGATGGCCTTCAGGTGGCCGAAGGCGTCCATCACGAATTGAACGGCCGCAGCGTCTTTCAGCAGTGCTGCGCAACCTTCTTTCGACAGGACGACCGCGATGGCATCGACCGTCTGTGACGGCGTGCCGGCGAGCTGGCCATCGGCCTTGAGCACCTTGCCGTCCGCCAATGTTGCGCCGCCGACCTTCGGCGCGATGAGAATGGGCGTGCCGCCCGCATCCTTCACGGCCTTGCCGAGACGCTGGATCGCTGCGCCATCCGAGCCGTCCGCATACAGGATGCCGACGCTGCGGCCCTTCAGGGTGTCGAGCATGTTCTTCTGGATGGAGAGCGCAGGACTCGGATCGAGATCGATGGGCTCGCGCGCGGCCCTGGCTTTCTTCGGCAGATCGATGCCGATGCCGTTCGCGACGCGTTTCGCCAGTTCCTCATCGACATTGCGCAGGTTCGCCACCATGCGCGACGGGACTTCGTCGAGTTTCACCTTCGACAGCTCGAAGACAAAGGCCGACGCGAGGTGGGCACGCTCGTTGTCGGTGAGCGAACGCCACAGCAGTCGGGCCTGGCTGTAGTGATCTGCAAACAGCTCCGCACGCACGCGCAGCTTCTCTCCCTGTTCCTCGTTGTCGGCGCGACCGCGCGTCGAGACGAAGCCGGTCACCGGACATTCGCGCGGGCCGCCTTCCTCGCCGTGAGCCGCAAGACTGTTCGGCTCATAGTTCGCGCGTCCCTCCGGGACGTTCATCTGCATCTGGCCGTCGCGCTGGAAATTCATTACCGGGCACTTCGGCGCATTGATCGGCAGCTGGTGGAAATTGGCGGTGCCGAGGCGCGACTTCTGCGTATCCAGATAGCTGAACAGCCGGCCCTGCAGCAGCGGATCGTTGGTGAAGTCGATGCCGGGCACGATATTGGCGGGGCAGAAGGCCACCTGTTCGGTCTCGGCGAAGAAATTGTCGGGATTGCGGTTCAGCACGAGCTTGCCGATCGGCCGCAATGGCAGGATTTCCTCGGGAATGATCTTGGTGGCGTCGAGCACGTCGTAAGGCAGGCTGTCGGCGAACTTCTGGTCGAATGCCTGGATGGCCAGTTCGTACTCCGGAAAGTTGCCGCTCGCGATCGCTTCCCACAGGTCGCGGCGATGAAAATCGTTGTCGGCGGCCTGCAGCTTCAGCGCTTCATCCCACAGGGTGGACTGCACGCCGAGCACGGGCTTCCAGTGGAACTTCACGAACGTGACCTTCCCCTTCGCATTCACCAGCTTGAACGTGTGAATGCCGAACCCCTGCATCGTGCGCAGCGAACGCGGGATCGTGCGATCCGACATTGCCCACATCAGCATGTGCGTGGTCTCAGGCATCAGCGATGCGAAGTCCCAGAACGTGTCGTGGGCGCTGGCGGCCTGGGGAAAGGCGCGATCCGCCTCCATTTTCACGGCATGGATGAGATCCGGGAACTTGATCGCATCCTGGATGAAGAACACCGGAATGTTGTTGCCGACCAGGTCGAAGTTGCCTTCGGCCGTATAGAACTTGACCGCGAAGCCGCGCACATCGCGGGGCGTATCCACGGATCCCGCGCCGCCCGCGACGGTGGAGAAGCGCACGAATGCGGGCGTCTTCTGCCCGGCTTTCTGGAACATGTCCGCCCGCGTGATGTCGCCGAGCGGCTTGTAGGTCTCGAAGTAGCCATGGGCGCCGGAGCCGCGGGCGTGGACGATGCGCTCCGGGATGCGCTCGTGATCGAAATGAAAGATCTTCTCGCGCAGGACAAAATCTTCGAGCAGCGTCGGTCCGCGCGCACCGGAACGCAGGCTGTTCTGGTTGTCGGAGACCCGGATGCCCTGGTCGGTAGTCAAATGGCCTTCCGCCTCATGCGAGCCCTGTTTGGGCACCTGCTGATGCGTTTCGCCGCCATTGCCCCGGATCGTGGTGAATGACTTGCTGTCGGCCATGGAAGTGTCCTCGCGCGCTGCAGCGCCCCGATCGGCGTGGGAGAGGTCCCTGTAACGTCAGGCGCCGGCCGCAGTTCCGCGGCGCCTGCGGAAACGGATATATCGCGACTCCAGGACATGAGCCCCGACGGCATGTTCGAGAATGAACAAGGCGTGGCGGGTCGCGGCGGTCGACGCTGCGGCAATGCAATCGCGCGCCACCGTGACGTTGATCTTGCGCACATGTGCGTCGATGGCCGTGAAAAGCACGCATTGATGGCTGGTGAGGCCGGTCAGGATCAGCGTGTTCACCGCCAGCGATGACAGCAGCTCCTGCAGCGGCGTCGCAAAGAACGCCGAATGCCGCGGCTTGAAAATGAAGTAGTCCTCGGGGCCCGGCAGGATCTTCTCGATCAGCGAGGCGACCTGCGGCGGCCCTTCCAGGCAGCGACGCAGAAACGTCGCCTGATCCGACTCCCAATGCCCGTGCATATCGTTGACGTAGATTGCCGGAATCCGCTGAGTGCGCAGGCGTCGCTTCAGATCGGCGATCCGGCGCGCGGCACGCTGCGCCGCTGGAAGCAGATCCATGCCTCCCGAATACCGGTAGTCCGACAGCATGTCGAGAATGATCAGCGCACTGCCGGAATGACTGTGCCGGTCGCTCATGGCGCGATGACCGGTCGCTTGCTGGCGCGGTCGCCTCCCTGCGTACGCGCCGCAGATTTCGCCACCCGCTTGTCGAGCCCCAGTTTTCTGGCGAGCGCCTGGGCATCGACGGGCGCGCGGAGTTTCACATCCGTGTTGTCGAAGTAGCAGAAGATGTCGCGCTGCGGGGCGTTCGCCGGTTCGGGTCCCTGGTGCCAGCGCCGGATGCGTTGCGCCCACCGGTCGAGCGCGCGATCGCTGTAGCCGCTGGCGTAGAGCTTCCTGTCGCCATGCAGGCGCAGATACATGAAATCCGCCGTCACGTCTTCCAGCATCGGCCACTTGCCGGCGGTCTCCGCCACCACCAATGCCACGCCATGCTCGCGCAGTTGCGCGATGAAACGGGCGCAACGAAAGCTCTCGTGCCGGACCTCGATCGCGTGGCGCAGCGGTCGTTCGGCATCGATGGCGAGACGGGCGCGGCCCTTCAGCCGGAAATCGCGTCGCCGCGCCAGTCGCAATGCCGACGACGTATCGTGCGGCAGCAGCCCGAGAAACTGTGCGATGCGTTCTTCGTCGTAGACGAAGTTCGGCGGCAATTGCCAGAGAACGGGGCCGAGCTTCTCGCGCAGATTGAAGAGACCGGATGCCAGGAAGTTCGCCAGCGGGGTGCGACTCTCCCGCAGGCGTTTGATGTGCGTGATGAAACGCGGTCCCTTGACCGCGAACACGAAGTCCGCCGGCGTCTGGCCATACCAGTCGGCGAAATAGTCCGGCCGCTGCAGCGAATAGAACGTGCCGTTGATCTCGATCGTGTTGAGCCGCCGTGAGGCGTACCAGAGTTCCTGGCGCTGCGGCAGGTCGGACGGATAGAAGACACCGCGCCGGGGCGTGTAGCGCCACCCGGAAATGCCAATGCGGATTCTTGCCATCGTGCGTCGCTCAATGGGCGGCGGGTCTGTCGCCGACTGCGGCTGACGCCTTGCGCGTCCTCGAGGGTCGACTCGCACGGTTCAGGTAGGGACGCATCAACCGCAGGTCGGCAACGAAGCGTCGATACGCGAGATCCCGATCCGGCGGCCGTATGCGCAACAGGTAGGAGGGATGTACCGTCACCACGATGTCGGCACCACCCTCGGACTTCACGACGCGTCCGCGATTGGCCTCGATCGCCGTCGCCCGTCCCAGCACGGCGTGGGCCGCCGTCGCGCCCATGGCGACGATCAGGCCTGGCTGGAGGCTCGCGATTTCACTCGCCAGCCACTGATGGCATGCGGCGATCTCGAGTTGTCCCGGCGTCTTGTGCAGGCGCCGCTTGCCGCGCATCAGAAACTTGAAATGCTTGACCGCATTGGTCACATACAGCGACGAACGCTCGATGCCGGTCTCGGTGAGCGCCTTGTCGAGCAATCGACCCGCCGGCCCGACGAAGGGCCTGCCCTGGAGATCTTCCTGATCGCCCGGCTGCTCGCCGACGAGCATGACGGATGCCCGCTGCGGTCCTTCGCCGAATACGGTCTGCGTGGCGTCCTTCCAGAGCGGGCAGTCACGACAGGAACGTGCGGCCTCGCGCAGGGCGGCGATCGAGCGTGCACGGCCGGATGCAGCGGGTGCCGTGCCGGTGGTGTTCCGTTGCCTGGGTCGCGCCATGCATCGGAAACGTCCGACCTGCGGGAACGTTCC
>CAYWHG010000193.1:0-5179 GCA_964457865.1 uncultured Steroidobacter sp.
CGCTGCTCAATCTCGCGACGCGCGAGGACGGTCCCTTCGTCGCGCAACTGCCGCGCGAACCGGGCCGCCGCGATTCGCGCTATGCGCATCTGTTCAGCGGCGATATCGATATGTCCACGATTGCCGCTCCGCAGCTCTCACCCGCACCCGCACGCCAGGCGCCGCAGACCGAGCGCATCGAGAAGCTCGAAGAACTGGTCGCTGCGCTGCGGCTCGAACTCGATGAGCTGAAGTCGAAGCTGGAATAGAAGAGGAAGAATCAGGAATCTCCACGGGGCACACGGGGAAACACGGGGTCGGAAACAACAATTCATTCTTGTCCCCGTGCAGCCCCGTGGAGACTCTTCTCTTCGTCCGATGAATTCTTCGTAAGAAACTGGATTCGGCTGGCGACGCCACCAAACTTTCCGCACAACGATGCGTCTGACAGGACAGATCGTCTGGACCTCAGGTTCGGGACGCACCGGTCAACCCTTCGCGGAGAGTACGCATGGTCGCGCAAATTGTTCGGGCTTCGGTGTTGGTGGCAGCCGCCAGTTTCTCGCTGGCCGCCTGCTCGAAGGATCAGGTCGCCGCGGGCATTGCCGGCAGCAGTCTCGCAGCGGCGGCCTCCGAATCAGCAGCAGCCGCACCCATGGATCTGAGCGGTGCGCTGCCGGACTTCACCTCGCTCGTCGATCGCTACGGCCCCGCGGTCGTGAATGTCGCGGTCATCGAAAAGGCCGAGCCGGTCGCCAATTTCCAGGGCCGCGGCGGCATGTCGCCGAACGATCCATTCCAGGAATTCTTCCGGCGCTTCGGCGGCGGCCAGATGCCGCGCGGCAATCCGCAGCTGGCGCGCGGCGAGGGCTCGGGCTTCATCGTGAGCCCCGACGGTTACATCCTGACCAATGCACACGTCGTCAATGGCGCCTCGAAGGTCACGGTGAAAATGACCGATCGCCGCGAATATGAGGCGACGGTGGTCGGCGTCGACGAGCGCACCGACGTCGCCGTCATCAAGATCGACGGCAAGAACCTGCCGACCGTGAAGCTCGGCGATGCCTCGAAATTGAAGCCCGGTGAATGGGTCATCGCGATCGGCTCGCCCTTCGGCTTCGAGAACAGCGTGACGGCGGGCGTGGTCAGCGCGACCTCGCGTTCGATGCCCGGCGAAGCGAACTACAC
This sequence comes from uncultured Steroidobacter sp., assembly GCA_964457865.1. Lineage (GTDB taxonomy): Bacteria > Pseudomonadota > Gammaproteobacteria > Steroidobacterales > Steroidobacteraceae > Steroidobacter. The sequence continues at coordinate 1,168 of CAYWHG010000193.1, forward strand.
CCCCTTCATCCAGACCGACGTGGCCGTGAATCCCGGCAACTCCGGCGGCCCGCTGTTCAACCTCAAGGGCGAAGTGATCGGCATCAACTCGCAGATCTACAGCCGCACCGGCGGCTACATGGGCCTGTCGTTCGCCGTGCCGATCGATGTCGCGAACCATGTGAAGGAACAGCTCGTCGCCAACGGCAAGGTCACGCGCAGCCGCATCGGCATCTCGATCCAGGAAGTGGATGCGCAGCTCGCCGACTCGTTCGGCCTCGATCGTCCGCACGGCGCGCTGGTGGGCATGGTCGAAGCCGACAGCCCCGGCGACAAGGCCGGCATCAAGGCGGGCGACGTCATCCTGAAAGTGGCCGGCGACGAAATCGAAACATCCGCGCAGGTGCCGGCGCTCATCGCCGAGACGAAGCCCGGTACGCCCGTGAAGATCGAGGTATGGCGCGACGGCGGCACGAAAGTGCTGACTGCACGACCCGAAGAGATCCCGGACGATGGTCCGCAGCTCGCCTCGCGCCGGGGCGCGGAGACGGATTCCGCCGCCAGCAGGCTCGGCCTCGCCATCCGGCCGCTCGCGCCGCAGGAGAAGCGCGACGCCGAAACTGAAGGTTCGATCCTGGTCGAAGACGTCGCCGGTCCCGCCGCCGATGCCGGCGTACGCCCGGGCGACATCATCCTCGGCGTCAACGGCAAACCCGTAAAATCGGTGCAGGAGCTGCAGAAGGCCGCAGGCAAGGGCGGCAAGGTCGTGGCCCTGCTGATCGAACGCGACAGCGCACAGATCTTTGTGCCGATTCGCGCCGGCTGACGCGGAAATCGAGACTCGGGATCCGTGATTCGGGATATCGGCAGATGTGCGACTCTGGCTCCGCCGAATCGCGAATCTCGAATCCCGATCTCTCAAGGTCCCATCCTGCACCGGACGCCGCCATGCACCTGCTGTTGATCGAAGACGACCTCGAAGCGGCGGAATACCTGGTCAAGGGTCTGCGCGAGAACGGCTACACGGTCGAGCACAGCGCCGACGGCCGCGACGGCCTGGCGCGTGCCACCCAGCATCGCTACGACGTCATCATTGCGGACCGGCAACTGCCGTACCTGGACGGCCTCGCCATCATTGGCACTCTGCGCGAGAAGTCCGACCACACACCCGTGCTGATCCTCTCCGCGCTGGGCACGGTCGATGACCGCGTACACGGACTCAAGGCCGGCGGCGACGATTACCTCACCAAGCCTTTCGCCTTCTCTGAACTGCTCGCGCGCATCGAAGCCTTGAGCCGCCGCAGTTCGGCGTCCGGCACGGAAGCCACGCGCCTGCAGCTCGGCGACCTGGAAATGGATCTGCTCAGCCGCCGCGTCACGCGCGAGGGCCGCAATATCGATCTCACGTCCAAGGAATTCCAGCTGCTCGAGTACCTGCTGCGCCGGCCGGGCCAGATCGTGACCCGCACGATGCTGCTGGAAGGCGTGTGGAATCTGCACTTCGATCCGCAGACCAACATCATCGACGTGCACATGAGCCGGCTGCGCAATGCCGTCGACAAGGGGTTTTCGCGGCCGCTGATTCATACGGTGCGCGGGGCGGGGTATGTGCTGAAGGATGAGGCTTGATCCTTCACGGTCTCGTCTTTCCGTAGGGCCGGCTTCAGCCGGCCGCGGAAATGTCAGGCTGAAAGCCTGACCCACAGGAAGAGCGCCGGGCCCACAGGTATAGTTGCCGCCGCATGGCAACGCCTCCGCCGCCCCGGAAATTCCGCCTCTCCACCGCGCGCCTGTCGGCGTTGTTCGTGGGCATCTTCGCGGTCGGCATCGTCGTGCTGCTGACGGCCGTCTACGTCCTGACCGCTCGCGTGCTCGATCATGAAGTCGACGTGGTCATCCAGGCCGAAGTCAACGCGCTGCTCGACGAGTATCGGCGCGGCGGCATCCTGGAGTTGATCGCGAACCTCCATCGTCGCGCCGACAACTGGGGGCGCACCGGCGCGGTGTATCTGCTGGTGGATGCCCAGGGACGGCGCATCGCCGGCAATATCGCGGGCTGGCCGTCGCACATCAGCACCGGCGACAAGTGGATCGAGTTCGACATCGACGCCAGCGAACACGGCGGCATCGTGGCCCATCCGGTGCGCGCGCAGACCTTCCGCCTGCCCGGCAATCGCGCCCTGCTGGTCGGCACCGACATCCTGGAACGCAAGCAGCTCGCCTCGCGGCTGCGCTCGGCCATGCTCTGGGGCACGGCACTGTGTATCGCGCTCTCGGTGCTCGTCACCTGGCTGTACAGTCAGCGCGTGCGGCGTCGCGTCGCCGCCGTCGCCAGCACCTGCGACACCATCATGGCCGGCGAGCTCTCGCAGCGACTGGCCATCGAGGGTGCGCACGACGAGTTCGACGAACTCTCCACCACCGTCAATCGCATGCTCGATCGCATCGAGCAGCAGACCAGCCTGCTGCGCACCACCTTCGACAGCGCCGCGCACGATCTGCGCGCGCCACTGTATCGGGCGCGAGTACGCATCGAGGAAACGCTGCAGCATCGCGAACTCGCCAGCGAATCGCGCGACGTGATGGAGGCGACGCTCGCCGAGCTCGATCGTGTGCAACGCACGCTCGGCACGCTGCTGCAGATCGCGCAGGCCGATGCCTATTCGCGCGAGCTGCCGCTGGAGGAAGTGGATCTGGCCGCGCTGGCACGCGAAATCGTCGACCTGTACCAGCCGGAGGCGAGCGAACGCTCCCAGTCACTGACCTATCGCGGCGAACCGCACGCGCGACTGCGCGGCAACCAGCAACTGCTCGCCCAGGCGCTGGTCAATCTGGTGGAGAACGCACTCAAGTACGTGCTGCCCGACGGACGCGTCGAGGTCAGCGTGGCGGTGGCCGCCGACACCATCACACTGGATGTCGCCGACAACGGACCGGGCGTCCCCGCCGCAGACCGCGAACGCATCCTGCAACCCTTCATGCGACTGGAACGCGACCGCAGCCAGTCCGGCAGCGGCCTCGGCCTGAGCCTCGTCGCCGCCGTGATCCGGCTCCATCGAGGCACGGTGGAACTGCTCGACAATCATCCGGGACTGATCGTGCGGTGCCGACTGCCGCGGGAGAGCGGAAGCAGAGTAACCGCAAAGAACGCATAGAAAGAATGGCCGCAAAAGGCGCAAAGCAAGAAAGCGGGTTCCTTCTGATTTTTGCGCCTTTTGCGCTTTTTGCGGCTATTTTCTTCTTCCGTCTTGCGTTCTATGCGTTCTTTGCGGTTACTCCTCTCCTCGTCTTTACCAAACCGCAACGTCCTCGACATAGAACAGCTCGCACGCACCGGCGCCGGTGTCGTTGCGGGTGAGCGAGGTGTTCCAGGTGTAGCCGTCGGCGCGGCTGGCGTTGACGAGATAGCCCTGCAGCCGCACGACGTTGCCGGCGCGTACCGCTTCGAGCTGATCGCGCACGCGGGCGGAGCCGGGAATCAGGTGCATGTTGGCTGCGCCCTTCAGGGCCGTGCCGAGATCGATGGCTTTCTCATCGGGATAGATCGTGAAGAAGCGGCTGCCCTGGGTGATGCGGAAGTGCTCGAGCACGGCGCTGTCGGACATCGGTCCCCAGCCGACGGCGAAATCGATCGGCGAGAGTCTGGCACCGCCATCCATGCGGTAGGTCTCGACGGACAGCACGCGCGCGGTGATGTCGTAGTTCGCCTGCGGCGCGACCTGGAATTCGCCGACGCTGAAGGGAGCTGCGGTTGCCGGTGTCTGGATTGGCTCGTCGGGCGCGAGCACACCCGGTGGTCGATCGATCGGCCGGCCGGAAAGCATGCCGGCGACGCCGAAGCAGCACACGATGATGGCGAGCAGCGGTTTCCAGTGGTCGAGCAAACGGAGCGTCCCGCGTGAGAAAGGATCGACGCTAGCGCAGAAACGACGACGGAGATGTTGGGTGGATCACAGGAGCGGCCCCCTCCCTGGCCCTCCCCGGTCGCCGGGGGAGGGCCAGGGAGGGGGCCGCTCCCGTTTATCGCTCCTCC
>CAYWHG010000193.1:5279-7755 GCA_964457865.1 uncultured Steroidobacter sp.
CCCCGGTCGCCGGGGGAGGGCCAGGGAGGGGGCCGCTCCCGTTTATCGCTCCTCCACCTTCACCCACACTTCCAGATCGTCGCTGCGGGTGGCGTACTGCCGGCTCAGCACGCCGCTGGATTGCGAACTGGCCGATTCACTGACGCCGCCGAGTGCAATCCATTGGCCCAGCCGGCCGCTGGTCTGGGTGGTGATGCGCTGGGTATCGACGGACTGGTTGGCACCGAGTTGCTGCGCCTGCTGCTCGATATCGAGCGTGACGCCCTGCGCGGAGATGCGCGGCGTCACGAGAAAGCCACTGTTCACATCGCGGTAGGTTGTGGAGCTGCCGATCCACGGTCGGTATCCGCCCGCCATGACGGCCGTGACGAAGGGCACGCTCTGGCCGGTGGCAATGAATGCCGATGCGCCTTCGAGCACCTGCACGCTGCTGATGCTCGAGTCCTGCCGCTGCGATGCGGCGTCGGTGGCCCGCACGGTCGCACCCGAACCGCGATTGCCGAGCACCACCGATGCGCTGGCCGCCTCGTGTTCGATGGTCTGACGGCTGGCGCGCCGCACTGATACCACCAATGACCGCGGCTGCCGGTCGAGCTGTTCGAGCGCGCGTTTGATCTGCGCCACATTGGCGGCGCTCGCCCGCACGAAGAGTTTGTAGTCGCTGCCGCTGATCGCACCGCCGGACTCCAGCAGCGGCTGCAGCACCGGAATCACTTCCGGCGCAGTGCGGTAGCGCAGATCGATGATCTCGAGCCCCTGGGCGCAGGCGGCCCAGGCCACCAGGCACAGCACGGCGGCACGCCATGACGTGGTTAACAGTTTCATGCGGCGCATTGTCGCCGGAACACCAGGCCGTAGCGATCGCAGATTAGGGAAAAATCTGAGCTGCATCACACTCAAGGTGGGGCTGCGACGGCCGATCTGGTTACCTGGGACGGGACATTCCGCGTCCACGTACTGCAGGAACTTTCCGGACCCATGAACCTGATTCTCGGCATCGTCGTCGTCATGGGCTGCGTGCTTGGCGGATTTGCCGCGCATGGCGGTCAGCTGGCCGCGCTATGGCAGCCCTCGGAAATCGTGATCATCGGCGGCGCGGCCATCGGCGCGTTCATCATCGCCAATCCCTTCAGCGTCTCGAAGCGCGCACTCGGCGGCATCGGCGGCCTGCTCAAGGGATCGCCCTACAAGAAGACGCACTACCAGGCCGTGTTCGCGGTGATGTACGACCTGCTCTCCGTGGCGCGCAAGGAAGGCATGATGGGACTCGAACGCGTGATCGAGGATCCGTCGAAAAGCGAAATTTTTTCCAAGCGCCCGCTCATCCTCAAGAACACGCACGCGACCGAATTCATCCAGGACTACCTGCGGCTCATCATCAGCGGCGACATGGACCAGTTCCAGCTCGAAGCACTGATGGACCTGGAGATCGAAACCCATCATCACGACGCCACCGAACCGGCGACGGCCATGAGCAAGGTGGCCGACGCGCTGCCGGGCTTCGGTATCGTTGCCGCCGTGCTGGGCATCGTGAACACGATGGGCGCGCTCGGCGGACCGCCGGAAGAGATCGGCATCAAGGTCGCCGCCGCGCTGGTCGGTACCTTCCTCGGCATCCTGCTCGCCTACGGATTCGTGAGTCCGATGAGCAGCGCGATGGAGCGGATGGCGCACGAGGAAACGCAGTTCTACACCACGATCAAGACCTGCATCCTCGGTTTCGTGCAGGGCCATCCGCCGCAGGTGGCGATCGAATTCGGCCGCAAGGCCACGCCCGGACACGTGCGTCCGAGCTTCAAGGATCTTGAAGCGCAGCTGCGCGGCAAGAAGGCCTGACAGGCAGCCTCGTCATGGCCAAGGACAGCGGCGCGCCGACGATCGTCATCAAGCGCGTAAAGAAAGGCGGCCACGGCCATCATGGCGGCTCGTGGAAGGTCGCCTTTGCCGACTTCGCCACCGCGATGATGGCGTTCTTCCTGCTCCTGTGGCTGATGGGCTCGACCACGGAAGAACAGAAAGGCGCCATCTCCGAATACTTCACCAATCCGTCCGCGGTGCCGGGCACGAGCACCGTACCTTCGCCGACCTCGATCAACGGCCCCGGCGGTGCCAGCACCAGCCTGATCGCGCTCGGCGGCGGCATGGAGCTGCATCGCACGGCAACTAAAGAACCCGCCTCGGCCGATCCGGACGCTGCCGAAAAGCTGGCCGAGGAACTCGATCGCGAACGTCTCGAATCGCTGATGACCGAACTGCGCGAAGCCATCGACCAGCGCGAATCGCTGGCGAAATTCAAGGACCAGATCCTGCTCGACGTCACGCCGGAAGGCGTGCGCATCCAGATCATCGATCACGAACGCCGTTCGATGTTCCCGCTCGGCAGTCCGGCGCTCGAACCCTTCGCCGACACGATCCTGCGCGAGCTCGCCACCGTCATCGACAACGTGCCTAACCGCATCAGCATCAGCGGCCACAC
>CAYWHG010000194.1:0-7745 GCA_964457865.1 uncultured Steroidobacter sp.
CTAGGTTTCAGAAGACTTCATCCCTGCAGGCAAGCTGGCGCGACGATTCCAGAGCCAACTCAGCGAACTGGCCTCGATCCTCTAACGTCGGACTAGCGCCTAGGGCCTAGGGCCTAGTACCTTCCGCCCCCCATGCGCCTCGGTCCCTACCAACTTCCCAACAACCTCGCGCTCGCGCCCATGGCCGGCGTGACCGATCTGCCGTTCCGGTTGTTGTGTAGACGCATGGGTGCAGGAATTACCGCGGGAGAAATGCTCACTTCCGATGTGCGTTTATGGCACACGGAAAAATCCCGTCGACGCATGGATCACAGCGGCGAGTCCGAGCCGCGTGTGGTGCAGATCGCCGGCGGCGATCCGGAAATGATGGTCGAGGCCGCGCAGCGCAATGTCGATGCCGGTGCGCAGATCATCGACCTCAACATGGGCTGCCCTGCCAAGAAGGTGTGCAACAAGGCGGCGGGTTCCGCACTGATGCGCGACGAGTCATTGGTGCGGCAGATCCTGGAAGCGGTTGTCAAGGCAGTACATGTGCCGGTCACGCTGAAGATGCGCACCGGTTGGGACGCAAATGCGCGCAATGCCGTATCGATTGCGCGAATGGCGCAGGACATCGGCATTCAGGCACTGGCCGTGCATGGCAGAACGCGCGCGTGCATGTATCAGGGAAACGCCGAGTACGAAACGATTCGCGCCGTCAAACAAAGCGTTGCGATTCCGATTTTTGCCAATGGCGACATCGACTCGCCGCACAAGGCGAAGTTTGTACTTGAACAAACCGGCGCAGATGGCCTGATGATCGGACGCAGTGCACAAGGTCGTCCGTGGATTTTTCGCGAGATCGCGACGTATCTGCGCGATGGCATCGTCAGCGACGAGCCTTCCATCGCGGAAGTACGTGATATCATGCTCGCCCATTTGCGCGACCTGCATGCTTTCTATGGGGAAGACGTCGGAGTCCGGGTCGCGCGCAAACACGTTGATTGGTATGCGAAGGGCCGCGCGAGTGCGCACGTCCTGCGACATGCCGTGATGCAGGCAACAGACGCGCGATCACAACTCGAGCAGGCCCGGGCGTATTTCGATGCGCTCGCCGACGCCCAGGAGAAGTTGAACGACGCGGCCTGAGCCCGCAGTTCCTGGAACGAATTGGCGGAGAGCCCATGGCGCCGAAGAAAAAAACGAGAGCTCGGAGAGAGCCGATGATCCGACCTGCTTCACGCGCGGTACCCCTGCGCACCATGACTGCGGAAGCGCTGAACTCCTACTTCGAGTCACTGAACGGTCACAAGCCCGGACAACTCTACGATCTCGTCCTGCGCGAGGTCGAAGAACCGCTGTTCCGCGCCGTGCTCGATTACGCGGCCGGCAACCAGAGCCGCGCCGCCGATATTCTCGGCATCAATCGCGGCACGTTGCGCAAGAAGCTGAAGACTTATGGGCTGGCGAACTGAGTTCGCGAACCGGTGATGAGGTGATGGAGTGATGAGGTGATGACGCAAGAAGCTCACTCTCCGCTCACTGACCGCTTGTCGCTTGCCGCCTGACGATTCTTGCCTCATCACTTCATCACCCGATCACCTCATCGCCATGCCTCAAGTAATCCGCCGCGCCCTCCTCAGCGTTTCCAACAAGGAAGGCCTTGTCGATTTTGCGCGCGCACTGCATCAGCGCGGCGTGGTCATTCTCTCTACGGGCGGCACTGCATCGCTGCTGGAAAAAAATGGGGTGCCGGTGACGGAAGTCTCGGCGCACACCGGCTTTCCGGAAATCATGGACGGCCGCGTCAAGACGCTGCACCCCAAAATTCATGGCGGGCTGCTCGGACGCCGCACTGTCGACGACGCCGTCATGAAGACGCATGGCATCGACCCGATCGATCTGCTTGTCGTGAACCTGTATCCGTTCGCCGCCACGATCGCGAAGCCGGATTGCACATTCGAGGACGCGATCGAGAACATCGACATCGGCGGCCCGGCGATGGTGCGCGCAGCGGCCAAGAATCATGATCGTGTTGCTGTCGTGGTCGATCCCCTCGACTACAGCGCGCTCCTCGATGAAATCGCTGCCGACGGCGGCGTATCGGAGCAGACGCGCAAGCGGTTCGCTGCAAAGGCCTTTGCACACACGGCCAGCTACGATTCTGCCGTCGCCAGCTACCTCGGCCGCGTTACCGAAAGCGCGTCGGCGGAATTCCCGCAGTCGCTGGCATTGCACTTCCGCAAGCGCATGGATCTTCGCTACGGCGAAAACCCGCACCAGGGCGGCGCGTTCTACACCGTCGCTGATGCGCAGGGCGCCAGCATCGGCAGCGCGACGCAACTGCAGGGCAAGGTTCTTTCGTACAACAACATCGCCGACGGCGACACGGCCTTCGAATGCGTGCGCCAGTTCGACGAGCCGGCCTGCGTCATCGTCAAGCATGCGAATCCCTGCGGCGTCGCAGTCGCGACAGATACGCTCGCCGCCTACGACAAGGCATTCAAGACCGACCCCACCTCCGCCTTCGGCGGCATCATCGCCTTCAATCGTCCGCTCACTGCCAATACGGCACGCGCCATCGTCGAGCGCCAGTTCGTCGAACTGATCATTGCTCCGGAAGTCGACGCCGAAGCGCTGGAAATCTGCGCGCGCAAGGAAAACGTCCGCGTGCTGTCGACGGGCGGCCTCAAGCCCAGCAACCTCCGCCACGAATACCGCAGCATCAACGGCGGTCTGCTGGTACAGAACCGCGATGAAGGCATGATCGCGAAGGCCGATCTGAAGGTGGTCACGAAACGCCAGCCGACCGCCGCCGAACTCGACGACCTGCTCTTTGCCTGGCGCGTGTGCAAGTACGTCAAATCGAACGCAATCATCTATGTGCGCGACCGCATGACTCTCGGCGTCGGCGCCGGCCAGATGAGCCGTGTCGTGTCGAGCCGCATCGCTGCCATGAAGGCCAGGGACGAAGGGCTCATCGTGCAAGGCGCCGCCATGGCCTCCGACGCCTTTTTCCCTTTCCGCGACGGCCTCGACGTTGCCGCGGAGTTCGGCATCAAGGCCGTGATCCAGCCCGGCGGCTCGATCCGCGACAACGAAGTCATCGCCGCTGCCGACGAACACGGCATGGCGATGGTGTTCACGGGGATGAGGCATTTCAGACACTGACAAAAGTGATGGGGTGATGAGGTGATGAAGTGATCTCGTCAGATCTACACACCTCGCTTATGGCGCCATCACTTCATCACCGCATCACGTCATCACATCCATGAAAATCCTCATCATCGGTTCCGGCGGTCGCGAACATGCCTTCGCCTGGAAAGTCGCGCAATCGCCTCGCGTCGACACAGTCTTCGTCGCGCCCGGCAATGCGGGCACGGCGCTCGAACCGCGGGTGAAGAATGTCGACATCGCCGCCGATGATGTTGCCGCGCTGGTTGCGTTCGCGAAGCAGGAAAAGATCGACCTGACCATCGTCGGTCCCGAGGCACCGCTGGTCATCGGCGTCACCGACGCCTTCGAAGCGGCCGGACTTAAATGCTTCGGACCGCGCAAGGCAGCGGCGCAACTCGAAGGATCGAAAGCCTTCACGAAGGATTTCCTCACACGCCACCGCATTCCGACGGCGGCGTTCGCGACATTCACGAAAACAACCTTCGATCCGTCCTGGGTCCGCGCACAGCGCGCGCCGCTCGTGGTGAAGGCCGACGGCCTCGCGGCCGGCAAGGGCGTGATCATCTGCGAAACGCAGGAAGAAGCGGTGCGCAGCGTGCAGGCGATGTTCGAGGGCCAGTTCGGTGCGGCCGGCGACAAGGTCGTGGTCGAGGAATTTCTCGAAGGCGAAGAGGCCAGTTTCATCGCCATCGTCAGCGGCACCGACATCCTGCCGCTCGCCACCTCGCAGGATCACAAGCGGCGCGACGATGCGGACCAGGGCCCGAACACCGGCGGCATGGGCGCCTATTCCCCCGCTCCGGTGGTCACGCCCGAGATTCACGCACGCATCATGCGCGAGGTGATGGAGCCGACCGTACGCGGCCTGATCAGCGACGGCACGCCGTACTGCGGCTTCCTCTACGCTGGCATCATGGTGGCGGCGGACGGCACGCCAAATGTGCTCGAGTTCAATTGCCGTTTCGGCGATCCCGAGACGCAGCCCATCATGACGCGGCTCAAGTCGGATCTCGTCGACCTGTGCGAAGCGGCGCTCGCCGGAAAACTCTCTCGGACCACTGCCGAATGGGACGAGCGCGCCGCCGTGGGTGTCGTGCTCGCCGCCGGCGGCTATCCCGACAATTACAAAAAGGGTGATGTCATCCACGGACTCGACGCTGCCGCTCAACTGCCCGGCAAGGTCTTCCATGCAGGCACGAAGCTGGTGAACGACAAGGTCACGACGAACGGCGGCCGCGTCCTGTGCGCCGTCGGCCTCGGCAAATCAGTCAGCGAATCGCAGCAGAACGCCTACGCCCTCGTCGATCGCATCCACTGGGACGGCATCCAGTTCCGTCGCGACATCGGCTATCGGGCGATAGAGAGGGAAGAGCGCGGAGTAACCGCAAAGAACGCATAGAACGCAAAACAGAGAAGACAATGGCCGCAAAAAGCGCAAAAGGCGCAAAAATCAGGCCTGACTCTTTCTTACTTTGCGCCTTTTGCGCGTTTTGCGGCCATTCTTCTCTTATTCGGCCTTTGCGTTCTTTGCGGTTACTCCCGGTTCTTCACATCCACCTCGAAACTCACCAGCACGCTGCCGTCGCTCGCCAGCTCGAATGAATGTTCGAGACCGTCGCGGTTCGGCAGCGACTGCGCGAGTGTTTCGAGTTCGGCGCGTGGGATGGTGACCCACAACCCCGTCGGATCGCTGTCGAGCGCCCAGCCGCCGATCGGCGTGGGACGGACGTTGATGCGAAAGGTGTGATTGCGCGGCAGCGCGACTTCCAGCTTCAGTGCGCGCGATGACAGCAATGTGTCGAGTTCGCCGCGGGCGATGCGGATGCGGACGGCGCCGGTGGCGAACCTGACGTTCACGTCAGTCGTCGTCGACAATGATGACGGCAGCGCGGGCGAGGTCGCCGAGCTCGGCGTTCTCAGGGTCGCTGAGTTCGACCAGGAACAGTTCGGTGCTTTCCTTCACGGCGTCGGACACCAGCGGAATGGTGAGGGTGACGGATCGGAGGCCTGCCGGAATCGTCTCGGTGCCGGGTCCGATGGCGGCGTAATCATTGCCCGCCTCAGCCGAGTTCGGCAACAACCGCCAGCGGAATGTCGCGGCCTTCGCGGCACTGCCCGAGCGCCTGATGGTGACTTTCACGCTGCCGTCGCTTTCGGTGGCGACGTAGGTGTCCTTGTCGAAGGCGATCCGGCTGGTGCCGCCGGCATTGGCAGGCGGACTCGCTTCCTGTCGCGCTGCGGCGGGCGCAGATGCCGGCTCAGGCTTCGGCACGACCTGCGGTGACGGCGACGCTGTGACTGCCGTTGGCGGCGACTCCACAACGGCCGCGGGTGCCTCGACTGGTGGCTGCGCCTCGGGTAACGACGCCGCCGGAGGAACGATTTCCGTGGCGGTTTCCTGCGGTGCTTGTGCCGGCGCGGCAAGTTGCGGCAGAGAATCGCGGTTGAACCAGTAGGCAGCAGCGGCACCTGCAATGAGCAGCAATGCCAGCGATACCGCGCCCGCTGCGCCAAAGCGGCGGCGCTTGGGGGCCGCCGCGATCATCTGCGGCGGCAGCAGTCGCTGCGGCACTTCCGCGCATCCCAGCGCCGCAATCAGTTCGACCACATCGATCTTGCGTTCGGCGCGCGACCACTTGAGCGCGGTCTGCAGGGCTGTCCACTGCCGATTGGTGAGTCCGGAGATCCGTGGCGGCGGACGCCCCTGTGCGCGCGCCAGCGGCGCGGAGCGACCACCGAAGGGGTGTTGCCCCGACAGCAGTTCGTAGGCGATGCAGGCCAGGCTGTAGACGTCCTCGCCCGCCTCCGGCGGCTCGCCGTTGACGCGCTCCTCGCTCGCGTATGCCAGATTCACGGCCGGCTGACGGCCGCCGAGCACCGGCTCGCCGATCCACGGTTCGGGGCGATGCGTATCGACCTGCGTGCGGCGCGCGAAACCGGTGTCGAGCAGCTTGACCTCGCCGTTCGCGGCGATCATCACGTTGCCGGGACGCAGGTCCGAATGCACGACGCCGCGCCGATGCGCGTGCGCGAGGCCGGCGCCGATGCTGCCGATGATCGCCAGCGCCTGTTCGCGCGGTATCGGATGATGGTCGAGACGCTGCAGCAGACCGGACAGTAGTTCGCCCTCCAGCAGCTCCATCACCAGGAAATAGGTTGCACCGTCGCGATCGAGATCGAACACGCTGACGATGTTGGGATGCGACAGCGACTGCGCCTGATGGAACTGGCGTTCGAGTTCCGCCAGCGCCTCGGAACTGTCGCGATAGTTTTTCTTCAGTACCCTCAGCGCCACGCATTGCGCCGCGGGTTCGAGATGCCCGCGATGACGATCCAGCGCCTTGTAGACGGTGCCGGCATTGCCGCGGCCGAGGATGGTGAGCAGTTCGTAGCGATCGCGCAGCACGCTGCTGGTGGCGGTGCCGTCCGGTGTGTGCGGATGCTGGATCGGCGGCATCGGGCGCGAATACGGCGCCTCACGAACGAACTTCAGCGGATCGACGAATGCGGCGGAGGGACGACGGGGAGCCGCCGGCGGCTCCTGCTCCGCGGCCATTCTGCGCCAGCGGGTTCCCGTGGTATCCGCCGAGGCTGGCGCCGGGTCGGTGGTGGGAGCAGCGGACCGCCTTGCGGCCGTCTCATCCTCGTCCTGTTCCTCGGACTGATTGACCACGCCGAAAACGAGCTGCGCGATGTCGCTTTTCAGCGTGCGAGCGAGTGCCGGATCGACCCGGCCGCGTCGCTGGTATTGATCGAGCAGCGCCAGTGCATCCCAGGGCGCTTCGGGATTGCTGCGGCAGATCTCGAGGAACGAAGCCTGCATCTGGGCACGGTCGCACCGGCCGGCCGTGTAGTCGTCCAGCCAGACGGCAAGGTCGCCGCGTGCATCGGCGGTTTCGTCTCTCGGCTCGTTACTCATCGAGACACTCATGGCGATCCAGCATGACGCGATCCAGCATGACGATCCAGTCTATGCGGCGCGCAGCAAGCACACATCTGTCGCCCGCTCCCGACCGGATTCTGACCAAAGTTGGGGTACCGGATCGGTTATTCCCCGGTCAGCTCTTTCTCCATCCGGAAATCGTCCATCACGAAGCCGCCACCGATGTCCATGACGATCGGCTCGACGATGCGAAAGCCCATGCGCTCGTATGCCTGGACCGCCGGATTGCCCTTGTTGACTGTCAGCCAAAGCCGACGCAGATCCCGCTCTCCCGCCCATTCCTCGATGAACGTCAAGATCGCGCGCCCGGTTCCGCCGCCGCGGTGCTCACGCAACAGGTAGAGCTTGCTGATGAACAGGCTGCCGTCCGCCTCAGGCTTGATGGCCGTGTAGCCGATGGGCGTAACGCCACGCCGCACCGTGAAATATTCGTAACCCTCGCGCAGCTGCTGCTGCATCGCTGCCGCGTTCTGGAACTTCGCCACCATGTAGTCGACCTGCTCGCGGCCGATCAGCGGCACGTAGTACTCGTACCAGATGGTGTGCGCCAGGGCGGCGATGACGTCGATATCGGCGTCGGTGCGGGCGGGAATGAACGTCACGGTCATCGGGAATCGGGAATCGGGAATCGGGAATCGGGAATCGG
>CAYWHG010000195.1:0-1913 GCA_964457865.1 uncultured Steroidobacter sp.
ATGTCGTGCCGATGATCGACATGATGATCATCCTGGTGTTCTTCCTGATCTTCACGGCGGTATTCACCAAGACGAACGTTCTGGAACTGAACCTGCCGGGCGCGGACGCCGCCGTCCCTGATCTGCCGAAGGGACTGAATCTGGAAGTCATCGTGCGCAAGGATCTGATCGAGGTTGCCGATCGCGGCACCGGCGTGCTGCGTTCCGTGCCGCGTACCGGCGATCAATACGATCTCAAGGGACTGTCGGATTACCTGCAGCTCGTGAAGTCGAAGTATCCCGATACGCTCAATGCCACCATCCTGCTCGAACAGGACGTCGAGTACGACACGCTGGTACAGGTGATGGACACCGTTCGCGTCTTCCAGGTACCCGGTTCCCTGTGGGCCATGGCGGAACTCTTCCCTGACGTGTCCGTGGGAGATGCGCCGACATGACTCCGTATCGCATCAAACGCCATCGCAAGCGTGGCCACGGCGGCGCCGAAGCTGCCGGGCACATGACGCTGGTGCCGTTCATCGACATGCTGATGATCCTGGTGGTCTTCCTGCTCGTGCACACGTCCGACGTCGACGTGCTGCCGAACTCGAAGAACATTTCCATTCCCGAGTCGGTGTCCGACAAGAAGCCCGAGCCGAGCGTCGTGGTCATGATCACCAAGGACGATCTGCTGGTCGACGGCCGGCTCGTTGCCAAGGTGTCCGACGTGCTGGCCGCGCGGGACACGGTGATCGCGCCGTTGAAGCAGGCATTGCAGTCGGTCGGCGATTCCGTGCTCGCCGATGCCGCCAAACAGGACATCGCGAATCGCACGGTGACGATCCTCGGCGACCGCCACACGCCCTACGCAGTGCTGCGCAAGGTGATGGCGACCTGCACCGACGCCGACTACGGCAAGGTGTCGCTGGCCGTGGTCGAGCGCGAATTCAACTCGAATCGCACCGCGTCGCTGGGCGCGGCGGCGAGCAACTGACGGGCGCAGCACATGAGCACCGCCATTGCCCCGTTCTATCGTCTCTACGAACTGCCCTGGTCGCCGACCGAGGCGGTCGAGAAGCGCTTCCGCAACATCGTCCGCAACCTGTTCATCGTCGCCGGGCTGCTGGCGCTGCTCATCACCTTCATGCCGACGCCGGACAAGAAACTGGCCAAGGCGCCCGCGTTGCCGGATCGCGTGGTGCAGCTGGTGATCGAAAAGAAGGTTCCGCCGCCTCCGCCGCCGCCCAAGGTCGAGCCGAAGGAAACGCCGAAACCGGTGGTCGAGAAGAAGGTCGAGCCCAAGCCGCCACCGCCGAAGCCCGATGCGCGGGAGAAGGCGCAGAACGCGGGCCTGCTGAAACTGCAGGATCAGCTCGCCGACCTGCGCGACAACTCGGTGCTCGACAAGGCCGCGATGACCAAAAACCTGTCCGGCAAGGTCGGCGAGACGACCAGCTCGGAGCGTTCGCTGATCACCTCGAAGGTGGGACAGAACAGCGGCGGCATCAACACCGCCGCGTTGAGCCGCGGCTATGGCAGCGGCGCCGGTTCGCTCACGGGACACACGACCACGCAGGTCACTTCGTCGACGCTGGCGGCGCAGGCCGATGACGGCGTGAGGCGCGGCAGCGGCAGCACCAAGGCCGCCCGCAGTCGCGAAGAAATCGAACTCATCTTCGACCGCAACAAGGGCGCGATCTATGCGCTCTACAGCCGCGCGCTGCGCGACAAGCCGGACCTGAAAGGCAAGGTCGTACTCGAGCTGACGATCGCGCCGAGCGGCGAGATCACGCAGTGCCGCGTCATGTCCAGCGAACTGAACGATCCGGACCTGGAGCGCAAGCTCGTGGCCCGCGTGAAATCGTTCCGCTTCGAGGCGCGCGATGTCGAGACGATCACGACGACGAAGCCGATTGATTTCTTCCCGGCGTGAG
>CAYWHG010000195.1:2013-7709 GCA_964457865.1 uncultured Steroidobacter sp.
TTTTTTCTTATGCTTCCTTACGGTTGCTTCCCTCCGTTCCGGTCTGTTTCTGAGTCTCATCCATCGTGTCCTGTTCGAAGAGCTGCTCCAGTTCGCGGGCGGCCTGCTGCGCTGACTGCAGCAGTTTCTTTTCGTCGTTGCGGGCTTCGCGTTGCAGTTGCAGGGCGCGCCTGTCGTGCTCGTCGAAGCGTTCGATGCTTTCCACGGCGTCGGCGTGCGGCATGCCCAATGCTTCCAGCGATTGTTTCGCCATGTCGAGACTCGACAGATACGTTTCGCGAATGACGTAGCGCACGCCCAGGTCCATCAGCCGGATCGCGTGCTGGCGATTGCGGGCGCGCGCCAGCAGCTTGAGATGCGGGAAATGCTTGCGGACGAGTTCGGCGGTGCGTACCGACAGATCGATGTCGTCCATCGCCAGAACGAAGACCTCGGCGCTGGCGGCGCCGGCGGCGGCGAGGACATCGCGGCGCGAGGCATCGCCGTAGTAGACCCTGTTGCCGAAGCGGCGCACGAAATCGACCTGGGTTACATCCGATTCGAGTGCGGTGAAGCGGATGCGGCGCATGCGCAGCACGCGGCCCACGATCTGCCCGAAGCGGCCGAAGCCGGCGATGATGACGCGGCTGTGGTCGTTCTCGATCTGGTCGAAATCGCGGACAGTGGTCGGTTGCAGGCGCGGTTCGATCGCCGAGCGCAGCATCATGAGCAGCGGACTCACGATCATGGAAATGGTGACGACGATCACCAGCGTATCGGCCAGCGACTGTTCGAGAATCCCTTCGCCGATGGCCATCGTGAACAGCACGAAGCCGAACTCGCCGGCCTGCGCCAGCGAGAACGCCATGCCGCGGGCTTCTTCGCTGCTGTAGCCGTTGATGCGCCCGATGAGCCAGACCAGAACGAACTTGAGGACGATCAGGGCCAGCACCAGGCCGGCAATGCGCAGCGGATGATCCAGCAGCGCGCCGAGGTTGGCCGTCATGCCGACGGCAACGAAGAACAGGCCGAGCAGCAGGCCCTTGAACGGTTCGATGTCGGCTTCGAGTTCGTGGCGGTATTCGCTGTCCGCCAGCAGCACCCCGGCGACGAATGCGCCGAGCGCCATCGACAGGCCGACGGCGTGGAACAGCAGGCTGACGCCGATCACGACCAGCAGCGCGGCCGCAGTGAATGCTTCCTTGGCGCGCGTCCCGGCGATGATGCTCAGCAGCGGTCGCAGCAGGTAGCGGCCGCCGAACACGAACAGCAACAGCACTGCGATGGCCGTGCCGGTATTCAGCAGCGTCTCTGGCAGCGGGTGCTCGGTGCGGGTGTGTGCCAGCAGCGGCATCAACGCCAGCATGGGCATGACGGCGATGTCCTGAAACAGCAGCACGCCGAACGAGGCGCGCCCATGCTGGGTGTTGAGTTCATGACGCTCCGCCAGCAACTGCAGCACCAGGGGCGTCGATGACAGCGACAGGGCGAATGCCACGACCAGCGCGGTGTCGACAGCGAGTCCGCACAGCCAGCCGATGACGCCGAATATCAGGGTTGTGACCAGCACCTGAGTCAGGCCGAGGCCGAACACGGCCTTGCGCATTGCCCGAAGACGCGAGGGCTGCAGTTCCAGTCCGATCACGAACAGCAGCATCACCACGCCGAATTCGGCGAAGTGCATGATGTTCTCGCCGTCCTTGATGAGGCGCGTGCCCCACGGTCCCAGCACGATTCCCGCGAGCAGGTAGCCGAGCACCGAGCCGAGTCCGAACCTGCGACACAGCGGGACGGCGATCACGGTGGCGGCGAGGAAGATGGCCGCGTATGCCAGCAGACTCATGGATTGTGACCTCCGTCGCTATCGCACGGGCCGTGCAGGGAATGCCCGGCGTGCACAGGCATCGTAACAACTGCAATGCGCTGGCGGATGCTCGGCCAATCAGGGCTGGCCTCATGGCTGGCATTCGACCGGGTGCCGATCATGCCGCGGAACTTTCGGCAGATGCCGTGTGCGCGGAAATTGCTCGATGACGCTGTCTCCTGATCAACGCCCTGAACTCACGCTCGATGCGCGCAATCGCATCGCGTCGGTGAACGGCGCGTGGGCGGAGGCCACGGGCTGCGATCGTCTGCGCGACCCGCTCGAGGCCGCGATCGATCGTCCGCTGTGGGACTTCATCGAAGGTACGCAGGTTCGCCAGCTCTGGGAAATCCTGTTCGAGCGCGTGCGTGCCGTGGGTGCGCCGATATTCGTTCCGTTGCGCGCCGACACACCGAGCCTGCGGCGGGTGTGGGACATCGAAGTGCATCCGTTGCCCGAGCGCGGGCTGCAGTTTGTCGCGCATTGCGTGTGGACGGAATCCCGGCCCGCGCTCGCGCTGCTCGACCCGGCCTTTCCGCGCAACGAGCAGTCGCTCGCCTACTGTGCATGGTGCAATCGCATTCAGATCCGGATCGGTGTCTGGGAAGAGATCGAGGATGCCCAGCTCACCTTGCGGCTCGATGTGGCGTCATCGCTGCCTTCCCTCAAGCGAATGGCGTGCAACAGCTGCAAGCAGTCGCTGCTGAAGACGTTTCCGGCGCGGGTGGCGTGACGAGTAAGAAGGCGCTAGGCCCTAGGCGCCAGGCCCTAGGTGCACGCGGACCGCGCAAAGGGGTCTGGTAGACTGCGCCGCCAACGTTGAACGGCCATGACTGCCATCATTCAATTCACCAATTGCTGGTGCTCCACGGCCTAGGGCCTAGCGCCTTCTTCCCATGCCCCGTCACGACCTGATCTTTCCCGCCAAGGACGCCGATCTGCGCGAGGACGTACACACGCTCGGTGCGCTCGTCGGCGAGGTGATCCGCGAGCAGGGCGGTGAGGAATTGTTTGCTGCGGTCGAACAGGCCCGGCAGGCAGCCATCGCCCAGCGCGAAGGCGAGGCCGAGGGCGCGGTGCAACTGGTGGTTTGTACGCGCGATGTGACTCCCGCGCTGGCGCGCGATCTGGTGCGGGCCTTCTCGACCTGGTTCGATGTGGTGAACATGGCGGAGAAGGTGCATCGCATCCGCCGCCGTCGCCAGTACATGAACGCCGACAAGTCGCAGCCGGGCGGTATCGAGGATGCGCTGTTCGAGTTGCAGAAGCAGGGCCTGCAACTGGCCGACATCCGCCGGCTGATGCTGGAACTGTGGATCGAGCCGGTGCTCACGGCGCATCCCACCGAGTCCACGCGCCGCACGATTCTCAGAAAGCAGCAGAAGATCGCGCAGTTGCTGCTCAGTCGCATCGGCCTGGCGTCCGGCGATGCCGAGACGCACCGCATCTGGGATCGCATTCGTACGGAAATCACTGCGGGCTGGCAGACGGCGGACAATTCCCGCGAACGGCTCACGGTCGCCGACGAACGCGAGCACGTGCTGTTCTTCCTGGTCGAGGTCCTGTTCCAGATCGTGCCGGTCTTCTACGAGGAGATTTCGGCCGCGCTGCTCAAGGTCTACGGGCCGGAGGCGAAGGCGCTGGAGCTGCCGGAAATCCTGCGTTTCGGTTCCTGGGTCGGCGGCGACATGGACGGCAATCCCGATGTGAACGCGAAGACCATTCGCGAAACCGTCGCGCGCCATCAGCAGCTCATCGTCAACAGCTACTTCCTCGAGTGCCAGGGGCTGGCGGAATCGCTGTCGCAGAGCGCGACGCGCATCGGCATCTCGCCGCAGCTGCAGGCGCGCATCGACCAGTACCAGACGCTGCTGTCGGCCTCGCACACGCTGTCGCCGGCGCGGCACGATCGCATGCCGTATCGCGTGTTTCTCGGGCAGGTCATGGAACGGCTGCGCGCAACCTACGAAGGACGACAGGGGCAGTACGAATCGGCCAGCTATTTCCTGGCCGATCTGAACCTGATTCACGACAGTCTCATGGCGCACAAGGGAGCGCATGCCGGCGCCTTCCCGGTGAGCCGGCTGATCCGGCGCGTCCGCACGTTCGGATTCCATCTCGCGACGCTCGATCTTCGTCAGAGCTCCACCGTGCACCGCGGCGTCGTCGGGCAGGGGCTGGGCGATGCCGACTGGCACAATCGCAGCGCCGACGATCGCCTCGCGCGTCTGCGGCTGGCGCTGGAGCGCGACGAAAGCCCGAGTGCGCTGCTCGATGCGACCGGCAAGCGCAGCTTGTGGGTGTTCGAGGCGCTGGCGCACTGCCGGCATCGCAATGGCCCGGATGCCGTCGGGCCCTATGTCGTCAGCAGCACGCGCGGCGTCGACGATGTGCTGTCTGTGCTGTTGCTGGCGCGCTGGGCCGACACGGCGGATCGCCGTTCGGGCGATGTTCCCGTGGATGTGGCGCCGCTGTTCGAATCGGCCGAAGCACTGTCGCGTTGCGGCGAGCTGATGCGTCAGCTGCTGAACGAGCCGCTGTACCGGCGTCATCTGCAGGGCCGCGGCAATCACCAGTACGTGATGGTCGGCTACTCGGCGAGCAACAAGGATTCCGGCATCGCCATGTCGCGTTGGCTGGTGCGCAAGGCGCAGGAAGCCGCGGTCGCCGCGGCTGCGGATGCCGGTATCGAGCTGACGCTGGTCCACGGACAGGGCGGCAGCTTCGGTCGCGGCGGCGGTCGCGTGGAAATGCTGGTCCGCAACGCACCGCCGGGCGTGAATCGGGGACGGCTGCGTCTCACCGAAGCAGGGGAACTGATTCACGAAAAGTACGGATTGCGACCCATCGCCCTGCGCGTGTTCGAACAGGCATTCCATGCGCTGACACTGGCGGCAGGCGGCGCCTTGCCGAAGGAAGAGATCGATCCCCGCTGGAGTGCGGCGATGGAAAGGGTCGCGGCCGCAAGCGAGCGCGCCTATCGGGCGATGATCTTCGACGATGCCGGGTTCTACGATTTCTTCCGGCAGCTGGCGCCCGTCGACGTCATCGAGCGCATGCAGATCGGGTCGCGTCCGACGACACGCAGCGAGCGAGCCGCGGGCGTGCCGGCGTTGCGATCGATTCCGTGGACCTACGCCTGGTCGCAGTGCCGTTACATGGTGCCCGGCTGGTTCGGCATGGGTACCGCACTGTCCGTGGCCGGTCGGGAATTGGGCGACGACGTGTTGCGCGAGATGGACCAGCGCTGGTTCTTTTTCCAGAACCTGCTTGACGACGTCGAACTCGCGCTGGCCCGCGCCGATCTGAGGATCGCCGCCTTCTACGACGAACTGGTGGATGCCCGTTATTCGCGCTTCATCCAGGCCATTCGCGCCGAATACGAACTCACGCGGCAGCGCGTGCTGGAGTTGCGCGGCTTCGACCATCTGCTGCAGGAAGAGCCGACCATCCAGCGCTCGATCC
Organism: uncultured Steroidobacter sp.; assembly: GCA_964457865.1. Taxonomy (GTDB): domain Bacteria; phylum Pseudomonadota; class Gammaproteobacteria; order Steroidobacterales; family Steroidobacteraceae; genus Steroidobacter. Next base: position 7,322 of record CAYWHG010000195.1, read on the forward strand.
GGCTGCGCAGCCCCTACATTGATCCGATGCACCTGCTGCAGGTCGATCTGCTGCGACGCTGGCGTGCCGGCGGCCGCGAAGACAAGGAGATGCTGACGGCGCTGCTGTCGTCCATCACGGGCATCAGCCAGGGATTGCAGGGTGCCTGACGAAAGCGGCGCGCCGCCGGCACGCCGCAGACCTCATCCGGCTTCCAGTTTCTGAAGATACGGCAGCAACCAGCTCACGATCATGTCGAGACTGGACTGTCGGTTCTCTCCCACCAGTTCCGGGCGCTCCTGCAACAGGCGATAGGCAAATACCACCACATCCGTCGCGTCGCGGCGGCGTGATTCCGGCAGTTGCAGCCATTGTTCCAGTACGCGCTTTTTTTCGTCGAGCTGTGCCA
>CAYWHG010000196.1:0-7570 GCA_964457865.1 uncultured Steroidobacter sp.
CAGGAAAGTCATCTATTGATACTCCTCTGCCGTCCCGTGCCGCGCCGGGCAAGCGCGTGTGAATTGAAATCAGCCGGTCATGCGCGCTGTGCGCGCGCGCAAACTCTCAGCCAGGTGAAGCGAGCGTGCTGTAGTGATTTATCGCCTTAAGGTAAAACCGTGCGCTGCGACCTACTTCTCAGGACTTGCAGCGGGCGCAGCAGATGCGGGATTTGCACTGTCCGCACCCGACGACATTGCACCGTAGTACGTCACTTCCCGACGAAAAACGTCACGGTCGACGGGCGTCAGAGCCTCATCGAGGAGCGTGTTGAAAGGCTGCGCCGGCAGATCGCCGATATCGGCTTTCTTCCACGGCACGATGTAGAGGACCTTGGGCAGTTCGCGGTTGCCTGTCACTACGGTCGTGTCGAGTTCGAGGCGATCGCCGCGGCGACCCGTCGACGCGGGCGACTGGCTGCTGGCGGCTGGCTGCTGGCCAGAAGTGGCGGCGCGCGGCGTGGCGCTCTCGGAGAGCGGCTTCTGCTCGCCTGCCTGCGTCTGCGGTTCCGCCGCCGATACGGCCGATGCGATCAGCAGGAACAGCAGGGAGAGGATTTTCGGCGCCTTCATTGGTCCGCCTGCGCGCTGCGCTGTTGATTGCCGAGGCGTGTCTTGAGTTCGGTCACCCAGCCGGCGACCTTTGCATCCGGGGTTGCGGCGAGTTCGAGATAGCGCTCATAGGCTTCGAGGGCCCGCTGCGGCTGCTGCAGATACAGGTCGCACAGGACGCCCAGGTTCAGATGCGCCAACGCGTAATTCGGATCGGCCCGGATCGCCTGCTGATAGGTTTCGTCAGCGTCCTTGAAACGACCCAGCCTGCGATAGACGATACCGAGCTGGTTGTACGCCGCCGCGCTGCTGGCATTGCGTCCGATCGCGGTATCGAGCGTCTTCTGCGCCTCCTCCAGCTTGCCCGCCTTCGTCTGCAGGATCGCAAGATTCAGCAGCGGCCCCGAGTAGGTCGGATAGGTGTCGCTGAGCGTGCGGAAAGTCTGTTCCGCGACGGTCAGATTGCCGGAGCTCATCGCGGCCACGGCACTGTCGAACTGTTGCTGGGCCTCGGGGGGAACCGGTGCTTCGACGACGGGTGTTGCGGCGTCCGTTGCTTCGACCTTCGGTGATCTGGCCGGCGCGGATTGAGCCGTGCTTTGCACGACGGGCGCTGCAACGGGCGCTTCAGGCTTATCGGGTGCCGAGCCGCAAGCCGAGAGCATCAGTAACGCAAGTGCCCCTACCCCAACCCGCTGCGCGTAGGAGGGGGGCAGAAACTCTGACCAGCAGCCAGCAGCCAGCAGCCAGCAGCCCGCCCGCATCCGCGCGCGATCAGCGAATCGTCTGTACATACTCTTCACCGATCTCGGCCTTCGCGTAACGCGCCGGCTTGAGTTTCGCCAGCACATCGAAGCTGCGCTGCACCCATTCGTCGTAGACGCCGTCGCCCGTGCGGCTGGCATTGGTCTCATGCAGTTCGATGGCCTTCTCTTCGAAGGGGAACGCCTGCTCCTCCAGCAGCACGTCGTACTGTTCGCGCGATTCGTCGTCCAGGCCCTTCGGCCGCTCGGAGGTCATGAGGTCCGCGGCCAGCGTGCGATACAGCTCCGCCATGCCGTAGTTCGCTGCCGTGGTGACTTCCGCCACGCCGTAGTCGAGTGCCTGGCCGTAAGCGGTCAGCACCTTCTCCATGGCGCTGCGCTTCGCCTTGAGCGACTTGTCGAGCGGCACCACCAGCTTGATGGAATTGAACATCGCCACCTGTGGTTCGGCGGTTTCCAGCGTGGCCTTCGCCGCGAGGTACTTGCTGCGGTCCGTGCGTGCGCTGCCGGCCGACCTGTCGGCGGCGATGATCTCGTTGATCCACTGTCCACGGCCGCGCACGTCGTTCTGCGTCTTCGCCATGTCGGCCAGCCGCTGGCGCGCGTTCTGCGCAGGATCAAGCGGTGCTGGAAACTGCTTCACGTAGTTGGCATAGACGCGGGCCGCATTCGGTTGCGAACCGCCCTTCTCGTACAACGTCGCCGCCTGCCACAACGCTTCGCGACGCACGTCCGCCGGCTCTTCGGCACGCGCGGCGATACGTTCGAACTCGGCCGCCGATTCGCCTGCGCGCCCGGTTTCCAGATACGCCACCGCGAGCGAGCGCGTGACGTCGGGCTGCAGTTCGTGGTTCGGATATTTGCGGCGGAAACCTTCCAGCACCGTCGAGGCACGCTCCCACTGCTGGTCGCGCAGCAGGATGCTGGCCGCGTCGTATTCCGCATTGGCGCTGACCTTGGCATTCGGCGCCAGCAGGGCCACGCGCAGGAAGTCGTCGACTGCACCGGTCGCGTCGCCCGCCGCCTGTTTCGCTTCGGCCTGCTTGTAGACCGACGCGGCGATGCGTTCCTCGATCGCCGGCCGATCCGGATCGCCCGCCGGCAGGAAGCCCTGCACGCGGATATAGGCGAGTTCGGCTTCCTGATAACGACCGCGATCGAACAGCGAATGCGCCAGCAGCGTGGTCGCCGTGCGCTGGTACTTCGTCTCGACCGGCGGCTTGCGTTCGAGGATCTGCTGCGACACCTCGATGACGCGATCGAAATCGCTCAGTGCGAACAATTCCTCGTCGGCCTTGGTCAGCACGCGCGCCGATTCGGGGTGTTCCGGGAAACTCGTGGCGAACATGACCTGGCTTTCGATGCCCTGGCGATGCCACAACGCCTTCGATTCGCCGGCCCCTGACTGGACAAGCGTCGCCTCGTGCTTCGTGTAGGCGACCAGCGCCGCATAGCCGGCCGCGGCCGACTTCGGATGCGCGGGATAGTCGTACGCGGTGCGCTCGTATTCCTTCGCCGCGTCGGCGAAGCGACCGGATTCGAACAGCACTTCGCCCAGCAGGTAGCGCGTGGCAGGCGCCTCGGCGTCCTGCGGGAACGAATCCAGCATGGCGCGATACCAGCGCGCGGCCACCGTGTAATCCTCGACCTTCTTCGATTTCTGCGCCTGCGCGTGGTAGTACTCGGCCAGATCCTTCTGGTTGGCCTTCAGCTGCGCGGCGACTTCGGGCGCGTCCTGCACGGTGCGATTCGCCCAGAACGCCGACCCGAAGGCATAACGTTCGACGAACGCCTGCTTGCCTTCGAGCACGAGCGATGCGAATCCACCCTTCTGGTAGGCCTCGATCGTGCGCATCTGCAGCGAGGGCGCGAATCGATCGTCCGGACGGCGCTTCGCAAAGGCTTCATAAGCCAGCGCGGCGTCCTGATAGCGCTCCTTCTCGATGTAGAGATTCCCCAGAGTCTCGTACAACAGATGTGCATAGACGGGATCGCCCCGCTGCTTCAGGAACGCGTCGAGCGATTCGGGGCCCTCCAGATCGTAGAACGTGATGGCGATCGCCCGGAACGCGTCGTCGGACAACTCGCGCGACGGGCGGTCGAGCGCGTCGCGGTCGCGCAGCCTGCCGTTGTCCGTGAGCAGTACGCGATCGATCAGCTTGAGGAAGGAGCTGACGCTCTCCTCGCCACGGGACTGCTTGAACAGCGACCAGCCGTGCTTGTACAGGCCCTGATCGTAGTAGCCGCTGTCCTGTCCCACGGCGATGACGGACGCATAGGCGCGTTCGGAATCCTTGTAACGCTGGTCGCTGAACAGGATTTCGCCGCGGCGGAACTGCGCTTCAGTGAGCCACTTGCTGTCCGGATACTGCGCCACGAGTTTGTCGAGCACAGCCAGCGACTTCTCGATCTGCCCTTCCGACTCGTACGCGCGCGACAGCTGGTACATCACCGCGTCGTTACGCTCGTACTGCGGATATTTCGCCAGCAGCGATTCATAGAGCTTGATGGCTTCCTTGTTCTCGAGACCGCTGAAGTCGGCCTCGCCGGCAGCGCGTGCGGCTTCGTCGACTTCGACCTGCAGATCGCCGAGGCGGCGCATCGCCTCCGCGCGCATCTTCTCGTTGTCGGACTGCAGATCCAGGAACTTCCTGTACTGCTCGATCGCCTGCTGCGGTTGCACGTTGGCCGGGGGATCGCGGTCGATCTGGATGGTGCGGCTTTCCAGATCCTTGATCGTGCCCGTCGGTTTTTTCTTCTCGGCCGCACCCGCAACGGATGCACCGAGCGCGGCAACCGCAAGGGCGAGGGTGCCGGCAACGAGGATGCGCACGGGCCCAGCCGGCGATTTCATTGTTCGCCCCCCTTGCCGCCCGGTGCATCGCCGGCGCCGCTCGCGGCCCGATCGTAGATCGAGGCGAGCGCGAAGCGGGCCTGCAGCGAATACGCGGCCAGCCGTTCCTTCTGCGATTCGAGTTCCCTGACGGCAATGCCAGCCAGATACTCGTTCTGCGAATGGGCCGCCGAGTCGAGCCGTGCCATCAAGCCATCGATGCGCGGCCGCAGTCCTTCGACACGTCTGGCGAATTCCTCGGTGCGCGCGGGATATTCCTCGCGTGCGCGCTCGATCAACACCCAGGCGCGGCGCGCTTCCTTGTAGGCGACATCCAGTTCGCGCAGTTCCTTGCGTACCTTCCACAGACGCGCCTTGTAGCTGGACGAGAAATCCCACATCAGCCGGCCGCGCAGCAGACGCACCTTCTCGCGCATTTCCTGAACCAAGGGATCGGAGGCGTCCGCACGCGCCAGCACCTCTTCGAGGTGCTGAACCTTCTGCCACTGTTCGAGTTCGCGGCTCGTTGCAAGCCCGGGCACATCGCCGTCGCGTTCGATGGCCGCGACACGCGATTCGAGTTCGGTACGCCGCGCATCGATCGCATCGAGATCGACGGAGTCGAGTGTCTTGCGCAGATCGGGCAGCCGTTGCTCGAACGCCTGGCGGCGATTGTCGACCATGTCGTCGAAGGCTTCGACGCTGAGCTGCCAGGTCGCGAGATGGCGCTGCATGAACCGCAGGTCGCGGTAGTTCTTCAATCCTTCCTGGAATTCATGCGATGCCAGCAGGTGATACAGATAGCGGGTTTCCGGTGCATCCGGCAACGCCTGGAGTTGCCAGAACCAGCCGGCCCCAGCTTGTTTTGAACCAGGGGTCTTGTCGTTGTCGGCAATGGCATCGAGCAGACGCCCGCTGCGGATCGCGGCAATCGATTCGTCTATCCGCGCCGCTTCCTCGCTGAACGCGGTCACCGCCAGCGAATACTGCTCGACAGCCTGCTTGTTGGCCTCGAGCTGGGCATAGGCGTAGGGAATCGCCAGATAGGACTCCTGCACAGCCGCATCGAGCAGATTGCGATCGCGCAGCTCCATCCAGGGAACGAGAGCCTTCGTGAACTGCTCCTCGGCCGAATCCGCCCAGCCAACCCCGAGCAGCGCCTTGTTGGACTGAGGACCCTCGAGACGAATGCGCTGCAGGACGCGCTTGGCGTCCGCGGGACGTTCCGCCTTCAGCCAGGCAAAGCCCAGCGCGAGATTCGCCTTGTCGCGCAGTGCGGCAAGCTCATCCGTCGGCGCCGCCATCTGTCCGACGCGATCGAGCAGTACTGTGGCGTCATCGAGGCGATCCTTGCGGACCAGCGCGACACCGATGTTGAACCGTGCATACGCCGACCAGGCATCGGATCCGTCCCCGACGGGCTGCCAGCGCTCCAGCGACGCGATCGCGTCATCGTACCGATCGAGATACATCAGCACCTGCGCGTGCAGCAGATGACGCTCCGCTTCGAGTTCGCCCGGCAACGCACCGTGGATCGAACTCAGCGCCTTCTCCGCCTGCGCCAGGTAGTCGCGCTGATACCAGACCTTGGCCAGGTAGAACCAGGCGCGGTTGCGGACATCCAGCGGGACGTTGTCGTTGAGCAGCGCCTGGAAGATGCGTCCCGCTTCTTCGTGCTGTCCGAGCGACAGATACAGGCCGCCCTTCAGCAGTTCTGCCTCGATGACGTGGTTGCCGACGCGGTTGAAGTCCTGCGATGCACCGAGGCGCGTGAGCGACTGCACGTAGTCGCCCTGGTAGAAGTAGAACAGCACGTCACCCCAATGGAGGTCCTTCACGACCTGGGGAGTACCGATCAACAGCTTTTCCTCGGCCGGCTTCTCGCGCGCAGCCACGGACATCGCGAGCGCGGCCGAGGCGCTCATGGCAAGTGCGACGTGTTTGACCAGGGCGCTCAGCATCGCGGCAGGAAATCCCGTGTCCGGCCAGAAGCCAGCGGCCAGTGGCCAGCGGCCGTCCTCATTATTCCCATTCCTTGACGACGAACTCCGGCTGCGCCTTGCTGGCCCGGTCGCTGATCTTGAGTTCGACGTACTTGGCGCCCACGCCCTTCGTCAGATTGATCGTGGCACCACGACGATAGTCGCGCGTGTGCGGCCCCTGGCCCGTGAACAATGCGATCAGCTCGTGGTCGCCGGCCTTGAGATTTCCCAGGTACACCCGATGCACTCCGCCCTTGAGCAGGGCCTGCGCCTCGCGCTCGGTATAGAGGTAGTTCGCCACTTCCTTGTTGTCGAGCCTGAGCGTCACCGAGTCGACGGCAAAGAACTCACCGACGTCCATGGACACGAACACCGCCACCTGGGTGTTCGCGGGAAACAGCAGCTCTTCTTCGAGCACGAAAAGTTCGCGGTTCAGATCGAGCACTTCCTTCTTCAGCGCCTGCACTTCCTGATCGAGACTCCTGAAATTCCCGGCATCCGCCGAGGCGGGACTCGCGGCCGCGGGAGCCGCTGCCTCCTGGGCGTAGACAACGCTGCCCAGGGCGAGAACGGACAGCAACAGCAGACTTGCGTGACGAAGCATGGCGCGCACCTGGGCGAAGCAGGAAACGGGAATGAAACTCGTGGACATACCGTGACGCATGAAGTGACCGCCGTCCTGCCTATTCATTGTTGAGAAGCTGGCGCAACTGATCGGTATAGCGTTTCTCGTAGCCGGGCTTGAACCCCTCGGACACGTAGCGGACCACACCCTCGCGATCGATGAGCACAGTGAAGGGCATCGCGCCGATCCGGTACGCACGACTGACGTCCTTGCGCTCGTCGAACAACACCGGATAGGAGACCTTGAGGGCCCTGGCCATTTCGGCGGCACGCTCGCCGCTGTCGTCGATGTTGACGCCCAGCACCGTCAATCCCGCGAGTTTGTACCTGGCGTGCAACTCGTCGAGCAGCGGCATCTCCTGGCGGCAGGGCCCACACCAGGTCGCCCAGAAGTTGATCAGTACGACGTCGCCGAGATGTTCGGAGAGACGCAGGTTGTCGCCACCCAGCGAGCGCAGCGCGAAATCGGGAGCCGGTTGACCTTGGAGATCGGCTGCGGAAACCGGCGCTGTGCCGACCAGAGCCGCAATGAACACCAGGGCACGCAGTGCAGCAGCGACCCGCAGGGCAACGCCGGAAGGTGCGCACGCAGAGAATCGTTCATCACGAGTCGTAACCTGATGCAGCATCGCTTGTGGGAAGTCGCGTCCGATCCTGGTGGAAGGTTGCAGCCCGCAGACGCGAGGCCGCCGGATCGTGGAGGGCGCCGCAGAAGAAGCAGAGGGAGACAGATTTTCCGGACACGTCCGCCGGAACGCTGGCAACCCCGCTGTCGT
>CAYWHG010000197.1:0-1631 GCA_964457865.1 uncultured Steroidobacter sp.
GCCAGACCGGCAAGATCATCGCGCCGGAACTGTATGTCGCCGTCGGTATCTCCGGTGCCATCCAGCACCTGACGGGCATCAAGGACGCCCGCACGATCGTCGCGATCAACAAGGATCCCGAAGCACCCATCTTCGAAGTGGCCGATATCGGCCTCGTCGGCGATCTGTTCACGGTGGTGCCGGAGCTGGAGAAGGCGCTGGGTTGACGCGGCTCAGCCAAAGTGACGAAAGTGACACAAGTCACGTAAGTGACGAGGGTAAGAAACTCTTCCAGCCCTCGTCACCGTTCTGAGCCAGCTCAGAGCTGGCTCAGAACATGCTCCGCACTCGACACCTTGAACTCCCCTTTCGACTCCACGTTCAGGGACTTCACGACGCCATCGTCCACGACGATGGCAAAGCGCTGACCGCGGGTGCCCATCCCGAAGCCTGAGGCGTCCATTTCCAGGCCGAGTGCCTTCGTGTAGTCGGCGTTGCCGTCGGCCAGCATCTCTACCTTGTCGTCGGCGTTCTGGGATTTGCCCCAAGCCTTCATCACGAAGGCATCGTTGACGGCCAGGCAGGCAATCTTGTCGATGCCCTTGCCCCTGAGTGCACCGGCCTGTTCGACGAAACCCGGCAGATGTTTGGCATCGCAGGTTGGCGTGAAGGCGCCCGGCACCGAGAACAGCACGACCTTCCTGCCTTTGAAATACTCGTCCGTGCTGACCTTCTGCGGGCCGTCCTTCGTCGCCAGCGTGAGCGTTCCGGAAGGCATCTTGTCGCCGACTTTGATGGTCATGATGAAATCCTCGGGGATGACTGCGGTGATCGGTGACGAGTGACGGGTGACGAGCGCGAAGAGTTCCATTGAGTGACCGGCCCGTCGCCGGTCACTCGTCGTCCACCGCTGCCTTACAGCAGACGCAGCGCGCCGCGGGCACCGAGAATGTGCGAGCGCATCAATGCCGCTGCCCAGTCCGGATCGCGTGCTTCGAGCGCACGCACGATTTCCAGGTGATGCGAGGCGCTGCGGATCAGGTCTTCGTCCTGATAGGTCTCGAACGTCTTCATCATCATCTGCGCTTCGATCAGCGACGACAGCGCATTCATCAGGCGCGAGCTGCCGGCGCAGTCCTGGATGCGGCGATGGAACAGGCTGTTGAGTTCGCCGACGCGTTCCAGATAGCCCTCTCGCTTGCTGAGGGTCTCGTGATACTGATCTTCCGCGAGCTGCCGAAGTTCGGCGACCTTGTCCGGCGTCATGCGGCGTGCGGCGCGTGCCGCGCCATAGGCTTCGAGCATCGCCCGCAGTTCGAACACGTCGTCGCGTTCTTCGCTGGTCCACTCGGTGACGATGGCGCCCTGATGCGGGATGAACTCGAGCAGTCCTTCCGCGTGCAACTTGCGCAGCGCTTCCCGCACGGGCGTGCGACTGACGCCCGCCGCAGCCGCAACTTCCTGTTCCGTGATTCGTGATGAGGCCGGGTACACGCCACGAACGATGCGCTCACGTACCGTCTGATAGGCCTTGTCCACTGCTTTAGCCATGATCTTCCTTCAGAATTTTTGGAGAGCCCGCGAGGAGCCCGATGGCGTCGAGTGTATACGGGCGGAATACGGCGGTGACAGCGTTGCACACAGCTCAGACC
>CAYWHG010000197.1:1731-4383 GCA_964457865.1 uncultured Steroidobacter sp.
GTCGAGTGTATACGGGCGGAATACGGCGGTGACAGCGTTGCACACAGCTCAGACCGTCAGTGCGCGAACTGCGTGGGCGGATGCGGGTTTTCCCCGATCCCTCCCAAGGTCCTGTCAATCCCGTGATATCTAGCTGATATTTCTGGGAAAAGGACCGGCCTGGGAGAGCATCGACGGCACTGGCCTGCCCCGTTGCTCCTGCAACCAGTGGCTGGCCTGTATGAGATTGTTCAAATCGATGCCGGTCGTGAATCCGCTGCGCTCCAGCATGTACACGAGATCCTCGGTGGCGACGTTGCCGGTCGCATTCGGAGCAAACGGGCATCCCCCGATTCCACCGACGCTCGAATCCAGCGTGCGCACGCCGGCCAGCACTGCCGCATAGGCATTGGCGACCGCCGTGTTTCGCGTGTTGTGGAAATGACAACGCAATGGAATCTGCGTGACTTCGCGCAAACGTCCGACGAGATCCGTCACCTGCGCCGGCACCGCGACACCGATGGTGTCCGCCAGTGCAATCTCCAGCGGCTGCGACTCATCGAGCCGCCTGACGAGATCGATCACCCGGGACGCGGGCACTTCGCCTTCGAACGGGCAACCGAACGACACCGTCACCGTGATCTGCGCGCGCACACCGGCATCGCGAGCCAGCGGCGCGATCTCTTCCCAGGCACGAACCGTGTCTTCCACGCTCGCGCCCTGATTGCGTTGCGAGAAACTTTCGGTCGCCGACGTCACCATGCCGATCTCGGTGCAGCCGGCGGCGAGCGCACGATCGAAACCTCTGCGATTCAGCACCAGACCCACGTACTGGACGCCGGGAATACGCGGCAGACCTGCCAGCACGGCTTCGGCGTCGGCCATCTGCGGTACCCGCTTCGGATTGACGAAGCTCGCGACTTCGATACGGCGCAGCCCGGTAGCAATCAGACGCTCAATGAGTTGCAGCTTGATCTGCGTCGGCACGATTTCCGACTCGCTCTGCAAGCCGTCGCGCGGACCGACTTCAACCAGTTCGATGGCAGGCCGGGATTGCATCGTCGTCACTGCAGGAAATCGAACCGGCGCAGTTCCTGGCCGGACGCCATCACTTTGCGATACACGAATGCGGCGCAAGCCAGATCCTGCAACGCGAGACCGGTGGAATCGAAGATCGTGATATCGCCGGGGTTCAGTCGCGCGGCTTTGGCACCGGCGGCGATATGGCCCAGTTCGGCGTAGATGTCGCTCGCCTGCAGCACGCCCTGCGTCAATGGCACATTCACTTCGCCGCTATGCGTGGCCTGTTCCATCTCGTCGACCACGACGCGTGCGGATGCCGTCAGTTGCGACTGCAGCTCCTGCTTGCCCGCGGCATCCGCACCGATGGCATTGATGTGCGTTCCGGGCCGGACCCACTCGGCCTCGACGATCGGCGCCCGCGCCGGCGTGATCGTCGTCAGCACGTCGGCCGCGCGCACGGCTTCTTCGACCGAGCCTGCGATCTGCACCACAACGCGAAAGCGATCGGTCGCCGCTCGCGCCAGTCGTGCTGCACGTTCGCCGTCGAGATCGTAGACCATGATCCGATCGATGCGCGGGCGCACGGCGAGCACGGCTTCGATCTGGGTCATCGCCTGATTGCCGGCACCGATCAGCGACAGCACCGTCGCATCGGCACGTGCCAGCAATCGCGTGGCCACACCGGCCGCCGCGCCGGTGCGCAGCCGCGTGATCGCCGTGGCATCCATGATGGCGAGCGGCATGCCGGTCGGCGGATCGAACAGCGTCAGCGTGCCGACGATGGAAGGCACGCTGCGGTTGCCCGGATGCATGTTGATGTTCTTGATCGAGGCGTAGCCGAGCGGCGCCGCATAAGCCGGCATCGCGCGCACGTCGCCGCCTGGAAGATCCAGATACACCTTGGAGGGCATCTGCACCTGGCGACGACCATGCAGGCGGAAAATTTCCTCGACGGCCGCCAGCGCCTCGCGCATGTCGATGGCAGCAAGGACTTCGGACTGATCGAGCAGGATCGTCGATGTCATCGACTACTCGGCATCCGTGACTGCGCCATGCGAGGCGCTGCTGACGCTGCGCGCGTACTTCGCCAGTACACCGCGACGCGCGTAGGGCGCCGGCGCCTGCCACGTCTTGCGACGCTCGGCAAACTCGGCATCGCTGACGTTGCAACGGATCTCGCGACTCACGGCATCGATGGTGATTTCGTCGCCATCGCGCAGCAGACCGATCGGACCGCCAACGGCCGCTTCGGGCGCAATATGACCGACGACGAAACCGCGGCTGCCGCCGGAGAATCGGCCGTCAGTGATCAGGGCGACCTTGCCTGCGAGCCCGCGACCCGCGATGGCGCTCGTCGGGCTCAGCATTTCGCGCATGCCAGGGCCGCCCTTCGGACCTTCCTGGCGGATGACGACCACATCGCCCTCGCCCACCACGCCATCGAGAATGGCCTGCAGTGCATTCTCTTCGCCGTCGAATACGCGCGCACGGCCCGTGAACGACAGCCCTTCCTTGCCGGTGATCTTCGCCACCGAGCCTTCCGAGGCGAGGTTGCCGTACAGAATCACCAGGTGGCTGTCCGTCTTGATGGGATCGCTGAAGGCGCGAATGATGTCCTGGTTCTTCGGATACGGCTTCACGGACTTCAGG
>CAYWHG010000197.1:4483-7478 GCA_964457865.1 uncultured Steroidobacter sp.
GCTGAAGGCGCGAATGATGTCCTGGTTCTTCGGATACGGCTTCACGGACTTCAGGTTCTGCGCCAGCGTCTTGCCGCTCACGGTGATGCAATCGCCGTGCAGCAGTCCTTGGTTCAGCAGCATTTTCATGAGCGGCTGGATGCCGCCGATCCGGATCAGTTCCGACATCGCGTACTTGCCGCTCGGCCGCAGGTCGGCCAGCACGGGGACGCGCTTGCCGATGCGCGTGAAATCGTCGAGTTCCAGCGGCACACCCACGGTGTGGGCGATGGCCAGCAGATGCAGGACGACATTGGTCGAGCCGCCCAGCGCGATGGTCACGGTGATCGCGTTCTCGAATGCCTTGCGGGTCAGGATCTGCGAGGGGCGCAGGTCCGCCTTCACCAGTTGCAGCACCGCCTTCGCAGCGTTGCGGCAGTCCTGCAGCTTCTGGGCCGACACCGCTTCCTGCGCCGAGCTGTTGGGCAGGCTCATGCCCAGCGCCTCGATGGCCGAGGCCATCGAGTTGGCTGTGTACATGCCGCCGCAGCTGCCCGGTCCCGGAATGGCGGTGCGCTCGATCTCGGACAGCTCCTTGTCGCTGATCGTACCGGCCGCACGCGCGCCAACCGCCTCGAACACCGAAATGATGTCGCGACGCTTCTTGCCCGGCTTGATCGTGCCGCCATAGACGAAGACCGCCGGACGATCGAGGCGCGCCAGCGCCATCATGCAACCGGGAATGTTCTTGTCGCAGCCGCCGATGGCGACGACGCCATCAAACCCCTGCGCGCCCGAAACCGTTTCGATCGAGTCGGCGATGACTTCGCGCGACACCAGCGAATAGCGCATGCCGGGCGTACCGTTGGAAATGCCGTCGGAGACTGTGATGGTGCCGAACGTGGTGCTCTTGCCGCCGGCCTTGTCGACCGCGGTGGCCGCCGCTTTCGCCAGCTTGTCGATGTGCATGTTGCACGGAGTCAGATTGCTCCAGGTGGAGGCAATGCCGATGGCCGGCTTGTTGAAATCGGCGTCCTTGTAGCCGACGGCGCGCAGCATGGCGCGGCTCGGCGCCTGCGCGTAACCATCGACGACGACGCTCGAATAGCGACGTGCGGAATCCTTGTTGCGAGCGGTGCGGGTGCGGGTGGTCTTGCGGGCTGGCATGGAAGTGGCTTGCTTTCACAGAAAAACGCGGGCCGTCATCCTCCGCGACACACCCTGCGTTTTGCAAGCACCGGTTGCCGGGTCACGTCCCGGTGTCGGCAATCCGGTGTTCGCGCAACAGGACGATCAGCACCCCGACCAGCGTCACGGCGCCGCCCAGCAGCATCCTGGAGGTCAACTGGTCCTGCAGCAGGGTGACGCCGAAGAACACGCCGAACAGCGGCGACAGCAGCGTCAGGGGCGACAGGCTCGTGACCGGATAACGGCTCACGAGGTAGTACCAGCCCGTGTGCGCAATCAGACTGGACATGATCGTCGTGAACGCCAGCGCGCCCCAGCCGCCGAGATCGGCATTCACGACGGCGTTCCACTGGCCTCGCTCCAGCAGCAGGCTCAGCAGCAACAGCACGGGGCCGCCGGCAACCGCAATCCACGCCTGCAGTTCGAGCGCGCGAATATCTTTCATGCGCTTGACGAAGATCAGCCCAAGCGAACCGACCAGGCAGGACAGCACCACCAGCATCAGGCCTTCCCAGTACTCGAACGCCCGCGGATCGAAGCCGATGATGGCGATACCGCCGAAGGCGAGCACGATGCCCAGCCGGCGACGCCAGCGAATCGTTTCGCCCAGCAGCCAGACTGACAACAAGGTGGAGAATGGCACGCCCATCTGGCTCGCGATGGCCACCATCGAGGCGTCCTTCACCAGATACACGCCGACGAACAGCAGGGCGAAAGCCGCCGGCCCCGTCAGCAGCGCGGCGAATGCCAGGTTCCGCATCTGGCCGCGATGAATCCGCAGGAAGGGCAACAGCAGCAATGCCACGGAGCCGAAGCGCAGGGCGGTGAAAAAGATCGGCGGGAACTGCGCGACGCCGAGCTTCGAAGCAATCAGGTTCAGTCCCCAGATCAGATTGATGCCGATCAGGAAGGTCAGGTCCCGTCCGCTGAGCCAGGCTGGCTGTGCGGGCACGGCAGTTGATGTGGGTTCGCTCAAGCAGTCAGTGCGCGTAACGCGCTTTCAGGAATGCATAGAGCGCGCGGATACATTGCGCTTCCGCACCGACCGGACGGCCGGGACGATCCTTGCTGTTCCACGAGTAGAGATCGATGTGCATCCAGGTGCGCGCCTCGTTCACGAAACGTTTCAGGAACAGCGCGGCCGTGATGGCGCCGGAAAAGCCGGAACTCGACACATTGTTCATGTCTGCGATCTTGCTCGACAGCTCGTCGTCGTAACCGGCCCACAAGGGCATGTGCCACAGCGGATCGGATTCGGCGAGACCGATACGCACCAGCTCGGTCGCGGCAGCATCGTCGGTCGAGAACAGCGCCGGCAGCTCCGGACCCAGCGCGACACGCGCGGCACCCGTGAGTGTGGCCAGGTCGATCAGCAGATCGGGTTTCTCTTCATCGGCGAGCGCGAGTCCGTCGCAGAGAATCAGTCGTCCTTCCGCATCGGTGTTGCCGATCTCCACCGACAGTCCCTTGCGCGTGGCAATGACATCGCCCGGGCGAAAGGCGTTGCCGGCAATCGCGTTCTCCACCGCCGGCACGATCACGCGCAGGCGGATCGGCAATTTCGCGTCCATGATGGCCTGCGCCAGTCCCAGCACGGCAGCGGCACCGCCCATGTCTTTTTTCATCAACAGCATCGACGCGCCCGGCTTGATATCGAGACCGCCGGAGTCGAAGCACACGCCCTTGCCGACCAGTGTGACCTTCGGATGCGTCGCATCGCCCCACTCGATGTCGACCAGTCGCGGCGCCACGGCGCTGGCACGACCGACGGCGTGAACCGCGGGAAAGCGCTCGGCGAGCAAGGCGTCGCCGACGATCTGACGATGAC
>CAYWHG010000198.1:0-7461 GCA_964457865.1 uncultured Steroidobacter sp.
CCTTCACTCAGCGGGTGTCTTGCATAACGGGGCGGGTCCATACATGTTCCCCGTGCCCCCCCGTGGAGATTCTTCGCTGCTTGCTCCTTGGGTGGTGAACCCGCAGTTCTGCGTTGCAGCGCCTGAGGCGCTGTGCCACGTTTCTTTTCCCCGAGTAATCGCGTCGCGAATACAATGCGGGCTCGCCGGGCAGACCGGGATCCCGACGCACGGAACCGGCAGATCGGGGCGAATAATCGAAGCATTCATGGCGCGGCACCGCATCCGGCGGTTCGCGAGGAACGCAATGGCAGACGCATCTGAGAATCCTGCATCCGGCGGTGCGGCGGCGGCACGTGCCTCCGACGTCGTCGTCATCGATGTATTGCCGCAGCATCGCTTCGACGAGGCGGCGCTGTGGCGTTATCTCGAAACCCATCTGGACGATTTTTCCGGGCCGGCGCGCCTGCAACAGTTCCAGGGCGGCCAGTCGAATCCCACCTTCCTGATCGACACGCCGACGCGCAGATACGTGCTGCGCAAGAAGCCGCCGGGCAAGCTGCTGCCTTCGGCCCACCTGGTCGAACGCGAGTACCGCATCCTCAAGGCACTGCCGCAGGATCAGGTGCCCGTGCCGCGGGCGCGCGTGCTGTGCGAGGACGCCTCCATCATCGGCACGGCGTTCTATGTGATGGATCACATCGAAGGCCGCGTCATCACGGGCGTGACGCTGCCGCAACTGACGCCGCCGGAACGTCGCGCGGTGTATGCGGATTTCGCGCGCGTCGCGGCTGCCTTGCACAGTGTCGACTACAAGGCCTGCGGACTGGCGGACTTCGGCAAGCCGGAAGGCTATGTCGCGCGCCAGCTCGACCGCTGGAGCAAGCAGTACGTCGCTTCGAAGACGGATGAAAATCCCGACATGGATAATCTCATCGAGTGGCTGGCCGCGAATCAGCCGGCACGCGATGAAACCGCCATCGCGCACGGCGACTTCCGCATCGGCAACACCATCATCCATCCGACCGAGCCGCGCATCATCGCCTTGCTCGACTGGGAACTCGCCACGCTCGGCCATCCGCTCGCGGATCTTGCCTACGCCTGCATGTACTACCACATGCCCGCAGGCGGCGAGATCGGCGCGGGCCTCGCGGGACTCGACCTGCCGTCGCTCGGTATTCCCGACGAAGAAGAATTTCTCGCGATCTACCGGCGCCATTCCGGCCGCGAACAGATTCCCGATTGGCGTTTCTTCCTCGCGTTCTCCTGTTTCCGGATGGCGGCCATCACGCAGGGCGTGTATGCGCGCGCGCTGCAGGGGAACGCCGCGGATCAACGCGCCATCAGCTACGGCGAGGCCGCGAAAGTGTTCGCGGGCATCGGCCGGTCGCTGACCCGAAAATAAAGCTCGACGTCATTAAGCCCAGGTATCTGACATGTCTGCCCAACCCGAAACTCAGCGTGGTTCGCTCGACGACTTTCGCCGCGAAACGCGCCAATGGCTCGAAGCCAACTGCCCGCCGGAGATGCGCCTGCCGATCGCCGACGAAAGCGACGTCTGCTGGGGCGGTCGCCATGTGAAGTTCAAGAACGACGCGCAGCGCGCGTGGCTGCAGCGCATGGCCGAACGCGGCTGGACCGTGCCGGAATGGCCGAAGGCCTATGGCGGCGGCGGACTCAGCAAGGAAGAAGCGAAAGTGCTGCGTGAGGAAATGGCGGCGCTGCATTGCCGTCTGCCGCTGACCTCGTTCGGCATTTCCATGCTCGGGCCGGCGCTGCTCAAGTACGGCAACGAAACGCAGAAGCGCGAACACATTCCGAAGATCGCCCGCGGCGAGATCCGCTGGTGTCAGGGCTATTCGGAGCCGGGCGCGGGTTCGGACCTGGCCTCGCTCAAGACCCGCGCCGACGACAAGGGCGATCACTTCCTCATCAACGGCTCGAAGATCTGGACCAGCTACGGCGACAAGGCCGACTGGATCTTCTGCCTGGTGCGCACCAACTTCGAAGGCAGGAAGCACGACGGCATCAGCTTCCTGCTGTTCGACATGGCAAGTCCGGGCATTTCCACCAGTCCGATCCGTCTCATCTCCGGCTATTCGCCATTCACCCAGACCTTCTTCGACAACGTGAAGGTGCCGAAGGAAAACCTGCTCGGCGAACTCAACAAGGGCTGGACCATCGCGAAATACCTGCTCACGCACGAGCGCAACATGATCGGCGGCATGGGACTCGGGCTGCGCATCGGCGGCAAGGGCACGCTGGGCCAGATTGCGGCGGCCGAACTGGGATCGTCGGGCGGTCGCCTCGCCGATCCGGTACTGCGCGCCGATATCGCGAAGTTCGAGATCGATGCCAATGCCTTCGCGCTGACCATGGAGCGCGTGCAGGCCGAAGCCAAGGCCGGCAACGAAACGGGTGCCATGTCGTCGATGCTCAAGTACTACGGCACCGAACTGAACAAGCGCCGTGCCGAACTGATGATGTCGATCGCCGGCACGGAAGGACTGAAGTTCGGCGATGGCGGTGCCGAGGAACTCGCGCCGATCTGGCTGCGGACCAAGGCCAATTCGATCGAGGGCGGGACGTCGGAGGTTCAGCTCAACATCATTGCGAAGCACGTGTTGAAGCTGCCGGGGGCGTGACTTCCGCTCCCTCCTCCGCGAAGCGGGGGAAGGGACGCAGGTTGCAAGTGAGTCGAAGAATTTTCGAGGTATTGCATGTCTCTCGTACTCAATGAAGATCAGCTCATGTTCCGTGACGCGGCGAAGCGGTTCGCCGCGGAGCGCGCGCCCATCGCCGAACTGCGTCGGCTGCGCGATTCGCACGACGCCACCGGATTCGATCGCGCCGTGTGGAAGGAAATGGCGGAGATGGGCTGGGCCGGGGTGCTCGTGCCGGAAGAGCACGGCGGCGTCGGCTTCGGTCACGTCGGTGCCGGGCTGATCGCGCAGGAGATCGGACGCAATCTCAGCGCCACGCCGTTCGTTTCCACCGCCGTACTCGGTGTCACCGCACTGGTGAAGGGCGGCAGCGAAGCGCAGAAGCAGGCGTTGCTGCCGAAGATCGCGGCCGGCGAAGTCATCCTGGCGCTGGCCAGCGACGAACGCAGCCGGCACTCGCCGTACAACACCGCGACCCGCGCGGTCGGCAGCGCCGGCAAATTCAAGCTCAGCGGCACCAAGCTGCACGTGCTCGACGGTCACGTCGCCGACAAGCTGATCGTCTCGGCCCGCACGTCGGGCGACGTGGACGGTCGCGAAGGCATCACGCTGTTCCTGGTCGATGTCAAAGCGGCAGGCGTGAGCCTGCGGCGCGTCAGCATCGTCGACAGCCGCAATGCGGCGACGGTGGAGCTGCGCGATGTGGCAGTCACGGCCGACGATGTCATCGGCAGCGTCGACAAGGGTGCGGCCCTTCTGGATGCGGTGCTCGATGCCGGTCGCGCCGTGCTCGCCGCCGAATTGCTCGGCCTGTCGGAAGAATCGTTCGAGCGTACGCTCGGCTACCTGCGCGAGCGCGATCAGTTCGGTGTCAAGATCGGCACCTTCCAGGGGCTGCAGCATCGCGCAGCGCATCTGTTCTGCGAGATCGAGTTGGTGCGCTCGGCGGTGCTGCGGGCGTTGCAGGCGCTGGATGCCGAGGAAAAGAATGCATCGACTCTGATCTGTCTGGCGAAGGCGAAGGCCAGTGACATCGCGCGGCTCGCGACCAATGAAGCCGTGCAGATGCATGGCGGTATCGGCATGACGGACGAGTTCGACATCGGCTTCTTCATGAAGCGCGCGCGCGCCGCTGCCGAAACTTTCGGCGACGCCTATTTCCATACGGATCGCTTCGCGCAATTGTCTGGTTATTGAGCGGTCACAACAGGCAGTTGTCCGCAGCTTCCTACATCGCAGCGCGGAACAATCGCCGCGCTGCGCTCGTTGCTTATCCCGATTGCGCGTGATGCACGCGCGTTCACATACTCGAACTATTCTGCGGTCCGCCGACATCACACGCGATGTGATGCGGTTGGCATCCGGTGGCTGGGTGATCGAGTACGGTAAGTCGAACAGAGCGAGGCGATCCGATTATGACAATCGAGCGGGACTCGACCTTCGAGATCGAGATTGAAGGTCCGAATTCAGACGCCACCGTGAAAATGCCTCGTCCCTCGATCCCGGCGATCAGCCCCGAGGATGAGGAAATCGATCCCGAAAGCACGCTGGTGCGCGATGACTGGGAAAGCACCGTCATCCGTCGCGTCGCTCCCCATGTCGTTGCCGTGCAGAGCCAGGTGGCGGAATACGCCGAAGGCGAAGCCCGCTTCGGCTGGGAGAGCGAAGGACTGCGGCGTCTGGCGCAGGAAGTCAGCAAGTCGGGGAACTAGTGCCGTGTCCCGAAAGAAACTTGTCTTAGTCCGTTCGTGCTGAGCCCGGTCGAAGCACTCTTAAGACTCCCAGGCCACTTCCAGCGATTGCCCGACGCGCAGCTCACGCCCGGCGCCGTCCAGCAGGATGGCGTTCTGTCCGAACAGCACACCCCGCAATTCCTTGCTCATGCGATAGGTCCGCAACGTGCGCAGGGGTTCGTCGCCTTCGCGTTCGGCGGTCACCTGATTGGTCGTGGTGATGATGCAGCGTGTGCAGGGTTTGACGCGGCGCAGGGTGATACCGCCGTCCACCCGCAACTCATCGGCCCGGTCCTCGGCGTAAGGCTCGACGCCGTCGATGACGATGTTCGGGCGGAAACGGTTCATCGGTAGCGGAGTCGGCAGTCGCGCGTTCAGATCGTGCAGCGATGCTTCGGAAATGACCAGGAAGGGGAAGGCGTCCGAAAACTGGGTGAGTGCCTCGACTCCGCCGGTCCAGTCCTCGTTGGCCGGTCGCTTGCGCGACGGATCGAAACGCACCAGCCGATACGAGCCGCCAAGATGCGCCGCGAGCCATTGCGCTGCTGCATCGCCCAGGTCGAAGGCCGCGCACCGATCCTGCCAGCAGGTCACTTCCACGGCGGCGCCAGTGGCATCGACGGGCAGGGTCAGCGTGCCGGCCTGCGCCGATGTCAGCGTCAGCGATCCGTTCGCGATGCCGGTCCCGATCTGCGCCAGTCGCGGTTCTTCGCGCTGGGTCACGAAGCGGCCGTTCGGCCGCACGATCAGCCATTGGCGATCGTGCTCCAGTCCGGTGATGGCAACGCGGCCGCTCTGCAGCGCAATGCCCTTGCAGGATTTGACGGGATAGATGTTCAGGGCGGTGATCGTGGCCATGGCGGAAGTCTAGCGGCCCGGCGTGCGTGTCGCAGGTTCATGCCGTGCTGCGCGGCATGACATCGGGCGGCCGGGTTTGGGCGGGCCCGGACGGCTCATGCATACTGCCGATGGTTCTGATCACTTCCACCGGTTGAATGAATACGAATCCGCTGGCTTCCCGGGCAACCCGTCTGTTCGTTGTGCTCGCCGCGTTCCTCGCAGTCAATGCACTGTGTGCCGAGTTCGTGGGCGTGAAGATCTTCGCGCTGGAGCCGACGCTGGGAATGGAACCGCTCAACTGGAACCTCTTCGGCCAGAGCGGCTCCCTGTCATTCACCAGCGGCGTGCTGCTGTGGCCGTTCGTGTTCCTGATGACGGACATCATCAACGAGTACTTCGGCCGGCGCGGCGTGCAATTCATTTCCTGGCTCACGGTTGGGTTGATCGTCTACGGATTCATCGCGGCCTACCTGACCATTTCGCTCGTGCCGGCCGAGTTCTGGGTCGGCGTCAATCGCGAGCGCGGCGTGCCCGACATGCAGGTGGCCTTCAGCAATATTTTCGGTCAGGGCATGTGGACCATCGCCGGCTCGGTGACCGCCTTCCTGGTCGGTCAGCTCATCGACATGAGTGTCTTTCATCGCATCCGCCTGCTCACCGGCGAACGCTGGATCTGGTTGCGCGCCACCGGTTCGACGCTGATTTCCCAGCTCATCGACAGCTTCATCGTGCTGTACATCGCCTTCGTGCTCGGGCCGCAGAAGTGGCCGATTCCGCTGTTCATGGCGGTGGCGAGCGTGAACTATGCGTACAAGGTACTGATGGCCTTTGCGCTGATTCCCTTCATCTACCTCACGCGTCGCGCAATCCACGCCTACATGGGCGATGCGACGGCGCGTGAGATGCAGAAACAGGCCAGCACGGTGTGAGCGAGGTTGACGTCATCGTCGTCGGGGCCGGCGCCGCGGGAATCAGCGCGGCACGCCGGCTGGGCGAGGCGGGCAGGCAGGTGCGGGTGCTGGAGGCCCGCGATCGTGTCGGCGGTCGTGCGTGGACGAACACGAGTGCCTTCGGTATTCCGCTCGACATGGGGGCGGCATGGCTGCACTCGGCGGATCGCAATCCGTGGGTGGACTACGCGCGCCAGCAAGGGCTCGTAATCGATGAACGTCCGCCGCAATGGGGAGCGTATCTCGGCGCAGCGAGGTTGTCCGATGCGCAGCGCGCGGAAGCCGGGGAGGCGATCGGCCGCTACGAAGGCCTCCTGCGCGAGGCCGCGCTGCACGGCAGCGATGTCGCGATTGCCGATCTGCTGCCGCAGGATCGCTACCGCGCACGCTTCGATTCCATCGTCACGTTCCTGACCGGTGCGGAAAGTGTGCAGGTGTCGAACCTGGACTACGTGAACTACGTCGACTCGGATACGGACATCAACTGGGCCGTGAAGGGCGGTTTCGGGTCACTCATCGCTCGTGCCGCTGCCGGGCTGGATGTGCGTCTGAGCACGCCGGTGCGCGAAATCGATGCGCGGGGCCCGCGCGTTCGAGTCTCGACCGATGCGGGCGTGATCGAAGCCCGCGCCGTCATCGTGACCGTGCCGACCCGTGTGCTCACTGCCGGCGACATCCGCTTCCGGCCCTCGCTGCCGCCCGATGTGGCGGATGCGCTCGCGGCAATCCCGCTGGGGGCGAACAGCAAGGTTTTCTTTCGCATGACGCCGGGGTCGCTGCCATTCGCGGAGTCGACCACCTTCATGTCGCCGCGCGAGAGTTCGCGGGTGGGCAGCTACCAGGCGTGGCCCGGTGGTGAGGAAGTGCTGCAGGCGTTCTTCGGCGGCGATCTCGCGCGCGACCTTGAAGCATCTGGCGAAATCGGACAGTTCGCACGCGAGGAACTGGCACAGATCTTCGGCTCGGCATTCCTTCGCGATATCCAGGACAGCCTGGCCACGGACTGGATACGCGATCCCTGGACGCTGGGATCGTATTCATACGCGCTGCCGGGACAGGCGCATCGGCGGCTGCAACTCAGCGAGCCGCTGCACGGACGGGTCTTTCTCGCCGGCGAAGCGAACTCGATTGATGCGGCCGGCACCGTGCACGGCGCGCGCGACAGCGGTGTCCGTGCGGCGGAGCAGGCGCTGGTCGTGCTGGACAAGATCCAGAGAAGGTCTGATTTACTCCGTCGTCCCCGCGTAGGCGGGGACCCATCTTCCTGATTCAGATAGATTCCCGCCTACGCGGGAA
>CAYWHG010000199.1:0-7458 GCA_964457865.1 uncultured Steroidobacter sp.
GGCTCGCCGTCGGCGATCACTTCGCCACGCTCGACGCCTTCACCTTCGAACACGTTCAGGTGGCGCCACTTCGGAATCAGTTCCTCGTGCTTCTCACCCTGCTCGTCCGTAATGATCAGGCGGCGCTTGCCCTTGGTTTCCTTGCCGTAGCTGACCGTACCCGTGTACTCGGCGAGGATCGCCGAGTCCTTCGGCTTGCGGGCTTCGAACAAGTCGGCCACACGCGGCAGACCGCCGGTGATGTCGCGGGTCTTCGACGATTCCTGCGGGATACGCGCGATGACATCACCAACTGATACTTTGGCTCCGTCTTCGAGACTGACAATCGCGCCCGGAGGCAGCGCGTACACGGCCGGAATATCGGTGTTGGCGAACGTGACTTCCTTGCCCTTCGCATTCACCAGTTGCACGACCGGACGCAGGTCCTTGCCGCTCGAGCTGCGCTGCTTCGGATCCATGACGACGGTGCTGGACAGACCGGTCACTTCGTCGACCTGGCTCTGCACCGTGATGCCGTCGATGAAGTCCTGGAACTTCATCAGACCCGCCACTTCGGTCACGACCGGGTGGGTGTGTGGATCCCAGGTGGCCACGATCTGGCCCGGCTCGATGGCATCGCCGTCGCTGACCGTAATGACCGCACCGTACGGGATCTTGTAGCGCTCACGCTCACGACCGAACTCGTCGATCACGCCCAGTTCGCCGGAACGCGAGACCGCGACCCAGTGCCCCTTTTCGTGATGCACCGTCTTCAGGTTGTGCAGACGCGCCGCGCCCTTGCCCTTCACTTCCACCGAGTTGGCAGCTGCGGCTCGAGATGCCGCACCACCGATGTGGAAGGTACGCATCGTGAGCTGCGTGCCGGGTTCGCCGATCGACTGCGCCGCAATGACGCCGACCGCCTCACCCATGTTGATGCGATGACCACGCGCGAGATCGCGGCCGTAGCACTGCGCACACACGCCGTAACGTGTCCGGCAGGAAATCGGCGAGCGAACCTTGACCTGATCCACGCCTTCCGACTCGAGCTGCTTGACCAGACCTTCGTCGATGAGCGTTCCCGCTTCGAGAATCACGACCGAATCGTCGCCGGGCTTCAGCACATCCTCGGCCACGACGCGGCCGAGCACGCGCTCACCCAGACCTTCGACGACATCGCCGCCTTCGACAATCGGGCTCATCATCAAGCCATTGGTCGTACCGCAATCGAGCTCGGTCACCACCAGATCCTGCGCCACGTCGACCAGACGGCGGGTCAGGTATCCGGAGTTCGCAGTCTTCAACGCCGTGTCGGCCAGACCCTTGCGGGCGCCGTGCGTCGAGATGAAGTACTGCATCGCGTTGAGACCTTCGCGGAAATTCGCCGTGATCGGGGTCTCGATGATGGAGCCGTCCGGCTTGGCCATCAGGCCGCGCATACCGGCCAGCTGGCGAATCTGGGCCGCGCTACCGCGGGCGCCCGAGTCGGCCATCATGTAGATCGAATTGAACGACTTCTGATGAACGGTCTGGCCCGCGGCGTTGACCGTTTCCTCGGTACCCAGCTTGTCCATCATGGCCTTTGCCACCTGATCGTTGGTACGCGACCAGATATCGACCACCTTGTTGTAGCGTTCGCCGTTGGTGACGAGACCCGAGGAATACTGTTCCTGGATCTCCTTCACTTCGCGCTCGGCAGCCGCCAGGATTTTGGTCTTCTGCAGCGGCACGACCATGTCGTCGACACCGATCGATACGCCGCCGCGGGTTGCGTAGGCAAAGCCCGTGTACATCAGCTGATCGGCGAACACGACGGTCTCTTTCAGACCGACCGTGCGATAGCAGACGTTGATGACGCCCGAGATCGCCTTCTTGGTCATGTCGCGATTGACGAGATCGAACGACATGCCCTTGGGCAGGATCTCCGACAGCAGCGAACGACCTACAGTGGTGGTCACGACACGACGGCGCGGCGAGAAGCCACCGTCATCGTTACGAATGTGCTCGGTCACGCGCACCTTCACCTTCGCCTGCAGGTCGGCAACCCGGCCTTCATAGGCGCGGTGCACTTCCTGCACGTCGGTGAACATCATGCCTTCACCCTTCGCATTCACGCGCTCGCGGGTCATGTAGTACAGACCCAGCACGACGTCCTGCGACGGCACGATGATCGGTTCGCCGTTCGCCGGCGACAGGATGTTGTTCGACGACATCATCAGCGCGCGTGCTTCGAGCTGGGCTTCCAGCGACAGCGGCACGTGGACGGCCATCTGGTCGCCGTCGAAGTCGGCGTTGAAGGCCGTGCAGACCAGCGGATGCAGCTGGATTGCCTTGCCTTCGATCAGCACCGGCTCGAACGCCTGGATGCCGAGGCGATGCAGCGTCGGTGCGCGGTTCAGCATCACGGGATGTTCGCGAATGACTTCTTCGAGAATGTCCCAGACTTCCGGACCTTCGCGCTCGACCATGCGCTTGGCAGCCTTGATGGTCGAGGCTTCGCCCCGCAGCTGCAGCTTCGAGAAAATGAACGGCTTGAAGAGCTCGAGCGCCATCTTCTTCGGCAGACCGCACTGATGCAGGCGCAGCGCCGGACCGACCACGATGACCGAACGGCCGGAGTAGTCGACGCGCTTGCCGAGCAGGTTCTGACGGAACCGACCCTGCTTGCCCTTGATCATGTCGGCGAGCGACTTGAGCGGACGCTTGTTCGTGCCGGTGATCGCACGGCCGCGACGGCCGTTGTCGAGCAGCGCATCCACCGCTTCCTGCAGCATGCGCTTTTCGTTGCGCACGATGATGTCCGGCGCATTCAGCTCAAGGAGCCGGCGCAGACGGTTGTTGCGGTTGATGACGCGGCGATACAGGTCGTTCAGATCGGACGTCGCAAAGCGGCCGCCGTCCAGCGGCACCAGCGGACGCAGATCCGGCGGCAGCACCGGCAGAACGGTCAGCACCATCCATTCAGGCTTGTTGCCAGAATCGATGAACGACTCGAGCAGCTTGAGCCGCTTGGTGAGGCGCTTGATCTTGGTTTCCGAGTTCGTGCCCGTGATCTCTTCGCGAACCTTCAGCACTTCAGCGGGAAGGTCCAGCGACTTCAGCAGCTCGAACACGGCTTCGGCGCCCATGCGGGCATCGAATTCGTCGCCATGCTTTTCGATCGCTTCGAGATACAGCTCGTCAGTCAGCAACTGGCCGCGCTGCAACTCTGTCATGCCCGGCTCGATCACCACGAAGGCTTCGAAATAGAGCACGCGTTCGATCTCGCGCAGCGTCATGTCGAGCATGAGGCCGATACGCGAGGGCAGCGACTTGAGGAACCAGATGTGGGCAGTCGGGCTGGCGAGCTCGATGTGGCCCATGCGCTCGCGGCGCACCTTCGACTGCGTCACTTCAACGCCGCACTTTTCGCAGACGACGCCGCGATGCTTCAGACGCTTGTACTTGCCGCACAAGCACTCGTAGTCCTTTACCGGTCCGAAGATCTTGGCGCAGAACAGACCGTCACGTTCCGGTTTGAACGTACGGTAGTTGATCGTCTCCGGCTTCTTCACTTCGCCGTATGACCACGAACGGATCATCTCCGGCGAGGCGAGCCCGATACGGATCGAGTCGAAGTTCTCGACCGGGGCCTGCTGCTTGAACAACTTCAGTAAATCTTTCATATCAAGTCACCTGTGTAAGGTGTATCGATCGCGAATCCTGTTGAGAGCCGAAGGGCGACTTATTTGTCGCCCTCAGCCTCCAGCTCGATGTTGATGCCCAGCGAGCGGATTTCCTTCACGAGGACGTTGAAGGATTCCGGCATGCCGGCCTTCATCTCGTGATTGCCATCCACGATCGCCTTGTACATCTGCGTGCGGCCGTTCACGTCGTCGGACTTGACGGTGAGCATTTCCTGCAGCGTGTACGAAGCACCGTAAGCTTCGAGCGCCCACACTTCCATTTCGCCGAAGCGCTGGCCGCCGAACTGCGCCTTGCCGCCCAGCGGCTGCTGGGTGACGAGCGAGTACGGACCGGTCGAACGCGCGTGCATCTTGTCGTCGACAAGGTGGTTCAGCTTCAGCATGTACATGTAGCCGACCGTCACTTCGCGCTCGAAGCGCTCGCCGGTACGACCGTCGTACAACACTGTCTGACCGCTCAACGGCAGATCCGCGAGCTTCAGCATGTGCTTGATCTCTTCCTCGTTAGCACCGTCGAACACCGGCGTTGCCATCGGCACGCCGTGGCGCAGATTGCCAGCCAGCGTGTTGATCTCGCCGTCAGTGAGCGAGGCCACGTCAGCACCCTGGCCGCCGGTCTTGTTGTAGACCTCGTCCAGGAAGCTGCGGATCTCTGCCGCGCCGCGCGCCTCATCCAGCATGCGGCCGATCTTCACGCCAATGCCCTTCGCCGCCCAGCCCAGATGCGTTTCCAGAATCTGGCCGATGTTCATACGCGAAGGTACGCCCAGCGGATTGAGAACGATGTCGACCGGCTGACCGTTGGCATCGAACGGCATGTCTTCGACCGGAATGATCGTCGACACGACGCCCTTGTTACCGTGGCGGCCGGCCATCTTGTCGCCCGGCTGTACGCGGCGCTTCACGGCCAGGTACACCTTCACCATCTTGAGCACACCCGGCGCGAGATCGTCGCCCGCCGTGATCTTGGCGCGCTTCTCGTCGAAACGGCGTTCGAATTCCTTGCGCTGCAGCTTCAGACGCTCGGCGCTGCGTTCGAGGGCTGCGTTGCCTTCCTCGTCCTGCAGGCGGATTTCCAGCCACTGCTCACGAGGCAGATCCGACAGGTAGGTTTCGTCGATCAACGAACCCGGCTTGAGCTTCTTCGGACCCGCGTCCGCAGGCTTGCCCAGCAGCACGGACTGCACGCGCTGGAACAAGTCGTCTTCGAGAATGCGGCGCTGGTCTTCCAGGTCCTTGCGAACCTTCTCCAGTTCCGCTTTCTCGATCGACAGTGCACGCGTGTCCTTCTCGACGCCATCGCGCGTGAACACGCGAACGTCGATCACGGTGCCGTCCATGCCCGGCGGAACGCGCAGCGACGTGTCTTTCACGTCCGATGCCTTCTCACCGAAGATCGCGCGCAACAGCTTCTCTTCCGGCGTCAGCTGGGTCTCGCCCTTCGGCGTGACCTTGCCGACCAGAATGTCGCCGGCCTTCACTTCGGCACCGATGAAGGCGATACCCGCCTCATCGAGCTTTGCCAGCGCGATGTCGCCGACGTTCGGAATGTCAGCCGTGATTTCCTCAGGGCCGAGCTTCGTGTCGCGGGCGACGCAAGCCAGTTCTTCGATGTGGATCGTGGTGAAACGATCGTCGTGAACGACGCGCTCGGAGATCAGGATCGAGTCTTCGAAGTTGTAGCCGTTCCAGGGCATGAACGCGACCAGCAGGTTCTGGCCCAGCGCCAGCTCGCCCAGGTGCGTCGACGGGCCGTCAGCCAGCACGTCGCCGCGCGCGATCACGTCGCCTGCCTTCACCAGCGGACGCTGGTTGATGCAGGTGTTCTGGTTCGAACGCGTGTACTTCGTCAGCGAATAGATATCGACACCCGCTTCGGCAGCAGACGTTTCCTCGTCATGCACGCGAACGACGATACGGGATGCATCGACGGAGTCGACCACACCACCGCGACGCGCGATCACGGTCACGCCGGAATCGATGGCCACGGCGCGCTCCATGCCGGTCCCCACCAGCGGCGTTTCCGCACGCAGGGTCGGGACAGCCTGGCGCTGCATGTTCGAACCCATCAATGCGCGGTTCGCGTCGTCGTGCTCGAGGAACGGAATCAGCGAGGCGGCCACCGACACGATCTGTTTCGGCGACACGTCCATGTACTGAATCTTGTCCGGCGTGGAGAGCATGAACTCGTTCAGGTGACGGCACGACACGAGGTCGTCTTTGAACTCACCCTTCGGGCTCAACGCAGCATTCGCCTGCGCGATGACGTACTGACTTTCTTCAATGGCCGACAGGTAATCGATCTGATCGTTGACCTTGCCATCCTTCACCTTGCGATACGGCGTCTCGAGGAAGCCGTAGTCGTTGGTGCGGGCGTAGACGGACAACGAATTGATCAGGCCGATGTTCGGACCTTCCGGCGTTTCGATCGGGCAGACGCGGCCGTAATGCGTCGGATGAACGTCACGCACTTCGAAGCCGGCACGCTCGCGGGTCAGACCGCCAGGTCCGAGCGCGGAAACGCGACGCTTGTGCGTCACTTCCGACAGCGGGTTGTTCTGATCCATGAACTGCGACAGCTGCGAGGAGCCGAAGAACTCCTTCACCGCGGCTGCAACCGGCTTGGCGTTGATCATTTCCTGCGGCATCAGGCCTTCGGATTCGGCAAGCGTCAGACGCTCTTTCACCGCGCGCTCGACGCGCACGAGGCCGATGCGGAAGGCGTTCTCCGCCATTTCGCCGACCGAGCGCACGCGACGGTTGCCCAGGTGATCGATGTCGTCGACCTGGCCGTTGCCGTTGCGGATGTCGCAGAGTTCCTTGATGACGGAAATGATGTCCGAGCTTTCTTTCAGCTCTTCCACCAGCTTCTTGGAGAAGTCATCGGTACGCTTCGCAAAGTGCGCGTGGTCGTACAGGATGCCCGGGCCAAGAATCTCGTCGCGATGCACGCGACGGTTGAACTTCATCCGGCCGACGGCCGACAGATCGTAGCGCTCCGGATTGAAGAACAGGTTCTGGAAAAGGTTTTCCGCCGCGTCCTTGGTGGGCGGCTCGCCCGGACGCATCATGCGATAGATCTCGACCAGCGCTTCGAGACGCGTACGGGTCGGATCGATGCGCAGGGTGTCGGAGATGTACGGACCGCGATCGAGGTCGTTCACGTACAGCACGCGCACCTGGTCGATGCCGGCTTCGACCAGCTTGTCGACCACGGCAACCGTCAGGATGTCGTTGGCCTTCGCCAGGATCTCGCCGGTGTCGGCGTTGAACACGTCGTGTGCCAGCACCTTGCCGGTCAGGTATTCCTTCGGCACTTCCAGGCGCGACACGTTCTTCTGTTCGAGCTGACGCACGTGACGTGCGGTCACGCGACGACCTTCTTCGACGATGACTTCATCGCCGACCTTGATGGTGAACGTCGCGGTCTCGCCGCGCAGGCGTGACGGCACGAGTTCGAATTCGATCTTGTCCGTGGAGATGTGGTACGTGATCTTCTCGAAGAACATGTCGAGCATCTGCTCCTCGGTGTAGCCGAGGGCACGCAGGATGATCGTCACCGGCAGCTTGCGGCGGCGGTCGATACGCGCGTACACGCAATCCTTCGGATCGAACTCGAAATCGAGCCACGAGCCGCGATAAGGGATGATGCGCGCGGAGAACAGCAGCTTGCCCGAGCTGTGCGTCTTGCCACGATCGTGGTCGAAGAACACACCCGGCGAACGGTGCAGCTGCGAGACGATGACGCGCTCGGTGCCGTTCACGACGAACGTGCCGTTGTCGGTCATCAGGG
>CAYWHG010000200.1:0-7417 GCA_964457865.1 uncultured Steroidobacter sp.
CATGCTCCGTCTCACCCTCGTTCGCCACGCCAAGACCGAACCGGCCTCGTCGGGACAGGAAGACTGGGATCGCGCCCTCGAACCCCGCGGACAACGCGACGCGCCGGAAATGGCGCGACGCCTGAAGGCCGAACACGGCAAGCCCGATCGCGTCCTCACCAGCCCCGCGATCCGCGCGATCACGACGGCGAACCTCATGTCGCGCGTGCTCGGCGTCCCGGCCGCGAAGATCACCCAGGACGAACGCCTGTACCTCGCCTCGCCGAAGATGATGCTCGAAGTGGTCAACGAACTCGGCAACAGTGCGAAACACCTGATGGTGGTCGGCCACAACCCCGGCATCACCGAATTCGCCGACCAGCTCTCCAGCGAGCGCTCCATCGACAACCTGCCCACCTGCGCCATCTACACGCTCCAGTTCGACATCGCCCACTGGAACGAACTCGTCTGGGCCACCGGCGTCGACGCCGATTTCGACTATCCGAAGAAGGCGTAAGGAGAAGGATCGGAGTAACCGCAAAGAACGCATAGAACGCAAAGTCGGAAGAAGAGAAATAGCCGCAAAAAGCGCAAAAGGCGCAAAAGTAAGAAGCGGAATTCCGGAGTTTCCCTTCTGAACTTTGCGCCTTTTGCGCTTTTTGCGGCTATTTCTTCATCATCTGTCTATCTATGCGTTCTATGCGTTCTTTGCGGTTACTCCTGCCCTTCTCACTCCGCCGCAATCGTCAACAAACTCGCATTGCCACCGATGGCCGCCGTATTGATCGTGATGGTCTGTTCCGTTGCGAAGCGGTGCAGGTAGTACGGGCCGCCGGCTTTCGGGCCGGTGCCGGAGAGGCCGCGGCCGCCGAAGGGTTGCACGCCGACGACGGCGCCGATCATGTTGCGATTGACGTAGACATTGCCCGAGCGCACACGTGAGGCGATGTAGCGCGCGGAAGCATCGACGCGCGTGTGGATGCCGAGCGTGAGGCCGTAGCCGGTCGCGTTGATGGCATCGATCACCTGATCGAGATCGGCGGCGCGATAGCGGATGACGTGCACGATCGGGCCGAAGACCTCACGCGTGAGCTGCGCGAGCGAGCCGATCTCCACCGCCAGCGGCGCGAAGAATGTGCCCCGATGCAGGTCGGACGGCAATTGCCGCGTGTGCTGCCACGTCGCCACCTTCGTGATGCGCGCCGCGTGCGCCGCCAGCATGTCGCAGGACGGCTGATCGATCACGGGCCCGACGTCCGTATCCAGGTCCGCGGGATCGCCGATCTTCAATTCATCCATGTATCCCGCAAGGAGCTGCAGCACGCGCGGCGCGATTTCCTCCTGCACGAACAGCGCACGCAGCGCCGAGCAGCGCTGGCCGGCGCTGTTGAACCCCGACTGCACGACGTCCAGCACGATCTGCTCGGGCAGCGCCGAACTGTCGGCGATGAGGGCGTTCTGTCCGCCGGTTTCGGCAATCAGCACGGGGATCGGCCCGCTGCGTGCGGCGAGCGAACGATTGATGGCCTGCGCCGTTTCCGTCGAGCCCGTGAACGCCACGCCGGCGATGCGCGAATCGGCGACCGCGCGGGCACCGACATTGGCGCCATCGCCGGTGAGCAGGTGCAGAACGCCGCCAGGCACACCTGCTTCGAGCAGAAGTTCCACCGCACGCGCCGCGATCAGAGGCGTCTGTTCCGCCGGTTTGGCGATCACGCTGTTGCCGGCGGCCAGCGCCGCGGCGATCTGTCCGGTGAAAATCGCCAGCGGAAAATTCCAGGGACTGATGCAGACGAAGACACCACGCCCCTGCAGACGCAGCACGTTGCTCTCACCGGTAGGACCTGGCAATGACAGCCCCGCACCGAAATCCTCCACCGCGCGGGCGGCGTAGTACCGCAGGAAATCGATAGCCTCGCGCACTTCCGCAATGCTGTCGGGAATGGACCGTCCGCCTTCGCGAATGCAATACGCCACCAGTTCGGGCAGATGCGACTCGTAGAGATCGGCCGCCTTGAGAAGAATGGCCGCGCGCTCTCCGGCCGCCGTGTCGTTCCACTCGGGCTGCGCCGCGACGGCGGCCGTGACTGCCGCATCGACCACCGCTTCGCTCGCGATGCTGACCGTGCCGATCACCTCGCTGCGATTGGCCGGATTCGTCACTGACTGCGACTGGGCCGTGACGGCCTCGCCCGACACGATCGGACTCGCGCGCCAGGGCTGCGAACTCGCCTGCCGGATGCCTTTCAGCAGCGCCTCGAGTTCGGCGGGATCCGGCAGATTCACGCCTCGCGAATTCAGACGTTCCTCGCCGTACAGGTGACGCGGCAGCGCAATGCGCGGATGCGCCTTCTGCTGCAAAGCATCGACCACGGTGACGGGATCGCGAATGATTTCCTCGACGGCCGTGTCCTCATCGACAATGCGATTGACGAACGAAGTATTTGCGCCGTTCTCCAGCAGCCGGCGCACCAGGTACGGCAGCAGTTCCTCGTGCGAACCGACGGGCGCGTAGATCCGGCAGGGCTTGTTCATGCCGGCCGGACCGACGATCTGCGCATACAGATCCTCGCCCATGCCATGCAGCCGCTGGAATTCGAAGCTGCGCCCGGCATCGCCGGCGAGTTCGAGAATCGTCGCCACCGTCTGCGCATTGTGGGTGGCGAACTGCGGATAGATGGCGTCCTCGCCGGCCGCGAGCATGTCGCGCGCGCAGGCGATGTATGACACATCGGTGTTGACCTTGCGCGTGAACACCGGATAGCCGGACAGGCCGCGTTCCTGCGATCGCTTGATCTCGCTGTCCCAGTACGCGCCCTTCACCAGCCGCACGTTGAGTCGCCGGCCCGTCGAGCGCGCCAGCGTCGTAAGAAAGCCGATCACCTCCAGCGCGCGCTTCTGATACGCCTGCACGGCCAGTCCGAATCCCTGCCAGCCTGCCAGTTGCGGCGCGCGGGCGACGTGCTCGATCAGCTCCAGCGACAGGTCCAGTCGTTCCGCCTCTTCGGCATCGACCGTCAGCGCGATACCGCCGTCGCGTGCCGCGACCGCCAGTTCCAGCAGCCGCGGCGCCAGCTCCTGATGTACGCGTTTGCGCTGCGTGAACTCGTACCGCGGGAACAGCGCGGACAGCTTCACCGAAATGCTCGGTGCCTGTTCGATCGGTGTGTCGTTCGCGACGCTGGCGGCGACTTCGCGGATGGCGGCGTGATACGCGCCGAGATAGCGCACCGCATCCGGCGTGGTAAGCGCCGACTCGCCGAGCATGTCGAAGGAATGGCGGTACAGGCGATGATCCTTCGAGTGCGAACGCTCGAGTGCTTCGGCGATGGTGCGGCCCATCACAAACTGATGCCCCATGATGCGCATGGCCTGGCGGAATGCGCCGCGCAGCACCGGTTCGCCCAGGCGCCCCGCGATCCGCGCGACGAAGCCGCGGGGATCGTGCACGTCTTCGTCCGTCGGCCGCACGATCCGTCCGGTCAGCATCAATCCCCAGGTCGAGGCATTGACGAACAGCGACTCGGCCTGGCCGAAGTGGGAACCCCAGTCACCGCGCGTGATCTTGTCCGCGATCAGCTTGTCGGCGGTGGCGTCGTCCGGAATACGCAGGAGCGCCTCGGCGAGACACATGAGAATGACGCCCTCCTGCGAGGACAGGTCGTACTGCCGCAGGAACGCATCGAGCCCGCTGCGCTCCTGCTGATGCTCGCGAACGCCATCGACGAGCCGGCGGGCCTGCCCGGCGATCCGCTGTCGCTGCTCCGGCGCCAGCCGCGCCCGCTCCGCCAGCGCGGCGACGATCTTTTCCTCGTCGCCGAGATAAAGACGATTGATCTGCTCCGCCACCGATCGCTCAGCACTCATGTTCTCACCCGGTTTGTCGGTCGATTCCCGCCACGAACCCGCCACGAACCCGCTTGTACCGCAGTCGCAGCATCCCGCCAATGGACGCAAACCACGCACGCGGCGAACTCCGACGACAGCCGGCCGTCAAAGAGGACAGCCTGCGGACCGACGTCCGCAATCGACGACAGTTCGCCTTCGATGTCCGCTTTCGATGACATTGAAACGTGGACGACGAATCCCACATCCCATCGACCCTTCGCTGCGAGGAACTTCAGTGACGACAGCCGAAACCGCCGCCACTCCCGTAACCGTTACTGCAAACACGTTCATGACTGACGTCGTCGAAGCCTCGGCGAGCGTGCCGGTCCTGGTGGATTTCTGGGCGCCCTGGTGCGGCCCTTGCAGGCAACTGATGCCGATGCTCGACCGGCTGGCAGCCGAATACGGCGGGCGCTTCAAGCTCGCCAAGGTGAACACCGACGAACAGCAGGAACTGGGCCGCCAGCTCGGGATCCGCAGCCTGCCCACGGTCGTCCTGTTCAAGGATCGCACCAGCGTCGATCACTTCGTCGGCGTCGTCCCCGAGACCCAGATCCGCCAGATGCTGGACAAGCATCTGCCGAAGTCCTCGGACGCTCCTCTCAACCAGGTGCAGACGCTCAAGGCGGCGGGCGACTACGCCGGTGCGCAGGTCGCCGTTCAGCAGATGCTGGCGCGCGATCCGGAAAACGCCGCCCTGATCGCCGAGTCCGCCGAATTGCGCGCGCTGGAAGGCGACATCGACAGTGCGCGTGAAACGCTGCAGCAGTTGCAGGCACGCGAGCCGAACCTGCCCGCAGTCAAGCGACTGGCCGCGTTGATCACGTTCAGCGATGTCGTGGCGCGCTACCCCGACATCCGCAGCGTGCGCGAGAACGCGCAGCGCAATCCTGACAACCTGGAACTGCGTCATGCGCTCGCCGTGCATCAGCTGCTGGGCGGCGACGTGGAACCGGCGCTGCAGACCTGGCTGGACATGATGCGCACGAATCGCCAGTCCCAGGACAATCTGGCGCGGCGCAGTCTGGTGCTCGCCTTCGAGCTGATCGGCGACGCCGATCCGATCGTGCCGCAGACGCGGCGGGCGATGGCGCGACTGCTGTTCTGACCGCTCATCGCGCACGCGACGACCGGATGACGAGCATCCGGTCGTCCGCACGCAGCCGCGCCTGCGGCCCGTCGATTCCCATCTCCTGTCCGCCGCGGATGACGGCGACGGCGAGAACATCCAGTTCCGCCGGCAGCAAGCCGATTTCCTCGGGCCGCACCTCGCGTTCGACGAGCACGATGCGGCCGGTCGCGCTGATCAGGTCCATCACGTAGTTCGCGAGTACCGTCGTCTCCAGCGAGCCGGCCATCAGGATGCCGCCGACGCGCGACGGCAGGATCGTCGCGTCCGCGCCGCTTTGACGCAGCAGTTTCTCGTTCTCGGCTTCCTCGACACGGGCAATGATGCGGATCTGCGGCGCGAGGCTGCGGGCGGTCAGGACCACCAGCACGTTCGTATCGTCGCGATTGGTGCATACGAACAGCGCGCGTGCCGAAGCCAGCATCGCCTCCTTCAAGGTTTCCTCCTGGGTGGCGTTGCCGAGGATGCCGATGAACCCGTGTTCGGCAGCCGCCTCCAGCACATCGCGATTCACGTCGACGATCAGGATCTGTTTCCTGTCCATGCCGCGCACCACGAGTTCATGCGCGGCACAGGCTCCGGAATGTCCGAAGCCGCAGACGATGACGTGATCCTCGAGCTTCGCCTGCATTCTGCGCATCCGGAAATCCTCGATCAGACGTTGCAGGACCAGTTGATAGGCGGTCCCGATGAAGACGAGCCACGCCAGCAGGCGCATCGGGGTCACGAGCACGCTGTCGATGATGCGGGCGCGGGGCGTCACCGGCACGATGTCGCCATAGCCGACGGTGGTCATGGTGACAGCCGAGAAATACACGACATCGACGAATGAGACGTCATTGTCGAGATGGTCGCGCAGACCGTCGCGGTCGAGCCAGAACGCCACGATCACGATCGCGTACATGATCAGGATCAGCAGCGCACGTCCGACCAGCGTGCGGCGGACACTGCGCTGGCCGCCAACGAACAGTCGCCTCGCATCCTGCTGCATCGGCCGTTCGAGCGACCGATGTATCGGCGACGTCGTCCCGGCAGCTTCGCGTTCCGGCAGTTCCCTCATGCCGACATTGTGAGTAATCGCCTGCTCGCCAGCCAGCGCTCACGTAAATGTACGCACACCGGAACAATCGAACCCGACAAGGCATATGTCAGAATGCCCCGGCCTTCCGGGAGACAAGGGTCAATTGGGAGATTGCTCGTGAGCACCGTTCGCGCCACCGCGATTGCCATCCTTGCCCTCGTCGCCGGGCTGGCCGGATCGGTGACCCATGCCGCCGATGAGAAATACCCCTTCTACGGCCTGTTCCGTTCGCGCGACCTCACGGCCTTCGGCTTCCTGCGCCTCGACATGCGGCCG
The DNA here is from genome assembly GCA_964457865.1 of uncultured Steroidobacter sp. Classification (GTDB taxonomy): domain Bacteria; phylum Pseudomonadota; class Gammaproteobacteria; order Steroidobacterales; family Steroidobacteraceae; genus Steroidobacter. The sequence continues at coordinate 6,354 of CAYWHG010000200.1, forward strand.
GCCTATGCGGTGTCGATCGAACCCGGCACCTGGGCGATCGAGACCGAACTCGGTTATCAGAACACCTGGGCACTGAGCCCGGAGGTGGAGAAATACCTCACCGCCCTCGAACCGACGGGTCGACGCAATATCGGGCCCGACGAAATCGCCGCCATCCAGGCGCTGCCCGGCGAGAACTACCTGCTCGACCTGGAGTCGGCGAACTTCGATCTCACCTTCCACTACAAGTTCGCAGAACACTGGACCGCTTATGCGATCGTCAGCGCCGTCAGCTACAACGGCGGCTTCCTGGACAGCTCGATCGAAAGCTTCCACGACACGTTCGGGTTCAGCGACTTCGGCCGACCGGCGCTGACCAAGAACGATGTCCGCCTGATCTACGACCTCAAGAGCGCAAGCGTCGTGGAACTCGGTGCGCCGACCGACGGCGGCCTGACCGATCCGACGTTCGGTGTGCGCTACACCGGCATCAACATGCCGCAGAAATGGGCCTTTTCCATCGAGAGCGCCATCAAGGTCCCGGTCGGCGGCGAGCGCACCCTGCTCTCGACAGGCAAGACCGATTTCGGCGTGCAAGCGTCGTTGCAGCGCTTCTGGAAGCGCAACGCGCTCTACCTCAACGTCGCCGGGGTGTACTACGCCGGCGCCGAGTACCCGGTACCGCAGGGTTCGCGCGTGATTCCGACCGTGGTGTTCGGCTGGGAATACGCCTTCACCCAGAACACCAGCTTCAACCTGCAGGGCTACGCCAGTCGCAGCGTCTACACCCGCGATGAGACCGATCTCGACGAACTGATCGGCGAGAAGTACCAGTACACGATCGGCGTGCGACACCGCTTCAACCAGTTCCTGCTGTCCTTCGGCATCACCGAGAACGTGCAGAACATCAACAACACGCCGGATGTGGGACTGCAGCTCGGCCTTGCCTGGCTGCCGGCGCGCAAAACGCGCACCTAGAGCGCCGCGCGTCGGAGCGCTAGGGAACGTCTGATTTACCTCTTGTTCGTCATTCCCGCGTAGGCGGGAATCTATCTGAATCAGGAAGATGGGTCCCCGCCTACGCG
>CAYWHG010000201.1:0-7227 GCA_964457865.1 uncultured Steroidobacter sp.
GACATCTATCAGCGCGTCATCCGCATGGATCCGACGTTCTTCGAAGTCACGCGCACGGGCGAGGTGCTGTCGCGACTGACGACGGACACGACGCTGGTGCAGTCGATCGCCGGCGTGAACCTGTCAATCACGCTGCGCTCGAGCATCCAGCTCGTCGGCGCATTGGCCCTGCTCGTTGCAACCAGCCCGTCGCTCGCCGGCATGATCCTGATGCTGATGCCGCTGGTCATCGTGCCGCTGATCGTGGTCGGGCGGAAACTGCGCACGCTGTCGCGCCAGGCGCAGGACAGGATCGCGGACACGAGCGGTCTTGCCGGCGAAACGCTGAACGCGATCCAGACCGTGCAGGCTTTCACGCTGGAAAAGCTCAACAGCGATCGCTACGGCAAGGCGGTCGAGGATTCGTTCGTCGTCGCCGTGCGGCGCACGAAGGCACGCGCCGTGATGACGGCGCTTGGCACCATGATGATCTTCGGCGCCGTGACCTTCGTTCTCTGGCAGGGTGCGCATCGGGTGCTTGCCGACACGATGACGGGCGGCGAACTTAGCCAGTTCCTGATCTATGCCGTCTATGTCGCCATCGCCGCGGCCTCGCTCAGCGAAATGTGGGGCGAAGTACAGCGCGCAGCGGGTGCCATGGAACGCCTCGTAGAACTGCGGAATGCGACGCCCGCCATCGTCGCGCCCGCCGAACCGCAATCGTTCCCTGCGCCGGCGCAGGGCCACATCCATTTCGACCAGGTGTCGTTCCGCTATCCCTCGCGGCCCGACACCCAGGCACTGCAGGACTTCACCCTCGACATCCGCCCCGGCGAAAACATCGCCTTCGTCGGACCGTCGGGCGCCGGCAAGAGCACCACGTTCCAGTTGCTGCTGCGTTTCTACGATCCGGCCGCGGGACGCGTCGTGATCGACGGCATAGACATCGCGCAGGCCCGCCCCGAAGACGTGCGCCAGCGCATCGGCCTGGTGCCGCAGGAAACGGTGCTGTTCGGGGCCAGCGCGCGGGAGAACATTCGCTACGGTCGTCCGACGGCCACCGACGAAGAAATCGAAGCCGCCGCCCGCGCAGCCGGCGCTGATTCATTCATTCGCCAGCTGCCGCTCGGCTACGACACGTTCCTCGGCGAACGCGGCACGCGCCTCTCCGGCGGCCAGCGCCAGCGCATCGCCATCGCCCGCGCCCTGCTGAAGGATCCGCCGATCCTGCTGCTGGATGAAGCCACCAGTTCGCTCGACGCCGAAAGCGAACGCTTCGTGCAGCAAGCGCTGGAACGCCTGATGGAAGGCCGCACGACCATCATCATCGCGCACCGGCTTGCGACCATTCTCAAGGCCGACCGTATCGTCGTGCTCGACCACGGCCGCATCGTTGCCATCGGCACGCACCCGGAACTGCTCGCCAGCAATGAACTCTACGCGCGACTGGCGGCGCTGCAGTTCACTGATCTGGCGGTTTCGGATTCGGAAGGCGGAGTAACCGCAAAGAACGCATAGAACGCAAAGCCGGACCAAGAAAAACCAATAGCCGCAAAAAAGCGCAAAAGGCGCAAAGTAGAAAGAATGGTTTCTCTTCTCTGACTTTGTGCCTTTTTTGCGCTTTTTGCGGCTAATTTCTTCCTTCTTCTTTGCGTTCTATGCGTTCTTTGCGGTTACTCCTGTTCCCCTTCTCACCGCGACCCAGGCAACGCGCCCAGCCGGTTGCCACCATCCACGACGATGAATTCGCCCGTCACCATCGCGGCGCCGGTGAGGAGCCAGATCGCGGCGTCGGCGACGTCTTCGGGCGTGCTGGTTCGCTGCAGCGGTGAGCCGGCGGCGTAGCGCGTGCGCGCGGCTTCGTAGCGTTCGCCCACGGCGCCCTGCAACCAGCGCGTTTCGACGAAGCCGGGGCAGACGGCGTTGACGCGGATCTGTGGGCCGAGCGCACGCGCGAGGCCGATCGTCATGGTGTTCATGGCGCCTTTCGAGGCCGCGTAAGCGATCGACGTACCCTGGCTGTCGATACCGGCGCGCGAGGAAATATTGACGATGGAGCCGCGGCCCTGCCTGCGCATCGTCGGTTCGACGGCGCGGATCATCTGGAAGGCGCCGATGACGTTCACGGCGTAGATGTTCTGGAAGTCCTGCGCGCTCAGCGCTTGCAGATCGGAGTGATTCCACACGACCTTGGTCGTGCCGGCATTGTTGATGAGACCGTCGATGCGGCCCCACTTGTCGAGCGCCGCATCGGCCATGCGGCGACAATCGGCATCCTCGGCGACGTTGGCGCGGACCAGCAACGTTTCGGCGCCGGCCGCTGCGCATTCGGCGGCCGTCTGCTTCGCTTCGGTCTCGCTCCTGGTGTAGTTGATGACGGTGCGGCAGCCTCGGCGCGCCAGTTCGACTACGCAGGCGGCACCGATCCCCGTGGCCGATCCCGTGACGATACAGACTGCATTCTTGAGATCCATGAACTCCCCCGGTGCGTGTATATGCGCGACCGGGCTGGAGTCAGGCGCTGTTGAGCTGCCAGATCGAGAAATTCAGCGCGGTCGCAAAACCGACCCACGCAGCGTAAGGGACGAACAGCCAGCTTGCCACCACGCTGCGGCGGCGGGCGGTGACAATGAATGCAAAGATCGCCGCGAGCAGCAGGACGATATCGACCAGCGCCAGGTCTGGCCGGTGCAGGCCGAAGAACAGGAACGACCACAGGCCGTTGAGAATGAGTTGTGCAAACCAGAAATGCAGCGGCAGCATGATGCGGCCCGCCGCGCGCCAGACCAGCCAGCCGGCCACGGCGATGGCGATGTAGAGAATCGTCCACACGGGCCCGAAGACGGCGTTGGGTGGATTCCACGATGGCTTGGCGAGCTGCTGATACCAGGTGTCCGGTGAGAACTGGGCGCCGAAGAGGGCAATCGCAGCTACCAGCCCGATGAAGACCGCGAGGGAAGGAAGCTGCATGCGCTTCTGCGTGAGAGTTGTCATGAATCACGGCGGCAGTGGAGATGCTTCGTAAGCGCGTGACTTGCGAGCAAGGTTCCGATGATCGGGTCAGGGTGGGGGCATGCGCGCAGCGCGCTCCGTCATCCATCGACTGATGAGCCGCACGAACTCCGCACGCGCCGCGATCACTTCGTTGTGCACTTCATGACGCAGTCCCGGATAGATCTGCAGCGTCTTGTCGCTCGAACCCAGCAGATCGTGCAGCACGGTCGAGCCGGCGACTGGCGCAATCGCGTCGTCCTCGCCATGCACGTTGAGCCACGGCAGCGTGATCCCGGGCGCCAGTTCGCGCGCCCTTTCGCAGGCCGCTGCGAATTCGACGACGAGGCGCAGACTCGCGGTGGCCGGAATGCGCAGATCGTTTGCGTAGGCGCGCTGCACCGACTCGTCGCTCGAAATCTTCTTCGCATCGAGCCCCAGCGGAATGCGTACGCGCGGCACCAGCCACGCCAGCGCGCGGAAAACCGGATTCAGCGGATTGGTGCCGCGACGAAAGATTTCCAGCGAGTTGCTGCTGGTGATGACGCCGCGGATCGCCGCATGCGGCTGTGCTGCCGCGAGCATGGCCACGATGGTTCCCATGCTGTGGCCCCAGAGGAAGATCGGCAGCGACGGATGCGCAGCATGCACGGCCGCAACGACAGCATTCAGATCGTCGACGAACCGATCGAAGCGGTCGACATGCGTGCGTGGGCCCGGTGCGTCCCCATGCCCGCACTGGTCATGGGCGAAAGTCGCCATCCCGCTCGCGGCGAGTTCGCCCGCGATCCCGCGATAGCGGTCCGCATATTCGGCGAGGCCGTGGACGATGATGAGGGCCGCGACGGGCGCGGCGGCGGGCGTTGCGAATCCGTTGAGCGTGGTATCGAGCAGCCGCGGCATGCGGGTTCTTCTTGTGGCGGCCGGCTTCAGCCGGCCTTTACAGAAAGATACGGTACCGCAAGCTTCAGACGACGCGCCGTACCAGATCCAGGCCGGCGTCCGGCGCTCCCTGATAGGCCACCGAGAAATCATCGATCGAAAGAATGGCTTCTTCGAGATTCGCGGCCTCGGGCAGTTCGAAGGCATCGAAACCGCAACGGGCCATGAAGAATAGCTGGTCGCGCTGGATCTTGCCGACCGCGCGCAGTTCGCCCGTGAACTTGTAGCGCTTGCGCAGCAACTGTGCCTGGCTGTAGCCGCGGCCTTCGGCGAGTCCGCCGAATTCGATGGCGACCAGCGACACGCGCAGAAAGTCCTGCTCGAGCGCGGCGACCGGATCGGTGGGCCCCAGACGCACGCCGAGCCTGCCGTCCCACAGCCACCAGCGATCCTTCTCTTCCTTCCAGCGGGCGAAGGGCAGGATCAGGGCGCGATGCGGGCCGCCATGCGCGTCTTCGTCCGCATGGCGCCAGTCATCGACGACGATTTCACGCTGCTTGATGAGACGGCGCATAGACACGGGCCTTGAAGGGTTTGATGCCGAGGCGGCGGAAGGTGTCGATGAAACGCTCGCCTTCTTCGCGCTCGGTGACATAGACGTTGAGAATGCGGTCGATGGTTTCGGCCACTTCCGCGTGGGCGACGGACGGGCCGATCACCTGGCCGATCGCGGCATCGAGGCCGCTGGCGGAACCGCCGAGCGTGATCTGGTACCACTCCTCGCCGTTCTTGTCGACGCCGAGAATGCCGATGTGGCCGACATGATGATGGCCGCAGGCATTCATGCAGCCGGACATCTTCAGTTCGATGTCGCCGAGATCGTAGAGGTAGTCGAGGCTGTCGAACCGCTCGTTGATCTGCCGGGCGATCGGAATGGAGGTGGCATTCGCCAGCGAGCAGAAATCCCCGCCCGGGCAGCAGATCATGTCGGTGAGCGTGCCGATGTTCGGCGTCGCCAGATCGAGCGCCTTGAGCGACTGCCACAGTTCGAACAGATCGCGCTGACGTACGTCGGCGAAGATCAGGTTCTGGTCGTGCGTCGCACGCACCAGGCCGAAGGAATAGCGATCGGCGAGATCGGCGACACGGTCCATTTCCGCATCGGTGATGTCGCCGGGCGGACGCTGCGGCGACTTGAGCGACAGGAACACCGCCCGATAGCCGGCCACCTTGTGGCGCTTCGTATTGCGCTGATACCAGTTGCGGAATTCCGTCGGCTTGCCGGACAGCACGTCGACATCGTCGAGCGACTCGTACGCCGGTGGCGTAAAGAACGCCGCGATACGCGCGAAATCGGCCGCGTCGTGCACCGGCGCATGTTCGCGACCGGCCTGCCATTCGGCTTCGACCATCTCGCGGAATTTCGCGGGGCCGACCGCCTTCACCAGCACCTTGATGCGTGCCTTGTGAATGTTGTCGCGCCGACCTTCGAGGTTGTACACGCGCAGGATGGCTTCGAGATAGCCGAGCAGCTCCTGCTTCGGCAGGAATTCGCGGATCACGTGACCGATCATCGGCATGCGGCCGAGGCCGCCGCCCACCAGCACTTCGAAGCCGATCTCTCCTTCCGCGTTCTTCACCAGGTGCAGGCCGATGTCATGAACCTTGGACGCGGCGCGATCCTGCGGCGAACCGGTGACGGCGATCTTGAACTTGCGCGGCAGGTACGAGAACTCGGGATGCAGTGTCGCCCACTGACGGATGTATTCGCACCAGGGACGCGGGTCCTCCGACTCATCCGGCGCGATGCCGGCGAGGTGATCGGCCGTGACGTTACGGATGCAGTTGCCGCTGGTCTGGATGGCATGCATCTGCACGCTGGCGAGCAACGCCAGGATGTCTGGTACCTCTTCCAGCTTCGGCCAGTTGAACTGCAGGTTCTGGCGCGTGGTGAAATGGCCGTAACCCTTGTCGAACTCGCGGGCGATGCGCGCGAACATGCGCACCTGCTGCGATGTCAGCAATCCGTAGGGAACGGAGATGCGCAGCATCGGCGCATGCTTCTGGATGTAGAGCCCGTTGCGCAGGCGCAGCGAACGGAAATCGTCCTCGCTGAGTTCACCCGCCAGGTAGCGCCGCGTCTGGTCGCGATACTGCGCGACGCGCTGCTCCACAAGCCGTTGATCGATCGGGTCGTACTGATACATGGTCGGGGGACTCTAGCCGCGGCTCAGGGAGCCGCAAAATACGGTTTGGATATGAGGAGATAAGACGGGGTGTGACTGGAAAGTCACCCACGCCAGACCCGACAGCCGACCGGGATTTGCCTACGTCTTACTTGCGGCGCCGGACCAGCCCCTCCTGGGCGGTCGAGGCCACTAACACCCCGTCCCTGCTGAAAATACTGCCGCGGGCAAAGCCGCGGAAACTGCCCGAGTTGGGGCTGTCCAGGACGTAAAGCAGCCACTCGTCCACCCGGGCCGGCCGATGGAACCACATGGCGTGGTCGATGCTGGCGATCTGCACGTTCTCGTGGCCGACATTCAGCCGTTCGTCCAGCACGGCCGTCCCCAGCAGGTAGTAGTCCGAGGCATAGGCCAGCAGCGCGCGGTGCAGGATGTCGTCATCCGGCAGCCGATCGACCGCCCGGAACCAGATCCGCATGCTCGGCTCCTCCGGAATCCCGTCGCGCGGATCGGGCAGGTAGGCCGGACGGAACTGGATCGGCAGGTCGCGCGCCACGAACGGCGTCGGCCGGTCGGGGGACTTCCGTTTCATTTCCTCGATGACGTCCGCCATGTCCTGCAGCGACTCCGGATCGGGCACCTCCGGCATACGCCCCTGGCGATCCGTCCCCTGCTCGGGCACCTGGAAGGACGCAGACATGTGAAAGATCTGCGCGCCATGCTGAATGGCCACGACGCGGCGACTCGTGAAGCTGTGACCGTCGCGGCTGCGATCGACCTCGTAGATGATCGGGTGATCCGGATCGCCCGCCCGCAGAAAGTACGCATGCAGCGAATGCACGGCGCGCTTCTCGACAGTCGCGCTCGCCGCCGCGAGCGCCTGGCCGAGAACCTGCCCGCCGAAGACACGACGATGTCCCGGATCGCGACTCTCGCCGCGAAAGAGATTGAGTTCCAGACGTTCGAGCCGCAGGACCTGCAGCAGATCGGCGAGCAGTGGATTCATGCGGAAGGGGGTAGTGAATAGGGGGTAGGGGGTAGTCAGAGCAGGAAGTGATTTGCGAGTGTGGAAGAACGTCCGGTGTTCTGACTACCCCCTACCCCCTGATCACCATCCCCTTCCTCAGTCCGGCACGCCCAGCCGCTTGTGCATGATGGGGCTGGTCGTCGTGTACTGCAGCGGCACTTT
>CAYWHG010000202.1:0-7121 GCA_964457865.1 uncultured Steroidobacter sp.
CCGTGCATGGACTTCTCGACCAGCTCCAGTTTCTGCGGGATCTTGAAACGCGCGAGCTTGTCCTTGCAGAACTCGTGCATGCGCTTGCGAAAGGCAGGCAGCTCCTCATCGGTCGACAGCTTCACACGCGCGAACACGATGTGTCCGGTGATCGGATGTGGCTCACCGCGCACCGCGACATCCTCGACGCCTTCCATCAGCTGCAGCGTGCTTTCAACTTCCGCCGGGTAGACCTTCTCGCCGCCGACATTGATCAACTCCGACTTGCGGCCGAGGATCTTGATGTATTCACCGTCGACCTCGACGGCATCGCCAGTCTTGAACCAGCCGTCGTCAGTGAAGGGACTCGGTGCATTCAGGTAGCCGAGCATGGCCGACTTGGCCTTGATTTCCAGCAGACCCTCGACGATCCGCGTCTCGAATCCCTCGCCGCCGACCTTCACCCACAGCGAGTCCGAAGAACGCGATTTCGAACGCATGATCCCGACTTCGGAGAGCCCATACGTCTGCTGCATCTTGATATTCGGGAACAGTGCGTGGAATCGACGCAGTGTGCTCTCCGGCATCACCTCAGTGCCATACGTAACCGTTTGCAGGCTCGTCAAATCGAACTGCCGGTAGGCTTCGCTGACGAGCAGCAGATTGATGAATGTCGGCGAGGTCGGCAGCAGCTGAACCTTGTGCTGCTCGACCGTACGGCAGATGGTGTCAGGACGGCGGTCGGACACCGTGATCACGCAACCCGCATTCGAGAGGTTGTAGAGCAGCGTATTGAACCCGCCAATGTGATCGAACAGCAGGAAGGTGATCGTGCGCAACGTCTGTCGCGGCACCTTGAACTTCTCGAGCATGGGCACGATGTCGTGCAACGCCGCCTTGCTCTTGCCGGTGGAACCTGACGAGAACAGGATCAACCCGGGAGACCGCTGTCGCTTCAGCCCAACCAGCAGCTCGTGGCTGGCAGTCGTTCCCGTATTCCATGCACGCAACGAATCGTCGTCGCCGATCTCGACGACCGACTCGACCTCTGCGATCTCGCGGAACTCCGGCTTCTTCTCTTCGACCGAACTGGTCAGCGGCACCAGGATCGCATTGCGTTCGATCAGCGCCAGCAGCAGGGCCACGGCACGCGGCGAAAAATCGGCCTCCACGCTCACGACGGCACCAGGCTGTACACCGGCACTCTCCAGCGCGCTCGCAAGACGATCCAGTTCGTCGAGCAGCCAGCCATAAGTGAACGCCTGGTCGCGCCAGATCAGAGCATCCTTGTCGCGCGATGCGGCGAAGCGCTCGCGCAGAAAGTCGATATGCACTAGACACCTCCCAGGAAAATCATCTGACCAGTCACGAACGCGCTTTCCGGTTTGAGGAAGAAGTCGCATACATTTGCGACGTCGTCATAGGTGCCCAGGCGCTTGATCGCCTGACGCTCCAGCAGCGACGCAATTTTGTCCTTCGGCACGGCGCGGATCAGGTCCGTCTCGATCGGACCCGGACCGATGGCGTTGATCGTAATACCGAACTGCGCAAGCTCGCGCGACATGACCTGCGTCAATGCCTGCACTGCCGCCTTGGAGGCTACATAAGCTGCCTCGCCCTCCAGCTTCATGGGCACTGCGACCGTCGTGAAGTTGACGATGCGGCCGTACTTCGTACGCTGCATGAGCTTCGACGCCTCGCGCGAGAACAGGAACGTTCCGCCGAGATTGGTATCCATCACACGACGGACCGTGGCATACGGCGTCAGCAACGAATGATTCATCGAGGCAATGCCGGCGTTGTTGATCAGATGATCGACGCGTCCGAAGTCCTTGCGGACGCGGGCAAACAGGTCCTTGACCTGCGCCTCGTCAGTGACATCAGCCGCGATGTGCGTGTAACTGGCGTTCTCCCACTCGGGCGCCTGGCGGCTGCAGCCTATTACGCGATGTCCCTGTGCCGCATAGTGCTCCGCGAGAAAACGGCCGATGCCCTTGCGCGTGCCGGTGATCAGGGTAACTCGTTGCTCAGCCATGCGCGCTCTCGCCGTTGATTGCCCGAATGTCGATACGATCAGCCAGCGGCCTTCTTCGCCTCGATTTCCTGCGCCGCATAGGCCGCAAGCGAACCGATAGTGCGATACGGACTGTTCTTCTGCGACAGCGCCTTGTCGTCGGCGATCTCGACTCGCACGCCGAAACGTTCTTCGATGCCCTGCTCCACTGAGATGACCAGCGACACCAGCGCCAGCGAATCGAGCAGACCGCCCTCGCCGAACAGGCGAGTGTCGTCATTCAACTCTGCAGGCACCTCGATGCCCTGTTCGTCGGCAATGCTGCGGGCCGTTTCGATAATGAACGGCAACAATTGATCTTTCATCGCGGCTCCAGGTCTTCCGTTATCAGTTTCCGACATTGAAGGCAGGCTCGAGGGTCGGCAATCCGCGTCGCGCGAGCAGGCGTTCGGCATGCTCGCGCATCGTCACGAGATCGCGCTTGCGACCGAGTGCATCGAGCGTCTCGTCGACCACTGCCAGTTTCTTGGCCAGCGGGATATTCATTCCGGGGAAGAATTTCAACTCGGGCGCGTCATCCGGCCCCAGGAAGTCCAGCGGATGCAGCAGGATCGACGGCTCGGTATTGGTGAGCCGACACATACCCAGCGCCATCTTGAAGTACGTACGCGCGGCAAAACGCGAATAGTGACTGAGATAGAGCACATAGCTCAGATGCATCGGCACTTTGAACAGCGGCATCGTAGTCACCGGGATTTCCAGCAAACCCTTCTGCGGCAAGTTCCAGTTGAATGGCTTTACGGGCCGCAGCGCATCCGACAGGGTGCCGAACAACGCCTTGCGCTGCTCGCGCTCTTCCTTGCTCAGATTGCTGGTCGCGAAGAAATACGCGCGCGCCAGCGGGTTCAGCAGATTCGGAAACACCGAGGCGTCGTAAAGGTAGCCGCGCTTCGACAGCACCCGCAGGGTTGCGCCTGAAAGGCTGAACCCGGGACCGCGAAAGCCAATGGTCTTCGCACCCGTCGCCAGCTCGATCGCCTGCTCGGCGCGCTCCAGCTCCTTATCGAGATCGGCCTCCTCATACAGATGCAACCACGGCTCATGATTGAAGCTGTGATTGCCGATCTCATGGCCCGCCGTCGCGATGGAACGCAGCAGCGCCTGATTCTTTTCCAGCGCCGCGTCCTGACCGACGATGAAGAACGAGATTTTCAGGCGCCGACGCTCGAGGTACTCGAGGATGCGCGGCACCGCGATGTCGAAATAGGACGGGAAGGACTTCCACGCGTCATTGCCGTGGGTCTTCATGTAGGACCACTTGTTGTCGAGGTCCAAGGATACGCTTGCGCAACCGTTCATCGTGGATACCAGTGAGTTACCGCGCCGCCGCAGTTGAAGTCAGAAATTCCTGGATCGCCCTGACCGTGTGATCCGCTGCCGCACCGTCGCCGAAGCCGTTACGAATACCGGCGGAAAAATCGGCGCCGCCTGCGGCGATCTTGCCCTGCCAGCTTTCCACGGCCTGAATGATCGCGGCCGCATCGACGCCGACCACAACGTTCCCGCCGCCTGCCACGGTTTCGACCCACTCAGTCTCGTCACGTAATGTGATGCACGGCTTACCAAGAAAGAATGCTTCCTTCTGCAGGCCGCCCGAATCAGTGAGCACGAGCGCGGCGCCATCGACCAACCTCAGCATATCCAGGTAACCGAGCGGCTCGACGATGCGCAGGTTCTGCGGCGGCCGCCAGTCCGGCAGATCGGCCTTGAGCTTGTTGCTGGTTCGCGGATGCAGCGGCAGGACGATGGGCAAACCGTCGCCGGCCACGCGGGCCAGCGCATCCATGACCTGCTGCAGCCTCGGCCCGTCGGTGTTCTCGGCGCGATGCACCGTGGCGACAGCATAGGTCGCACCCGCCAGATCGAATCGATCAATGATCTGGGAGCGCCGACGTGCAATCTCGCGGTTGAAGTGAATCGCGTCGAGCATCACGTCGCCGGTGAAGCGCGTGCGTTCCCCGAGACGCTCCGCATCCAGGTTGCTCACCGCCGTTGGCGTCGGCGCCAACAGCAAGTCCGACACATGATCGGTCGCAATACGGTTGATCTCTTCCGGCATCCTGCGATTGAAGCTGCGCAGACCGGCTTCGACGTGGACAACCGGAATGTGCAGTTTCACTGCCGCCAGCGCCGCGGCGATGGTCGAATTGGTGTCGCCGTACACGACCACCGCATCGAGCTTGTCCTTGAGCAGCAACTGTTCGATGCCTTCGAGCATGCGCGCGGTCTGCTGACCGTGGCTACCCGAACCAACACCGAGCGCAACGTCAGGACGCGGAATCTCGAGTTCTTCGAAGAACACGTCCGACAGGCTCGGGTCGTAGTGCTGACCAGTGTGCAGGATGATGTTGTCGATCTGCGATGTCGCATGCTTGCGATTGTGGGAGTCGATCGCGCGGCACACGGGCGCGAGCTTGACGAACTGCGGTCTTGCGCCAACGACGTTCAGCAAACGCATGTCAGCGGCCTCCCGCCGCAGCGCGCACAGGCGATGCATTCGCCGGCTCCGCAGTCGCCGTACCGAACTCGCTGCCGTACTGATCCAGGAAGGCATTCACCGTCTGGATCACCTGGTTGTTGTTGAGCGTGTTGTTGACGAACTGGGCCGTGTTGACCACGTAGAAATCCTGATCCTTCGTACGCGGCGGCTGGACCAGCGATGAGTAATTCAGCACCTGCAATGGCTGCACCTTGATCGCGCGATTGATGTGCACGCTTTCGATGTCACTGTCTTTCAACTCCGGGAACATCTGGCGCAGTCCATTAAGAAACAGTTCGCGCAGTTCGGCATCCGGACGCTGCAGGATCGGATCGTCCGAGAGCACGTACTTCGGCAGATACGAAAAGTGCAACCCCGCCGTCTCCTGCGTGGACACCAGATTGCTCATGCCGATGATGCCGGTGAACGGAATGCGCTCGTCACCGATATTGAGAATGTAGTACGGCATGAGGGGCCGGCGTGTCACGAGCACCATGCAGACGACGCCGAGATACTCGACGTCCTTGCCCTGAACAGGCAGCTGGATGAGGGATTCCGCAACGACTTGCCGCATGACATTCACGGGGCTCGTGAAGATCACCTTGTCGAAATGCTCGACCTGCGAACCGACGCGGATCGTGACGCCCCCGCCCTGGCGGGGCTCCACGCGAGTCACCTCGACGCCCGTCGAAATCGAACCGGCCGCCGCTTCGATACGCTCCCGCAGGCGCTGAAACACGACGCGATAGCCGCCGCTGATATGGCCAAGCTGCTCTTTCGACGCAGCGGCGTCACGCGCCGAAAACATGCGCTTGATGTACGACCAGATGAACACCGCCGAGGTGCGCTTGTACTGCTCGCCGAGCTTCGCAAGCAGCAGCGGCTCCCAGAATTTCTCGAACGTGGCGTTGCCCGAAGTGCGCCGGAGAAAGTCCTCTACCGTGATCTTTTCAAGTCGCTGCCAATCGGAGATCCGGGCGCAGTACAGAATCGTCGCGGCCAGCCGGAACTTGTTCCAGAGATTGAGCGGCGGAAACTTGAGGAAGTCGATGTTGTTGCTCAAGGGGTAGAACTTCGAATCGACGTAGTAACCCGTCTGTGTCGGACCCCAGCGCATCTGATCGGTGAGTCCAATGCGCTGCATGAGACCGAGCAGCGCCGAGTCCGTCGGCAGGACGACGTGATAGAAGCGATCCCACACAAACTGACCGAAGTCATGCCACGTCGTCAGCCCGCCAAGTTGCGCGCCGCGCTCGAACACATTCACGCGGTGCCCACGACCCGCCAGATGATCGGCGAGCGCGAGTCCCATCAGCCCTCCGCCAACGATACCGATTCGCATGCGACTCAACCCGCCGCTTTCTGTCGCGCCATGAAGCCGCGCTGCCATTCGATGGCTCGCGCCATGCCATCCTCGACGTCCACCTTGGCTCGCACACCGAGCAGCTTCTCGCACAAGGTGATGTCCGGCACGCGGCGCATGACGTCTTCGTACTTCTTGCCGCTGAAGGATTCATAGGGCGTGAACTGGATGTTCAGCTCCCCGGGCGTATTGCTCAGCCGCTTGATCAGCTTGGCAAGCTCGAGGATGGTGATTTCCTTGTTGTTGCCGATGTTGATGATCTCGCCATTCGCTTCGGGACGGATCGTCGCCTGATAGATGCCTTCGACCGTATCGGACACGAACGTGAAGCTGCGGGTCTGCAGGCCATCGCCGTGAATCGGAATCGGTTTGCCGTTCAGCACGCAATCGATGAACACCGACTGCGGGCCGCCCCACCAGGTCGTGTTCTGCTTCGGACCGTAGGACCCGAAGAACCGCAACGCCGTCACCGGGAAACCGTAGGCGTCCGCATAAGCCAGACCGAGATGCTCATCGAACAGCTTCGACACCGCGTACGCCCATCGCGGGGACTTGGACGAGCCGATCACGGAATCGGTGCCCTCCTCGGCGAACGGCAGCTGGGGGTTGCGACCATAGACGTCGGAGGTCGACGCCAGCACCGCCTTGATGCCCAGCCTGCGGGCGAACTCGAGCGCCTGCTCCGTGCCCTGGTAGTTGATCTTGAGGGTATCGATCGCCTTGCCATAACGCGGGATCTTGAACGCCGCGAGATGGACAATGGCGTCGAACTTGCCGTCCAGGTCCGCGAAGGTCTCGGAATGGATGACGTCGCGTTTCAGGAACCGGAACCTGGGGTTCGACTGGAACTCGGCAATGTTGTCCAGCAACCCCATGGACAGGTTGTCGATACCGACAACCTCGTGACCGTCACGCAGCATGCGCTCCAGCAGATTCGAACCCAGGAAACCGGCCACGCCGGTAACGACAAAACGACCGCTGGAGCGGGTCATGCGCAACACCTCGTAAGGAATTTCGACAGGCCTCAACGGAGGCAATACCATGAATTTGCGCGGAAATTATAGGCGATCGAACCCGCCCCAGAACGGGTAATTGGTCACAGATGACCTTTCGGCCTAGTCCTTTTCCAGCTGATCGACGCGACGTCGCAGGACCGATCCCTGGTGGAAGAGCTCTTCGAAGTAGTTCTTGGCCTGGAGGGCGATGGCGCCAAGACCGACGAGTTG
>CAYWHG010000203.1:0-6931 GCA_964457865.1 uncultured Steroidobacter sp.
CGTGAAAGCCCGAGAGGATCAGCTTCTTCTTGCCCGGATACGTGTTGATGTCGCCGACGGCGAACACGCCGGGAATGTTGGTCTGGAATTTTTCGGTATCGACATGGATGGCGCGCTTGTCGATGGCGAGTCCCCACTCGGCGACCGGCCCGAGCTTCGGATGCAGGCCGAAGAACACCAGCACGTGATCGGCTTCGAGTTCTTCGAGCTGTCCGTCGGTGCGCTTCACGCGCACGCCGCGGAACGCATCGCCTTCGGCCAGGATCGAGTGCGCAATGGCCTCGATGTACTGGATGCTGCCGCTCGCGGCGAGATCGCGCATCCGTGCGACGGATGCAGGGGCCGCACGGAACTCCGGACGACGATGCACCAGCGTCACGCTGCGCGCCTTGCCGGCGAATTCGAGCGTCCAGTCGAGCGCCGAATCGCCGCCGCCGAAAATGACCAGCCGCTTGCCGGTGAATCCACCCGCATTCTTCACCTTGTAGTGAAGGTGCGCGCCTTCGAACGCCTCGATGCCTTCCACACCGAGCCGCCGTGGCTGAAACGACCCCAGACCGCCCGCAATGATCACGGTGCGCGCGTGGAATCGCGTATCGAGCGACGTGCGCAGCAGAAACGTGCCGTCCTCGAGCGGCTGCAGTTCCGTCACTTCCTGTCCGAGATGAAACTGCGCATTGAACGGTTTGGCCTGCTGCAACAGCCGATCCACCAGTTCCTGCGCGCCGCACACCGGCAGTGCCGGAATGTCGTAGATCGGCTTCTCCGGATACAGCTCGCTGCACTGACCGCCGGGATGCTGCAACGAATCCACGATGTGCGCGTGAATACCCAGCAGCCCGAGTTCGAAGATCTGGAACAGACCGCAGGGACCGGCACCGACGATGACGACGTCGGCCTGGATGGCGCCATCGATGGCGACCGAAGGGGGGCTGCTCGAACTCACGAATCGTCTCCATCGCGGGATGCGCCGGCGGCTGCAGCGCGGGGCGATTCTACTTCTTCTGTCAGCGGTCGTCAGGAATGACAATTCTCCACAAAATGCCGGCATGCAAATGCATCGATGGCCCTGCGCACTCCGGCATCGGAACAGCGCTGCGACATGGGAAAGTCAGCCTCCGGACAGCTGCGGCAGCACGCGCCTTGCACACGATGATCGACGTTGTTCGAGTTCAGTGACCGTGGAACAATCGGGCGCGCCGATCCCGATAACTCAGCCTGCGAGCACTGCTATGCGACTCACCGTAAACGGCAAAGAACACGACCTCGGCAACATCGATGCATCGACGCCGTTGCTGTGGGTCCTGCGCGACCAGTTGAATCTCGTCGGCACGAAGTACGGCTGCGGTGTCGCGCAGTGCGGCGCCTGCACCGTGCATCTCGACGGCACGCCGACGCGGGCGTGCGTACTGCCGGTGTCGGCCGTCGCAGGTCAGAAGGTCACGACGATCGAAGGGCTGGCGGCCGATGGCAAACTCAATGCCGTGCAGCAGGCGTGGATCGATCACGACGTCGCACAGTGTGGTTACTGCCAGTCCGGGCAGATCATGTCGGCCACGGCATTGCTCCAGCGCACGCCCAAACCGACCGACGCCGACATCGATGCGGCCATGAGCGGCAACCTGTGCCGCTGCGGCACCTACGTTCGCATCCGCAAAGCCATTCACGCCGCCGCCGGCACGAACCACGAGTGAGAAGTCCCATGAGTGCCACTACAAGAACGGTTTCATCCGACGCCCCCTCTCCCGACAACGGGAGAGGGCTAGGGGTGAGGGGCTTCGAACAGAATGTGCTGTCTGCGGATGCGTATGTGCGCGACCTCATGCGCACCGTCGAAGCGCAGTCGATCGCGAGCACTCGAATCGATCGCCGTTCATTCCTGAAGCTGACCGGCATGGCGGGCGGCGGTCTCGCGCTGGCGTTCTACGTCGGCGACAGATCGCTCGCGCTCGCCAACGGCGAACCGGCCAAGGGCTTCGTGCCCAATGCGTTCCTGCGCATCGCGCCTGATGGCACGATCGTCATCGTCTCAAAGGGCCCGGAGATCGGCCAGGGCATCAAGACGGCGTTTCCGATGATCGTCGCCGAAGAACTCGACGCCGACTGGTCGCAGGTGCGGGTCGAACAGGCAGCGGTCAATCCGGCGGTGTTCGGGCGCCAGAGCGCGGGCGGTTCGCGTTCGATTCCGACCGCATGGGATCAGCTGCGTCGTGCGGGCGCCGCGGGACGCGCGATGCTCGTCGCGGCCGCAGCGAAGGAATGGAACGTCCCGGAATCCGAGATCACGACGGCCGGCAGCGTGGTCACGCACCAGGCCAGCGGCAAGTCCCTCACTTATGGCGAACTCACGACGAAAGCGGCGGCATTGCCGGTGCCCGACGAGAAGGCGCTGAAGCTGAAGGATCGCAAGGACTACAAGCTGCTCGGTCAGCGCATCACAGGCGTCGACAACCTCGCCATCGTGACCGGCCAGCCGCTGTTCGGCATCGACCAGGTCATCCCGGGCATGCAGTACGCGGTGTTCGAGAAATGTCCCGCAGTCGGCGGCAAGGTCCGCAGCGCCAATCTCGATGAGATCAGGAAGCTGCCGGGCGTGACGAATGCCTTCGTCGTCGAAGGCACCGGCAAGCCGACGGAAGTGATGCCGGGCGTCGCCATCCTCGCCACGTCCACATGGGCCGCGATCAGCGCCCGTCGCCAGCTCAAAGTCGACTGGGACGAAAGCAGTGCGTCGAAGGACAGCTGGACGCAGGCATCCGAACAGGCAAAGAAACTCGCCGCGCAGGCGGGCGCCGAAACCGTGAAGGACGCCGGCGACGTCGACAAGGCGATTGCCGACGGCAAGGCCGTGGAAGCTTTCTACACCTATCCCTTCGTTTCGCATGCGCCGCTGGAGCCGCAGAACACCACCGCCTGGTTCCGTGACGGCGCCGTGGAAATCTGGTCGCCGACGCAGATGCCCGACGTCGCGCTGCGCCTGATCCCCGGTGTGCTGGGCATTCCGCCGGAGAAAGTGACGATTCACCAGACCCGCGTCGGCGGTGGTTTCGGCCGACGCCTGATGAACGACTACATGTGCGAGGCCGCGCAGATCTCCAGGCAGGCCGGCGTGCCCGTGAAACTGCAATGGACGCGCGAAGACGACATGCAGCACGACTTCTTCCGCGTCGGCGGCTTCCATTCGTTCAAGGGCGCCGTGGACAAGTCGGGCAAGCTGACCGCGTGGCAGGATCACTTCATCACCTTCAGCGCCGACGGACAGCGCCCCGTGAGCGGCGGCGATCTGCCCGCAGAGGAATTCCCCAGCCTGCTCGTTCCCAATTTCCGACTCACGCAGACCAAGCTGCCGCTGCAGATTCCGTGCGGTCCGTGGCGCGCGCCGCGCTCCTGCGGCGTGGCCTTTCCGATCCAGAGCTTCCTGCACGAGCTGTCGGCCGCCGGGAATCGGGATCACCTCGAATTCCTCATCGAACTCATGGGCGAACCGCGCTGGCTGACGCAGGGCAACGAGTTCTCGCTGAACACCGGCCGGGCCATCGCGGTATTGAAACTCGCCGCGGAAAAAGCCGGCTGGGGTAAACCACAACCGAAAGGACGCGGTCTCGGACTCGCCTTCCATTTCAGTCACGCCGGACACTTCGCCGAGGTGGCGGATGTGAGCGTCGATGCGAACAAGAAGCTCACCGTGCATCGTGTCGTGGTCGCCGGCGACATCGGACCGATCGTCAACATGAGCGGCGCCGAGAACCAGTGCGAAGGCTCCGTGATCGACGGACTCAGCACCGCGATGGGATTGGAGATTGGCATCGAGAACGGCCGCATCCAGCAGACCAACTTCGACCGCTATCCGATCCTGCGCATGGCGAAGGCGCCGAAGGTCGATGTGCATTTCATCCAGAGCGATTTCTCGCCGACGGGTGCGGGTGAACCGGCGCTGCCGCCGCTCGCCCCCGCCGTCTGCAACGCGATCTTCGCCGCGACCGGACATCGGGTCCGGACGCTGCCGTTGTCGCGCGAGGGATTCACGATTTAACCCAGACTTCACTGACACGATCGCGCAGGAACTGCCTGCCGATCGTGCGGAGTCTTGCTGCCTTCCTTCTCTGCGTAGTCGATCCGGCCACGTCGCTGTGCGGCGAAATTCGCCGCGACTTTGCCGCTTTGTGCCCGACCCCTGGCCGCTTTCACGCGTTGAATGCGTAATCAGGCAACGTGAGGAACGGCGGCATGAAGCAAGCGCGAAACGTGATCTTCGGTCTGGCGGCCATTTTATTGAGCGGCTGCATCAACCAGCCCAGCACCAAAGTTCTGCTGACGCCGATCGGCGCAGTGGGCATCCATTCATTCGCACCGCCCGAACGCAGCCCGGATGAAATGAAGGCTGCGCGGGAGATCTCGGAACGCCTGGCGAAAATGAGCAGGGAAAATGGCGGCCAGATTCAGCGCCAGATTCAGCGGTAGCCCGGCAGCACCAGGGAACCGAAGGTCAGATACAAGGCGCTGCGGTTGTCGAAGGTACGTCCGTAGCCGAACTGCAGTGGCCCGATCGGCAGATCGAGCCCCAGAAATACGCTCGCAGCGCCGATGAGATCGTCGAATGCGACGTCCCGGTAGTCATCCCATACGTTGCCGGCTTCGAGACTGCCTGCCAGATACAGCGGCATATCGAACAACAGGCCCTGCTGCGTGAGCCGCCGATAGTAGATCGAACGGAACAGCAGCATCTGATCGCCCAGCAGTTGCCGGTCGCGCAGTCCTGACAGATAGGTCAACCCTCCGAGTGTCGACGAGGATTGCTGTGCATCGATCGCATCTTTTGCAAGTGAAGCTCGCGCTCCGAGCAGAAGTGTGTTGCGACCGCCGGTGAATGCCTTGTCGATACTCACGCGCAACAGGTTGCCGTCTTCATCCGATCCCATGTGCGTGTCATACGAGGTGTAACTCACTTCGGCCCGCATGCCACGGCGGGGGAAACGCACATTGTCCAGGCTGTCCCATAGCAGCGTGGCATTCACGCCACCGACGTCGGCTACGAGTGACGACGGCAGCAGTTCGGGCAACCCCACGGCAAGTTCGGCATGATCCTGTCCCCGCAATGCCGCGACGGACAGACGGAAGCGGTCGCCGAAATCGCGGCCGAGACGAAATTCGCCGTACCAGGTTTCGACTCTGTATTGCGCGATCGTCTGATCCAGCACCGGCGCTGCGTCGCCGATCAGCGGCTGATTGAGCGCGTAATAGCTGAGCAGCGGCGCGACGAACCAGTTACCGCGCTGCGCAAACGGCAGGTAGAAGTCGGTCTCGAGCGCCGTCACCCGCCCCATTCCCACGAAGTTGCGCCATTCCGCGCCCTTCTCGGTCAGACCGGTAACCCGACCTTCGACATTCAACTGATAGTCGTCGTTGCCCTGGAAGTCGTCATTGATCTGCAGGCCGGTCCTGAAGATGGTGCGTCCGAGGGACGTATCCACAGGGATGATGTCGAGCCCGGTTTCGCCACGTTCGTTAGTGATGAGGTGATAGGTAATGGAGTCGTAGGTGCCGCGTCCAAAGGCACCCTTGATGTCCTTCTCCAGCACGTCGATGTCGAGCGGCCGACCGGGTTCCGCCGAAATGCGGTCGTGAACGAACTCGGACGTCACACTCTGCGATGCGTCGACGTTGACGAAGGATATTTCGGGCGGCGAGGTGTACGAGCGCTGTTGGGTCGCTCGCCATGCCTGATATTCCGCTTCCGAAACCGAGAAATCCCGCAGCTGCTCGACGACTGCGAGCGCCGCCGCTTCCCCCGGCGCGACCGCATCGATCGCCCGCGGAAAGCTTGCCGTGGAGACATCCTTGATGTCTGGCCGCAGGAAGATGTCGCGCTCGGTCAGCGTGGCGAGTCGCTCTTCGGTGCGATCACGCATCATGCCGCCGATCATCTGCAGCATCACCTGAATTCCTGAATGAACAGAATCGGCCGGCGCAAGCGGTTGACCCACGTCGACGACGATCAGGCGATCGACACCCATCTGCCGCGCCACGTCGATCGGCAGGTTGTCGACGATGCCGCCGTCGACGAGCACTTTGCCATCGTGTTTCACGGGCGCGAACGCGCCCGGCACCGCCATGCTCGAGCGCACCGCGAGCGCGAGATCTCCCGAACTGAACACGACGGGCTTGACGACCCCGATGTCCGTGGCGACACAGCGAAAGGGAATCGGCAGATCGTCGAAGGTCTCGACATTGCTGCGCCCGAGGAACATGCGCCGCAGAAGAAGGCCCAGTTTCTGCCCGCGCACCAGCGTCGTCGGGATGGTCAATTGACCGTTTACGACGCCGATTTCCAGGTTGGCGACCGAACCGAGATCCGTCTCCTTCTGGCGCATGGGTTGATCGGCACGGGCCGTCCCGTCATGAAAGATGTCGATCCAGTCGATCGAGCCGATCATCTGCTCGATCTCTTCCGGCGAGTAACCGGCCGAGTACAGACCACCGATGATGGCGCCGACACTGGTTCCGGCGATGGCATGAATCGGGATGCGTTCGCGCTCCAGGACCTTCAATACGCCGATGTGCGCCGCGCCGCGTGCACCGCCGCCGCCCAGCACCAGGCCGATCCGTTCTTCCTTCGCTTGTGCCGAGGCGCAGGCAACCAGTGCAAGCAGGCCCAACAGGGCGCGCAGTGCGCGCCCTCCTTCAGTTGATCTCATGACGATGGCTCCGGCGTCGACGGCTCTGTCCGGTCACGGCGATGGACACAAGCTGTCGCCCTGGTCCCGGAATTTTTCAGCCGTCATGCTGCGGCTGCTGCGGAGGGTCGTCAATCGACGTAGAAGCACATACGCCCTGATCTGCCTGCGGACGCTGCGATCAAGCCGCGGGGAGGCTGATCGCCAGGCGAATCTCCTTGTCCGTACTGCCGCTGATCTGAATCACCGGCCTGCTG
>CAYWHG010000204.1:0-4766 GCA_964457865.1 uncultured Steroidobacter sp.
TCCCCGTGTCCCCCGTGGAGAATTCTCTGCTTCTTCGCCTTGAACTCTGTGCGCTCCGTCCCCCAGGGGATTTCCGTTGGTCATGATCGCTGTGTGCAATCCTCCTCATTACTCCTGAAATCAAACAATGCAGTTTTTTGCTTCCTGTCCGCCGGGTGTTGCCGATCTGACTGCGGCCGAGTTGCGTGAGTGCGGCGCGACGCAGTGCCGCGAGTTCAAGCTTGGCGTGCAGTTCGAGGGATCGCTCGAAACGGCCTATCGCGCCTGTCTGTGGTCGCGCACTGCGAGCAGGATCCTGCTGCCGCTCGGTTCGTTCGAGGCCGCAACGCCGGAAGCGTTGTATGCCGGTGTGCGTGCGATCGACTGGACGCAGCACATCAAGCCGACCGGAACGCTGGCGGTCGACCTGGCCGGCGCTACCAGCGGCATCACGCATACCCACTTCGGGGCGCTCAAGACCAAGGATGCGATCGTCGATTTCATGCGCGAACGCACGGGCGAGCGTCCATCGGTCGAACTGGAGCGGCCTGACATCCGGATCGATGTGCGTCTCGATCGCGATCGCGCCACGTTGAGTCTCGATCTTTCGGGCGAGAGCCTGCATCGCCGCGCCTATCGCGCACGCGGTGTGGCGGCGCCGCTCAAGGAAAACCTCGCGGCCGCAATCCTGCTGCGCTGCGGCTGGCTGGCGCTGGCGAAGGAAGGCGGCGAACTGGTCGATCCGATGTGCGGCTCCGGCACGCTGCCCATCGAGGCGGCGCTGATGGCGCTCGATATCGCACCGGGATCGATGCGCAGTCATTTCGGTTTCATCGGCTGGCTCGGTCATGACCGTGAGCTGTGGCGCAGGCTGGTCGAAGAAGCGCGCGAGCGGCGCGCAGCGACGCTGGAGCGGCGCATGACATTGCGCGGCTACGATCAGGATCCCGCGGCCGTGCGCGCGGCCATCGACAATGTCGAGCGCGCGCGCCTGAAGAGCTTCATCCACATCGAGCGGCGCGATCTGGCGCAGCTGACGCGCGAGAGCGGCAGCACGGGCCTGGTGATCGTCAATCCGCCTTACGGCGAGCGTATCGGCGACCAGCAGCGGCTCGAGTCTCTTTATTCGCTGCTCGGCGAAAGGCTGCGCGAACAGTTCGAAGGCTGGAAGGGCGCGGTGTTCACGGGCAATCCACCGCTGGCGAAGGCCATCGGCATCAATGCGAAGCGCAGTCACACGCTGTTCAACGGGCGCATCGAATGCCGCCTGCTGCGTTTCGATATCGAACCTGCCGAGTATCGCGGCGCGGCGCGTCCGGCGCGCAGCGCCGAGGAAGTGCAGGAGATCCGCAATCAGCCCGGTGCGCAGATGTTTGCGAACCGGCTGCGCAAGAATCTGAAGGCGGCCAACGACTGGGCACGACGCGAAGCGGTGTACTGCTATCGCGCCTACGATGCCGACATGCCCGAGTACGCGTTTGCCATCGACCTGTACGGCGACGGTGCCGGTCAGCAGTGGGCATGCGTGCAGGAATACGAAGCGCCGAAAACCCTCGAACAGGAAGGCGTACGGGCGCGGCGTCGTGAAGCGCTTGCGGTGATTCCGGAAGTGCTGGCGCTGCCGTCGGAGCGGATTCATCTGCGCAGGCGGCGTCAGCAGAAGGGCGTCGCGCAGTACGAGAAGGTCAGCGACGAGCGCGAGTACGAGGAGGTTCGCGAGGGCAACTATCGCTTCCTCGTGAACTTTCATGACTATCTGGACACCGGCCTGTTTCTCGATCATCGGCTGACGCGCCAGCGCATCGGCGCGATGGCGCGCGGCAAGAAATTCCTCAACCTGTTCGCCTACACCGGAACCGCAACGGTCCACGCCGTGGGCGGTGGTGCCGCTTCATCGACCACCGTCGATATGTCGCGCACGTATCTGGAATGGGCAAAGCGCAATCTGGCGCTGAACGATCTGGCGGGGCCGGAACACGGCTTTGTGCAGCAAGACTGCATGGCGTGGTTGCGGGAGCAGCAGGGCAACTCCCGACGCTTCGATCTTATGTTCATCGACCCGCCCACCCACTCGCGTTCCAAGCGCATGGAGGAGGACTTCGATGTGCAGCGCGATCATGTGACCCTGCTCATGCTCGCGGCGCGCCTGCTGGTCCCCGGCGGTGTGATCGTGTTCTCAAATAACTTCACGCGCTTCCGGCTGGAACGGAACGCGCTGGAAGCCTTTGCGGTCGAAGATGTCACGACTGCGACGCTGCCGTGGGATTTCAGGCGCAGTCCGAAGATTCACCAGTGTTATGTGCTGACTTTGACCGATCCGGCAAAAATTGCCGTCCCGCCACAAATCAGTGCGGATTCGCTTGAACGGGAGCGTCCCCGGCCGCATCTCGGTAGCTACGAACGGACACGCCACCGGTCCTAGGCGTATTTTGTATACGTAAAAGGGCCGATCATGGATTGATTATTACTCTTGCGTTGCAGCACAATTGCCGCTGCATTACGGGTCCCCGTAAGCAGTATCCCAGCGCGAGACCTTTTGAGATTTCCCGTCCGGCCCGATTGGTTGGGCCAGCATAGAGTGCACGCCATGAGCGCCGATCCGTTCCAGGTTCAGTTTCATCCCAAGCTGGGTGTCGTCATTTACGATCCCGTGGCGCAGATGGGTCTCGCCAAGGAACAGATGCGTCTGTTCAAGCTGGGTTCGATGTCGGCGACGACGTTCCTGCGTTCGATCGTCAGCAAGGACCTGGTGCCGTGTCCGGAAGCGCAGGGCGCCGAGAATGTTGCGGGCGTGGATTCGTACCGCGTCGCGCGCGGCGGTCGCCGCAAGCCGTACTGCGAGCATTGCCGTCGTCATTTCGGCTCGGTCGACTTTGGCGTCTGCAACGACTGCAATACGATCCGTTGCACCTGCGGTACCTGCAGCTGCGCATCGAGCTCGCGCCGGCGCAAGGCGGCATGAAGGATCGTTGACGGTTGGCCGTTGACTGTTGACGGCAAGAATTCAAGTTACCAGCGCGCCGTCCCTGCCAGGGCGGCGCGTTTTTCGTTCTGACCGTCAACTGTCAACCGTCAACGGACAACCATGGAAATTTTCCGCGCATTCACGATCGAAGCCGCGCACCGCCTGCCGAATGTACCCACCGGTCACAAGTGCTCGCGGCTGCACGGTCATTCCTTTCGCATCGAACTGCGCATCAGCGGTCCGGTCGATGCGCACACCGGCTGGGTCATGGACTTCGCCGATGTGAAGGCGGCATTCCAGCCGATCTACGACCGGCTCGATCATCACTATCTGAATGAGATCTCCGGACTGGAGAATCCCACCAGCGAGAACCTGGCGCGCTGGGTGTGGGAGGAAGCGAAAGCCGTTCTGCCGCTGCTGAGCAAGGTGGTGGTGCACGAGACGTGTACGAGCGGGGCGGTGTATGAAGGGGTTAGTGACTAGGGGGCAGGGGGTAGTCAGAGAGAAAGGCATCCCACTCGGAACTACCCCCTACCCCCTGATCACTATCCCCTAGAGAAAATCCCGCATCCGGTACCACAACATCGCCAGTACCAGTGCGGGCATTCTCAACAGCGTTCCGCCCGGAAATTTCCGATGCTCGATCTTCGTGAAGAGATCGAATCGTTCCGCCTGGCCCGCAATGGCATCCGCAACGAGTTTGCCCGCGATGCCTGTCAGCGCGATGCCGTGACCTGAAAACCCCTGCAGGTAATAGACGTTCGGTGCGATGCGGCCGAAGTCCGGGGCGCGGTTCATCGTGATGTCGACGTAGCCGCCCCAGGCGTACTCGATGGCGATGTCCGAGAGCTGCGGAAAGACCTTGAGCATGCGTTTGCGGGTCGCGCTCTTCGTGTCGAAGGCATCGAGCCCCGAATAACTGACGCGTCCGCCGAACAGCAATCGATGATCGGCCGAGCGGCGGAAGTAGTCGAGCACGAAGTTGATGTCGGTCACGGCAATGTTGTCGCGCATCAGTTCATTCATGCGCGCTTCGCCCAATGGTTCGGTCGCGACGATATACGTGCCGACCGGCATGATGCGCGCATCGAGTTGCGGCGCAAGTCCGTCGATATAGGCGTTGCAGCACAGGGCGACGAAGCGCGCCCTGATGCTGCCGGTCTCGCATACCACCGTGGCGGGATCGCCCTGCTGCACGCGCGTGACGGTCGTGTCTTCGAAGATCTGCACTCCCGCAGCCTGCGCGGCGGCTGCCAGGCCGAGCGTGTAGTTCAGCGGGTGCAGATGCCCGCTGCCGCTGTCGTACAGTCCCGCGCAGTAGCGCTGCGTCGCCAGCAGCGCTTCGACTTCAGGGCCCTCGAGGAAACGCAGGTTCCGGTAGCCGAACTTCTCTTGCAGTTCGTGCTGCTCCGCCAGCAGCGCTTCGCGCTGACGCGGCTTGATGGCCACGTGCATCTGGCCCCAGTGCAGATCGCAGTCGATGGCGTGCCGTTCGACCCGATCGCGCAACAGCGCGAGCGATTCGACGCTGATGTCCCACAGCTTGCGAGCATCGTCGATGCCGAGTGTATCGATCAGCTTCTGCTGTCCGCAGGCATAGCCGCCGATGGCCTGGCCGCCGCTGCGGCCCGATGCGCCCCACGCGATGCGTCGGGACTCGACCAGCGCCACCCGGTAGCCGCGTTCGGCAAGATGCAGCGCCGTGGAGCATCCGGCGATGCCGCCGCCGATCACGCACACGTCGACGTCGATCGTGCCGGCGAGGGTCGGATGAACCGGCGCGGGATTGGCCGATGCGGCGTAGTAGGAGTCGATGTGAGGT
>CAYWHG010000204.1:4866-6806 GCA_964457865.1 uncultured Steroidobacter sp.
GTGGCGAGAAACAACTGCTGGAATTTCTCGCCGAAATATTCGCGGATGAATGTGCTGCGTTCGAACGCCAGCGCCGCTTCGGGCCAGGTGACGGGCAGCGAAGTGCCGTTGCCGCGATAGGCATTGCCCGCGAGCGGTGCGCCCGGATCGATCTTGCGGGTGAGGCCCTGATGGATGCCGGCGAGGATCGCGGCCGTGAACAGGTAGGGATTGGTGTCGGCGCCGGCAACGCGATGCTCGACCCGGCGATTCGCGGCCGAGCTGACCGGAATGCGCAGCGCAGCGCCGCGATTGTTGCAGGCCCAGGTCGGATTCAGCGGAACATAGGCTTCCGGGCGATAACGTCGATACGAATTGATGGTCGGCGCGAACACGAACATCGCATCCGACATCGTTGTGACGAGTCCGCCGATGGCGTGGTGCAGCGTTTCATTGCCGCAGGCGTCCTCCGACGCAAACACGTTCGCGCCTGAGGCATCGAGCAGACTCACGTGCAGGTGCCCACCGCTGCCCGCGAATTCGGCGTAGGGCTTGGGCATGAACGTTGCTTCCATGCCATGTCGTGTCGCCACGCCGCGGACCAGTCGTTTGAAACGGATGGCTTCGTCGCAGGCTGCCAGGGCATCGGCCGAGTGATGCAGGTTCACCTCGAACTGCCCGGGTCCGTATTCGGCGAGCGCCGTGCCTGCGGGAATGCGCTGCGCGGCACATGCGGCGCTGATGTCGGCCAGCACCGCGGAGTACTCGTTCACATCGGACATGGAATTGATCTGCGTGCGGTACTCGCGCCGACCGGTCTGCGGCAGGCGCGGCGGCTGAATGCGTCCTGCCGGCGTGCGTTCGCGATCGATGAAATAGAACTCCAGTTCGACGGCGACGACCGGCGTAAGGCCGATGCGGCGAAATCGTTCCAGGACGGCATCCAGTACATGGCGCGGATCGCCATAGAACGCACTGCCATCGTTGTCGCGCATCGACACCTGCACCTGCGCGACGTCTTCGTTCGTCCACGGCACCGGCAGCAGCGTGCCCGGCACGGGAATGCAGGCGCGATCGGCGTCGCCGTCGTCGAAGCCGAGACGGGTCTCCTCGATGGTGAGGCCCTGTACGTCGAGCGCGAACATCGAGCCGGGCAGCAGGAAGCCACCGTCGTAGACCTGGGGTAACTCTTCGAGGGTTACGCGCTTGCCGCGTGGCACGCCGCACAGGTCGGCCAGCAGTACATCGACGAAGCGGATACCGGGATGCGTGCGGCGCAGGGCAGCGATCTCAGCGATCGAGGTTTCAACTGCCATGCGATGCACCCTGTTTAAGATTTGATAGCGAACTGGTCTCAGTCCGCGGCAGGGAGAATACCGGCCGGCTCTACGCAACGGCAAGCGCGGGCCGGGTCGAAATGTCCGTGCAAGCCCTTGTGAGGCCTGAAAATGGCCCCCCTCGGTAAACCGCGGGCGGGCGGAGCTGCCGGGACTGTGGTTAAATGCCCCGTCGATTGGACGCCGGTACCTCTTCCGGTCGTTAAAGATATTAAACGTTTATGCCGGGCAAGCCGCTTATCGGAATCCCTGCAGACCGTCGTCTGCTCGGGCCTCACTACTTCCACTGCGTGGGTGAGAAGTACATCAATGCCATCGCACAGGGCGCCGATGCGATCCCGGTGCTGATCCCGTCGCTGGGCGATGGGATCAGTCTCGATGACCTGCTGCATCGTTTCGATGGGATTCTGCTGACGGGCAGTGCTTCGAACGTCGAGCCGCATCGCTATGGCGGTCCGCTCAGCGCCGAGGGAACGCTGCACGACGCGCACCGCGATGCGACGACGCTGCCGCTGATTCCGCGAGTCGTGCAGGCGGGGATGCCGCTGCTGGCCATCTGCCGCGGCTTTCAGGAAATGAACGTCGCCTTCGGCGGCACGCTCTGGCAGAAGCTCCACGAGGTGC
>CAYWHG010000205.1:0-6781 GCA_964457865.1 uncultured Steroidobacter sp.
CCTGTCTTCATTCGCGCACTGAACAATCTCGCAGGGATTCTCGAGAAGGGCGTCGCGCACGCGAAGGCGCACAAGATCGAAGAAGCAGTTCTGCTGAACAGCCGGCTCTTTCCGGACATGTTTCCGCTGGTGCGACAGGTTCAGATTGCAACCGATACCGCTCGCAGCGGTGCTGCGCGACTGGCCGGTGCCGAATTTCCCGCTTACGAGGACAACGAGACGACATTTGCCGAGCTCGCGACGCGCATTCACAACACGGTGAAGTATCTGGAAACGCTGCAGCCGACACAGATCGACGGCAGCGAGGACAGAACGATTTCATGGCAGAGCCGCAGCAGTACGAAGTCGATGCAGGGGCAGCCCTATCTATTCAGCCACCTGCTACCCAATGTCCATTTTCACGTGACCACCGCGTACAACATTCTTCGTCACAACGGCATCGGGGTCGGAAAGAAGGACTTTCTCGGCACGTGAGGATTCTTCCATGAAGAAGCTGAAGCACGAAGCGGAGTTGTTCAAAGGCGCGCTCGTCGCCGGCGTGAAGTACGCCGAAGGCCGCAAAGCGGTGGAATTCGAGCCCACGGACTCGGCGAGCGAGAAGCTTCGGTACATCTATCGTTTACTGGTTCACGACAAGATCATCCAGCCGTTGCCGGAAGACCAGGTGAGCGAAGCGAGCATGAGGCACAAGCTGGCGATCTGGTATTCGAGGCAACTGCCGAAAGATCATCCGCTGCTGAACTGATTGCCGCGCTTCAACCCCTCCTTCTGCAGGCCATCACTACAGCTCTCTTGCGGATTGCCCACGTGCCGGGAGAACCCTTCCAAGCGATTGGCGCCTGATGCAACGCTACGCCGGTTTCCTGACCCAGCACTGCTCACTGGGTAATATAAACCCCACTTATTTATAAATGGCGCTATTATTACCCGACATGAAAACCCGCGATCTCGACACTGCACTCCAAGTCTTCCGCGATAAAGGCGGCACGCTGCGTACCCGCGATCTGATCGCGAGCGGCGTACACACCGACGCGCTCTACGCTCTGCGTGAAAGCGGTCAGATCATCGAACTCGGTCGCGGCCTATACCGCCTGGCCGAAGTTGGCGAAGCCGAGCATCCTGACCTCGCCGTCGTCGCGGCGCGCGCACCGAACGCAGCCGTGTGTCTGATCAGCGCGCTTTCGTATCACGACATTACGACTCACATCCCATCCTCCATGCACCTCGCGGTGCCTCGCGACAGCTATTACCGGATCACACTGTCCATTCCGGTCACGGTATATCGCTTCGACCCGAAGACATTCAACGAAGGACTTGAGATGCATCGCATCGCCGGAATGCCGCTGAAGATCTACGGTGTTGCGCGCACTGTGGTGGATTGCTTCAAGTTCAGAAACAAGCTCGGGCTGGACGTCGCGCTCGAAGCACTGCGCCTGGCGCGACAACGAAAACGCGTACAGAACCGCGAGCTGCTGCGATATGCGCGGCTGCTTCGTGTTGAGAAGCCCATGTCACCATATCTGCAGGCGATCGAATGAGTGAGAAGAAGAACGTCGTGGCCTCGGTACTCGCAAGGCTCCGTCACAGTTCAAAGTCGAGCGGCGCACCGTTTCAACAGGTACTTCAGCAGTACGCTATCGAGCGATTCCTGTATCGCGTCTCGAAATCAAGGCATGCACAAAGTGTCGTGCTAAAAGGCGCACTGCTGCTGAAGACTATCGGCATTCCCCGTGCGCGTCCCACGATGGACATCGACATGCTTCGTAAGGGTAAAGCTGATCAAGCGAGCCTCATGGCACTCGTCAAGGACTGTGCGACTCTCGAAGTAGAGCCAGATGGCCTCACGTTCCTGACTGACAGCATCGTAGCCGAGGAAATCACGAAAGACTCCGAGTACAAGGGAACCCGAATCCTTATGGATGCACGCATGGACAATGTGCGTCTCAGGATCCAGATCGATTTCGGTGTGGGCGATGTGATGGTGCCCGGGCCGCGGATGATCGAATACCCGGCCTTCCTGACCAGCGACACGATCCAGCTGCTTGCCTACCCGATCGAATCCGCGATCGCCGAAAAGCTCCAGGCTATGGTTTCGCTAGGCAACGTGAACAGCCGGATGAAGGACTTCTACGACGTGTGGCTGTGCTCGAATCATCTCGACTTCAAAGCGGACACGCTTCTCAATGCCATCAGCGCTACTTTCAAGAATCGGGAGACAGCTGTCCCCGCTGAAGAATTTGAAGCGCTCACCACTGATTTCGTGGAGCAACATCGAGTTCAGTGGAATGCCTTTGTGAAGAAGGTCGGTGAGAACGAACTCATAGATGCGTTTGACCAGATCGTCGGGAGTATCAAGGAGTTCGCAATGCCCGTCCTCTCCTCGCTTGCACGCGGCGACAGTTTCACCCAGCAGTGGAGAGCTGGAAAAGGATGGATCTCCACTGCATGAGATCCAACGGTATTCGAGGCAACTGCCGAAGGATCATCCGCTGCTGAACTGATTGCCGCGGCCCGGTGGATTGCAGTCCTGTTCGGAGTTCAGAAGCCCCCGGCCCTGCCGGGGGCTTGTCACGAACTCAGTAGCAACCGCCGTCCCTTCCGCAGGCGGCGTCAGGTTCCGACGATCTTCAGCAGGTCCGTATGCGACGCGACCTGGCCGTGGATGCCGACGTGCCGTTCGACATTCAAACCAAGACGCTGAATGTTCTCATGCAGGGCACGAAGGTTCGCATTGGGGGTCAGCGGTGGCGCACCCGGTGCAGACGGAGAATACAGATCCGCGTTGATCAGGATTTTCTCCGTCGGCAGATACGCGATGATCGCGGTGCCCGCGTGCGGCAGACCCTGGACCGGGTAGAGATCGAGCGTCCTCGATCCGTCGCTGAGCACGTACTTCGCATTGACCGTCTCGATCGACGGCTCGCGGTCGTCGGAGAACCTCGGGACCACGCTCGACAGAACGTCGGGCTCCAGCGTTCGCGGGCCCGGGTGCAGAACCACGTTCCGGTAGAAGTCGCGATTGTTCTGATGCGTGACCACCGTCGCACCGAGGGCTACATACGTCCTTATCCCGCCGGAATGATCGAAATGATGATGGGTGTTGACGAGGTAGCGGATCGGCTTGCCCGGAATCAACCGGCGCGTCTCGGCGATGACAGC
This sequence comes from uncultured Steroidobacter sp., assembly GCA_964457865.1. Lineage (GTDB taxonomy): Bacteria > Pseudomonadota > Gammaproteobacteria > Steroidobacterales > Steroidobacteraceae > Steroidobacter. The sequence continues at coordinate 3,160 of CAYWHG010000205.1, forward strand.
GACTGAGCGCGCTTCGTTCAGCGGCGCTTCGACGACGGCGACGAAATCGCGGAACTCGACGGCCACGCTGTGATGCGAACCGCCGGCGATTCGCCAGACGCCGGGCGCCAGCTGACTGGACTCCACGACGACCGCGGGCACCGTCGAGGTACGCACGTTGTCGGGAACGGGCAGGCGCTCGGGATTCACGTTGACGCGGACGTCCGTTACGCGAATGTCTTTCCAGTTGCGCCCGGCATTCAGTTGCGGATCGCCCTGATGCGAGTGCAACTGGGTCGGAAACAGCACGCCGCCGAAATCCCGATAGTTCGAATAACGGTGGTCGAACAGCGTGTCGCCGAGCACCGGGTTCGCGACCCAGGTCTGCGTACGCGCGACCAGATTGTCCGCGGTGATCTCGCCGTTCACGCGGTACTTGCCCAATCCCGTGAAGGAGATGACTGTGACTTTCGCGCCCTCGAAGGTCGACTCGACGGCGGTGACGTCCTTGGCTTCGAGCGCCGCCTTCAGGAACCCATGCGGCGACAGCCAGATGTCGAGTTGGCGAACTTCGGCCACAGCCGGCTCCGGCGCGGGCGCGCTGCCGTTCAAGTTCCAACTGTAGTCGCCGCTGGTCAGGAAACGCTGCGGCTGTTCGCCCTGCAAGGGCGTACCGCCGCCGCCTCGTGCCGGATAGTCGCCCTGCCGGCGGACATACTCTTCGCGGGACGCGCGGTTCCGATAGTTGATTGTCCGCGAGTAGTTGATGACCTCGAACCTTGGCCAGTCATCGTTGGGCGTGAAGCTCTGGCCCACGGCCGCCACGTAGCCGCTGCCGGTGTACTCGATCGATTGCACGTTGCGCACACCAAGCGTATCCGCCGCGGCTCGCAGCACTGCGCGCGCGTCCTGAGCTGCGGCGGATCCCGCGAGCAGCACGCCGAATGAAAAAACCATCCATCGTCTTGTTGTCATGAGGCACCCTTGATCTTGTACTGGTTTATCCGCGGTCGTGCACGTTAGCGGAAGCGCGGTTATGACGCCGTATTCATCTGGTCACCGATGCGTCACGGAAGCTAGTCCGGGTTACATGCCGGAGTCTCATTGCGAGATAGCGAAGCGATGTTGGATCTCATGGATCATCGCCGACATGCTCACAGTCTCTCGATGGACGATGCGACGAGCGGACATGGGCGATACAGGGCACGGTGTCGCAGGGCATCGAACTGGAAGCGTCGGCGAGGTGCTCACCGGCTGGCAGATCGGCGGCGGCTATGCGTATGCCAAGGCCGAGGATGCCGACGACATTGCGTGAAGCGGTGGTCGATGTGGCGACTTCCGCTACTTCACCCGCTGCTTCTGCAGCTTTCTCGCCAGCGTGCGCCGATGAATGCCGAGTCGGCGCGCGGCTTCGGAGATGTTGAATTCCGTATCCACCAGCGTCTGGTGGATACGTTCCCACTCCAGGGTCTTGATGGAAGTCGGGCGTGCGGTGAGTGAGACCTCGGTATCGCCGCCGGTCTTGCCGAAGGCCTTTTCGATGTCGTCGGTGTTCGAGGGTTTGGCGAGGTAGTGGCAGGCGCCGAGTTTGATCGCCTCGACGGCGGTGGCGATGCTCGCGAACCCGGTGAGAACCACGATGCGCATGCGCTCGTCATGGGCATGCAGCGTCTGCACGCACGACAGTCCCGACACGCCATTCAATTTCAGATCGACCACGGCGAACTGCGGCGATTCCGTCCTGAGCAGTTCTACGACGGTGTCGTGGTCGCTCGCGGTCAGCACGCGATAGTCGCGGCGCTCGAACGAACGCTTGAGCGTACGCGCCAGCGATTCGTCGTCCTCGACGATCAGCAGCAGCTTCTGCGTTTGCATTTCGTTAGTCATGAACGCCCGCCGTGTACGCCAGCGCCGACAGCGGCAACTCGATGGTCACGACGGCGCCGCCCTCTTCGCGATTGCGCGCGGTCACGGTGCCGCCCAGCTTGCGGATGACGTTCACCACCAGGAACAACCCGAGTCCCGCTCCCTGACGCGGCTTGGTCGAGTGATAGGGCTTGCCGACATTGGCGAGCATCTCCGGCGTGAAGCCCGGGCCGGCATCCGCGACTTCCATGCGCAGCCGGTCGCCGCGCCGCTCGGCATGCAGGCCCATCCATTGCGGCGACACTTCACAGGCATTTTCCAGCAGGTTGGTGATGACCTGGCGCAGCGCCGGGTCGGAAACGACGGCGACATCCTCGCCGAGATCGGCGCTGGGATGGTAGTGCAGCACCTCGCCCGGATGCCGATCCGACCAGTCGCGCACGATGTCGCGCAGGAACTGTTGCAGTGTCGTCACCGCCGGCGCCTCGCCGCGCGTCTCGCCGGCGGACTGCAGGATGCCGCTCAGGATGTGCTTGCAGCGCTGTACTGCGGACTGCATTTCCTCCAGTTCCTCCAGCAGTTCCGGCCGCTGTGCGATGGCCGGCATGCGCCGCCAGTCGCCGAGGATCACCGATACCGAGGCCAGCGGCGTACCGAGTTCGTGCGCGGCGCCGGACGCCAGCAGGCCCATGCGCACGATATGCCCCTCCTCCGCCGCCTGCTGCTTCAGCTCGGCGAGCTTTGCATCGCGCTCGCGCAGATTGAGGTTCATGCGCGTGACGAAGGCGACCAGCAGGGCGGCGTCGAGCGCAAAGCACAGAAATACGCCGTACTGATAAAGCTCGTCGTACCGCGGCGGGATGACGAGCGGCTGCTTGAACCAGGTGAGCATGATGAAACTGATGAACGTCGCGCCGACCAGAATCCAGCTCGACTCCGCATCCAGCAGCACGGCGGCCAGCACGATCTGCACCAGGAACAGCGCGATGAACGGATTGCTCGCGCCGCCGCTCAGATACAGCTGGACACTCAGGGCCACGACATCGAGCAGCAATGCCATGAACACGGCGGTGTTGCCGACCGGCCGGTTGCCGCGCAGCCAGGCGATGCCGACCAGGTTGAGCGCGATCAATGCGGCGAGCACCAGCAGCATCGCCCCCAGCGGCAGGGGAACCTTCAGACCGAAGTGCACGACGACGATGGTCAGCACCTGACCGACCACCGCGATCCAGCGAAGCTGGATCAGCAACGCCAGGTTCTTGCGAATCGCGGTGTCGTTGTAGCCCGGCGCGATGCCGGCGGCTTTCTCATTCATGGAGAAAGAGTAACCGCAAAGAACGCATGGAACGCAAAAGGGAGAAGAGAGAATGGCCGCAAAAAGCGCAAAAATCAGAAAAGAAAGAATGGTCTCGATTGCTTTTTTCCGACCTTGCGCCTTTTGCGCTTTTTGCGGCCATTGTTCTTCTCGGGCTTTCTATGCGTTCTATGCGTTCTTTGCGGTTACTCCGCTCTTGCGTCTCCACTGATCTCGTACGCGCCACTCATGACGAAATACCAGGGCAGCGCCGCCAGCCACCATGAGTGCGAGCACGAACCACGTCAAGGCGTACTGCAGGTGGCTGTTGGGGAAGGAAACGACGGTGAGGCCGCCGATGGGTGCACCGGGCGCTGCGGATTCGCTGGCCGCAGCATCGATGAAGTAGGGCGCGATGTCGGTCAGTCCGCGGGCCACGGCGATGCCGGCGACGTCGCGTGCGTACCAGCGATCGGCGGCGGG
>CAYWHG010000206.1:0-6777 GCA_964457865.1 uncultured Steroidobacter sp.
CACGGAGTTCGAGGCAAAGAAGAGTCTCCACGGGGAAGCACGGGGAAAGAAATTTTGTTGTTCCGGCCCCGTGTTCCCCGTGGAGATCCTTTCTTCGTTCTCCGACCTCCGTGCCCTCCGTGAACTCCGTGTGAAACTCTCATCTCCTGCTCTTGAGCAGCACATACACCGCGCCGCTGCCGCCGTCGATCGCACGCGCCGAGGCGAAGGCCAGCACGGAATCAGTGTGTTGCAGCCAGCGGTTGACGATGTTCTTGAGCACGGGGCCGCGCGGACCGGAGCGTCGGCCCTTGCCGTGCACGATCCTGACGCACTTGAATTCGCGATGCACCGCGTCGGTTACGAACTCGCGCAGCGCCGCCTTGGCCTGCGCGCCATTGAGTCCGTGCAGGTCGATCTCGGCATCGACGGCGTAGTGGCCGCGGCGCAGCTTGATGAGAATGTCTTCGGGTACATGTGGACGGCGGAACAGCAATTCGTCGCCGGTGCCGAGCAGCGCATCGTCCGTGGGCGGCAGCAGGCTCTCCCTCAATACCTCGCGCTCGTCCAGGCGCGTGAAGCGCGCCTGTGGGGCGGGCTTCGGCGCTGGCGGGGTTTCGCTGGCGGGCCGCAAAGGCTTCACTTCGCGCATCGCTTCGCGAAACAGATCCTTGTCCGGGTCGTCGGGCGTACTCATGTCGAGGATTCGTCGCAATATTTCCAGTATAGTTTGTCGCCGCGTAGCGGGCGCGATTCGAAGATTCCAGCAGCAGCGTGAAGATTCTCATCAGCAACGACGATGGTTATCGCGCGGAGGGCATCCGTGCCCTGACTGAAGCCCTGACGCCGCTCGCCGAAGTCACGGTTGTCGCCCCGGATCGCAATCGCAGCGGCGCAAGCAATTCCCTGACGCTCGACGTGCCGCTGCGCGTCTTCCCCTTCGACAAGGATCGCTACCTGGTGCAGAACGGCACGCCGACAGACTGCGTGCATCTGGCGATCTCGGGATTGTTCGAGCACGAGCACGACATGGTCGTCTCCGGTATCAACGATGGTCCGAACCTGGGCGACGATGTGCTGTATTCGGGCACGGTCGCGGCGGCGATCGAGGGCCGGTTCCTCGGCCTGTCGGCCATCGCAGTCTCGCTTGCCATCAAGCCGGAATCGGGACAGCACTATGCGACCGCGGGCCGCGTCGCCGCGGAACTGGTGATGCGCATTCAACGCTCGCCGCTGCATCACGCCACCATCCTCAACGTCAACGTGCCCGATCTGCCGTACGAGCAGCTCAAGGGATACCGGGCGACACGCCTCGGGTTTCGTCATCGCTCCGAGCCCATCGTGCGTTCGGAGGATCCGCGCGGCCGGCCGGTCTACTGGGTCGGGCCGGCAGGACTGGGACAGGATGCCGGCGAGGGCACCGACTTCGATGCCGTGGCCAATGGCTATGTCTCCGTCACGCCGCTGCAGATCGATCTCACGCGGCACTCGATGCTCGATGACATCGGCAACTGGCTGCAGGGGCGCGAGGCATGAAGCCGCCTTACGGCAAGCCCGCGCCCGCAGTGGTGCCCGCCGCGCGACACACGGGCATCGGCATGACATCGGCGCGCACGCGCGAGCGCCTGGTGCAACGCCTGCGCGATCAGGGCATCGTCAATCCGGAAGTGCTCGAACAGATCCGCAACGTGCCGCGACATCTGTTCGTCGATGAGGCGCTGGCGACGCGCGCCTACGAAGACACGGCGCTGCCGATCGGCCTGGGCCAGACGATTTCGCAGCCTTATGTCGTCGCGCGCATGACGGAAGCGCTGATCGAAGGCACCGCGCCGCGCAAGGTGCTGGAGATCGGCACGGGCTGCGGTTATCAGACCGCGGTGCTATCGCCTTTCGTCAAATTCCTGTACAGCATCGAGCGCATCAGTGCGCTGCTGGAGCGCGCGCGCCTGCGCGTGAAGGAACTCAACCTGCGCAATGTTCATTTGCGCCATGGCGATGGCTTTCAGGGCTGGGTCGCGCATGCGCCGTATGACGGCATCCTGATGGCCGCTGCGCCGCTTGCCATTCCGGAAGTGCTGCTGACGCAGCTCGGTCCCGGCGGCCGCCTGATCGCGCCGGTGGGTCCGGAAGGCCGGCAGCAGTTGTTGCGCATCACGCGGCGCGGCGATGACTTCCACAAGGAGACGCTGGGCCTGGTGAGTTTCGTGCCGTTGCTCAAGGGACTGGGGTAGCAAGAGGTTCGCGTAGACGAGAGGTGGCGCAGTGACGATGCTGTCGGGGTTCTGAACATTGGCCTGGCCGTCGTCACGTTCATGGGTGCGGCTGTTCTGCGCGCTCACCTTCTTCCTGCTGGTCGCGTGCTCATCGAATCCTCCCGCGTCGGCCACTTACACGGTCAAGCGCGGTGACACGCTGTACTCGATCGCGTGGCGTCACAAGGTCGACTATCACGATCTCGCGCGCTGGAACGGAATCGGTCGCGACTATCTGATTCATCCGGGCCAGGTGTTGCGCCTCACGCCGACAGGGCGCGGCGGTACGGTCGCCGCAAAGAAGCCCGCGAGCCCGCGAGCAGCGAGTCCTCCTGCGGCAACACCGCCGAAGCGCAGCGTCCCGGTCGGGCCGCCGGTTCGATGGTCATGGCCGGTCGAGGGTGGCCGACCGACGCTGACGACGCGACCGAATGGCGGTCAGGGGCTGATGATCGATGGGCGATCGGGTCAGGATATCCGCGCTGCGGCTACCGGCCGCGTGGTCTACAGCGGCACTGGTCTGCTGGGTTACGGCCAGCTCGTCATCATTAAGCACAACGAAACCTACCTGAGTGCTTACGGCCACACGCAGGCGGTGATGGTCAAGGAAGGTGACGCAGTTACGTCGGGACAGAGGATTGCGACCATGGGCAACGGTCCGCAGGGCACGCCCATGCTGTACTTTGAGATACGCGTCAACGGCACGCCGGGCAATCCGCTGTCGTTGTTACCGCAACGGCGCTAGATATATCAACGAGACCCCGCCGTATCGTTCAGGGTGCTAAGGAAAACGCGCAGAACTCCGGTGCGATGGCGTCCAATGAGAATGCAGGGCTATCGCTGATGCTGGCGCGATCATTGCAACTGCAACTAATTCGAGTGAATAAATTGCGGACAGTAGTTGCAACTACTCTCTACGTATGTCTAACATCCGCCCCCAACGTCGCTGGCAAGAGACAGCGAACGAGCCGCAGGGTTACCGGGTGAAGGCGCGGGGGCGGAGGGGGATTCGAGGAAACAGCGCGAAGAAGAACAAAACGAGAAGAACAAGAATACTTCGTCAAGTGAATGTTCCTCGTGAACACGCAACGACGAGTTGGTCGAACGAACTTCAGTCCCTCGCGTCTTCTCCCGGTGGCCTTCACCGGGAGAAGACTGCACCAGGCCAGCCCACTACGGACGCCGGCCAAAAAACAAATCCGAGAGAGCCGCAAAGACCGCATAAAAGAAGCGAGGAAATCATTCCGGATTCCGAACGATTATTTGCTCAAGTTTGCTCATTCTTTTTTGCGGTCTTTTGCGGCCTCCGTTCTCTTCCTCTTCCCGCCGCGTTAGTCCCGCAAGAATAGTGCAGCGACGACTTTCCGATCTTCGCTCACGAGCACGTTGTAGGTGCGGCAGGCGGCGCCGGTGTCCATGACTTCGCAGCCGATGCCGCGCGTGAGGATGCGCGCGAGCAGGGTCGTCGGCGGAAATTTCTGTCGCGTGCCCGAGCCGAGTACGACGATCTCGGGCTCGAGCGCGAACAACGGTTCCAGATCTTCTTCGGTGAGTTCATCCAGCGATTGCGGGCGCCAGTCCGTGACGATCGTGTCGGCGCGCAGCAGGCAACTGCCACGCACGATCGTTTCGTTCACGCGGATCTCGCCGGGGGCGTAGGCGCGCACCAGCTGCATGCCGCCGATACTGTCGTCTGTCAGTTTCATTCCGCTACGATAACGGCACCTTCGTTTTCCTGCAGCACCGATGTCGACTTCTCCCTGGCTGACCCTGATTGCTCCCGATATCGGGACGACGCTGTCACGCGGGACGCCGGCATCGCCGATATTGGCGCGACTCGCGGGGCGCGGCTCCATCGCGCATCGATGGGCTCGTGACGATATCGAGTCGCCACTGCGGCCCTGGCAACGCGGCCTGCTGAGCAGCCTGGGCATTGCACCCGAGTCGCTGGCCAGCGCTGCCGTCAGCATGAGCGGTCAGGATGGATACTGGCTGCATGCCGAGCCGGTGCACTTCGTCGCCGGGCTCGATCGTCTGAGTTTTCTGACATTGAGTGATGAGGCGCGGATCAGCGACGCGGAGCACGCGACGCTGTTCGAACATCTCGCTCCGAGCTTTGCGTCCGGCGACTTCGTCCTGCAGGCCACGGGCAACGAGTGGTTCCTGCGGACTGCGCGACCGCTGCAGGCGATGACCTCGACGCCCGACGCGGCGGCAACCAACGAACTGCAGGCCGCCATGCCCCGTGGACCCGATGCGCCCGAACTGCGCCGCGTGATGACCGAATTGCAGATGCTGTTGCACGAACATGCCGTGAACGAATCGCGCGCGCGCCGCGGGTTGCCGGCAATCAATGCGGTGTGGCTGTGGGGCGGCGGTGCCGTGGCACCGATTCCCGCTGCGTCCGGATTGCCGCTGGCCTTCGGCAGCGAGGGATTCCTGCGTGGCCTGTATCGATCGTCGAACCCATCGCTCGCTCCGCTGCCGCAGGATGCGGAACGGTTGTTGCTGGCCATGGCTGGGGCGTCGCGCGCCATTGCCGTCGTGCGCGAGGCGGATCTCGAGCGGCTGGATTCGCAATGGCTGGCGCCACTGTCTGCTGCGCTTTCCCGGGGACGATTGTCGCGACTCGATCTGGTTCTCGATGACTGGCATGTCGACGTGCGTCGCGGCGATCTGCGGCGCTTCTGGCGGCGGGCATTGCCCCCGCAGAGCTGGAGCCGGTCAGCCGGGAGTCGGTCAGAATGAGCAGCCATTCGATTCGTCGTCGTCCACCGCAGGCGGACTCGAACCTGCCGCCGACCCTGCATCCGCTGTTGCGCCGCCTGTATGCGTCGCGTGGCATCTCCATGGCGGACGATCTCGAACTCGGGCTGGATCGATTGATTCCGCTGAGCCAGCTTGGCGGCATCGACAAAGCGGTCGATCTGCTGTGCCGTCATTTTGTGGCCGGCAGTCGCATCGTCGTCGTGGGTGACTTCGATGCCGACGGCGCCACCAGCACCGCGCTGGTCGTGCGTCAATTGACGCGCCTGGGATTCGCCTACGTCGATTTCATCGTGCCGAACCGATTCGAGTACGGCTACGGCCTGACGCCGGAGATCGTGCGCCTCGCCGCTGCCCGCCAGCCGGCACTCATCGTCACGGTCGACAATGGCATTGCCAGTCACGCCGGCGTCCTCGAGGCACGCAGCATGGGGATCGAGGTGCTGGTCACCGATCATCATCTGCCGGCGTCCACGTTGCCGGATGCGGCAGCCATCGTGAATCCCAATTCGCCCGGCGAGTCCTTCCCCAGCAAGGCGCTGGCGGGTGTCGGCGTCGCGTTCTATCTGATGGCGGCACTGACGCGGGGAATGCAGCAGCGCGGGCTGCATCCGCAGCCGCCGTCCGTTGCGGACCTGCTGGATCTCGTGGCGCTCGGCACCGTGGCGGATCTCGTGCCGCTCGACCGCAACAATCGCGTGCTGGTACAGCAGGGTCTGCGGCGCATCCGCGCGGGACGCTGCGTGCCCGGCATCCGCATGCTGCTCGAAGTCGCGGGACGTTCGCTGTCGACGGTGTTCGCGACGGATCTCGGCTATCAGATCGGACCGCGCCTGAATGCGGCGGGGCGGCTCGATGACATGAGCGTCGGCATCCAGTGCCTGCTGACGGACGATCCGGACATGGCCCGCGTGCTCGCCGGCCGGCTCACGCAGCTCAATCACGATCGTCGCGAGCTGGAATTGCAGATGCAGCAGGAAGCCATGCTGGTCGTCGCCGACATGCGCGAGGAGACCAGCCTGCCGCTCGGCCTGTGCCTGTTCGACGAGACGTGGCATCAGGGGGTGGTCGGACTGGTGGCTTCGCGCGTGAAGGATCGCGTGCATCGCCCGGTCATTGCACTGGCCCGCGGCGACGAGCGTTTCCTGAAAGGGTCGGCGCGCTCCGTTCCCGGCGTACACATTCGCGATGTACTCGACGCTGTCGCCAGCCGTCATCCGGGGCTGATCGAGAAGTTCGGCGGACATGCGATGGCAGCAGGCCTGACGCTCGCCGCCGCCAACCTGGCGGATTTCAGCACCGCCTTCGACGCCGAGGTCTCGCGCTGGATGAGCCGCGACGATGCGACCGGCGTGGTGCATTCCGACGGCGAACTGGCGGCCGACGAGCTGACGCTCGACATCGCCTGCCTGCTGCGCGAGTCGGGGCCGTGGGGGCAGGCATTTCCCGAGCCGCTGTTCGACGGACAGTTCTCGGTGCGCAGCATCCGGGTGCTCGGCGAGCGTCATCTGAAGATGGAAGTGGAGCGCGACGGCGCCGTGCCATACGAGGCGATCGCCTTCCGGCATTTCGATCACGACGACGCACCGCAAGTCGCAGCGGGCAATCGCGTCGAACTGGCGTACCGGCTGGACGTGAACCGCTACAACGGCATGGAGCGGTTGCAGCTCGTCGTGGAGCATCTGCGGGTGCTGGCGTAGCGGCGCTTCGCACGCCGATCGGAAGAGACAAGGGAGATTCTCCACGGGGTACACGGGGATCACGGGGACCAGAGTTTTTC
>CAYWHG010000207.1:0-4151 GCA_964457865.1 uncultured Steroidobacter sp.
CAGCTCGTGCACATCGCGCACAACGGCGTGCAGATCGCGCGCAGCGCCGACGGCGGCGCGAACTGGACGAACACCCCGATACCTGGCGTCACGATGGGCACGATTTACGCATTCGCCAAGCTCCCCGGGTCGACCACGCTCGTCGCCAGCACGTCTCAGGAACTCTACGTCTCGACCGATGACGGCCAGAACTGGTCGCTGCGACTGAGTGGCTGGATCTGGGATGTGCAGGTCGATCCGTCGCAACCAGCCAGCTTCCTGGCCACACCGTCCAGTCAGATCAATCTGCAGAGGTTCTATCGAAGCACGGATTCCGGATCCACGTGGTCGCAGTTCGGCACTCCTCCTTCCTTCGGCGCGCGCGCGATCGTGACCAGCGGCACCGCTCTGATCATGGCGGGCGATCAGGGTGTGCAGCATTCAACCGACAACGGCATGACCTGGACGGAGGCATCGCCCGCACCCGTTGCCTCCTCACCGTCCCTGGCGACGACAGTCGCCGCGAACTCAAAGGTCTATGCGTACGCCAGCGGTGCCTATATCGGCAGCACCAACGGACTGTTCAGTACAGCGAACGACGGGGAGTGGGAACGACTCAACATTCGCGCAGCACAGGCGCTGGGAAGTGAGTTCGGACAGGCGTCGATCGCCGTCAAACCCGGCGACCCGGAGACGGTCTACCTGTACGCCTATTCCCAGGGAATATTCCGTTCGACCGACGGCGGTCACTCCTGGGAACGCTTTGGCTTCGAGTTGAACGGAATGGGATCGGCCCCTCTCGTCTTCGATCCGCTCGACAGCGACATCATGTACACGACAGTCCTGCGCCCCAGCCCTGCGCCTGCTGCCCTGGTGTACCGAAGCACCAATGGAGGACGCAACTGGAGTCCGCACAGCGACGGCTCCATGCCGATCAATGTGATCCCGACCAGCATGGCGGTCGATCCGGCGGATGGCGACCGCATGTTCATGACCGTCATCCAGGGTTTCGGCCCTCCCGGCAGCGGCGGTCTGTACCGATCCACGGACGGCGGCGTGCAGTGGACGCTGGCCGCATTCCCAGGAGGAGAGGTCCGGGATGTCACGGTCAACCCGGCAGACTCGAGTATCGTCTACGCGATCAACGGCCTTGGCCTTCACGTGAGCACCGATGGCGGAACTACCTTTGTCCGCAATCTTTCGTCCGCAACGATTGCCAATCAGCCGGGCTCGGCGATCGTCGTCGATCCCTCGGTGCCCAGCACTCTGTACTACGCAACGACTGATCAATCGACACCGCAGAACGAATCCTCCTACGTCCTGCGCTCGGTGGATGGCGGCACGACCTGGGAGACGCTGCGGGATCGGAACGCGACATCGACCTGGCTCGTCAACGATCTGCTGCTCGACCCCAACAACCCTTCGCTGCTGTACGCGCAGACAGGCCTTCGCGGCGTCGCCACCATGGAAATATCGCCGGACGTGAGCGTGCGGATCGATGGTCACTCGGGTATTCGTCCGGTCGGACTGCCGTCGACCTTCGATCTTCACGCGGAAAATGCGGGCCCCTACGCCGCCACTGCCATCCAATTGGTGACAACGTTGCCTGCTGGCTTGACTGAAGTCAGTGCGACCATCGATCGTGGCACTTGCGCGGTCTCGGAGACAACGCTGACCTGCAGCATCCCGTTTCTCCGGACCGGCGAATCCGTAACCGCACGGGTTACCTACACACCTGCAGCAGCCACGTTGCTGGCGATCGCTGCAACGCTGTCCCTTCACGAGCGCGACAATGCCGAAGCGAACAACACGGCGAGCGCCTCGGCGCTCGCCGGCAAAGTCGTCGATCTGGGAGTCAGCGTCACAGCACCTGCGACAGTCGATCATGGAGACTCCCTGACGTTTACGGCGAACGTCACGAATTCCGGACCTCGGGATGCTGCTTCTGCATCTCTGCTATTTGTGCCGGGCACGGGGCTAACGCTGGGAGCGGCACCGGCGGGTTGCAGCGCGGTGTCCGAAGGATTCAATTGCGCAATCGACTCAATTGCGGCAGGCGCCTCGCAGTCGTTCTCGTTCCAGGCAACAGCAAGTGGCATCGGGCCTTTGTCCGTGAGCACGACGGCATCGCCCTCGGCCATTGCCGTCGATGTCAACACGGCCAATAACAACGTGGTCACTCCCGTCACATCCCGTGCCGTCGGCGACCTTGCTGTCACCGTCACCGACTCGGCCGATCCGGTCAACACGGGTACCGGTTTCGAGTACCGCATTGCCGTCCATAACAACGGGCCCGACGATGCTCCATCCGTCGTTGCAGCGATCACCGCACCCGGCTTGGTGAGCATCAGCAGTCCGACGCAGGGGACTTGCGCCACCAGCGGCGGACTTCAGTGCACGCTCGGAACGATCGCATCCGGTGCGACGGTCACCATCACCGTCTCGACTTCAGTAGCCACCGCCGGCACGGTTTCGTTGAGTGCCAGTGTTTCCAGCGCTGGAACCGACCGCGTATCGGCCAACAACTCGGCGCAGGAGTCGACGCAAGTCAACGCCCCACCGCAATCCGGGGGCGGTGGAGGCGGCGGCGGTGGTGGCTCTGTCGATCTGTGGCTCGTACTGAGCCTGCTGACCATGCTCGCGGCGCTGCGGATTTCGTGGCGGCATGGCTATCGCAGAGTCTGATCGCTCGTATTTGTCGATGCGGAGTCGACGGACTCCGCATCGACGGCCCGACTAGAGGGACGAGCGGCGCAATATGAACTCGCGATCCACATGATCGCCGACCGGAAAACCGTACTCGCCGACTTTGTGAAAACCGAAGCGGCCATACAGCCGCTGCGCGCCTTCGTTCTCGGACCACACGCCGATATAGAGCGGGCTGAAGCCCTGCTCGTCCAGCCATTGCAGCGCGGCGTTCAGCAGACGCGATCCGAGTTCCAGTCCGCGATGACCCGCGCGGACGTACAGCTCCTGCAATTCGCCGGCCGCGGGCTCCAGGTTATCGACCGGCAGCTTGCAGCGGCCGACGACGGCGTAGCCGATCGGCGGCTGCGATGGAAGGCCGCCCAGCCAGATGCTGGTCTGCGGATCAGCGAGCATCCTGGCGTAGCGCGCCTCGGAGCGTGAGTTCGTCAGGAACGTCTGCAGATCCTTCGGCTTGTAGAGATGGCCGAAGGTCTCGACGAACGTGGCGGCACCCAGTTCGGCGAGTTGCGGAATGTCATCGGCAGTGGCGCGACGGATCGTGGCCGGCATTCTCAGGTCCCCAGTTTCGTCATCGAAAACACACGCGGGCAATCCGACTGCGGACACCACATCGACACCACGATGTGCCAGCCCTCGCACTTCACGTCGATGAATTCCTGCGCCGAACCCTTGTTGAGATAGCACGGCGGTACGAGCGTCTTGCGCAGGGGATAGCCCTGGAAAGTGCCCGACGCTGCGATCTTCTGGATGGTCTGGTACGAGACGCCCACGGGGATCTCGCCTTCGACGCGAACGGGAACCTCTCCATCGTCGACTTTCACCAGGATTTCATTCCATTCACCCTGGCAGTCCCAGACCCCGCGCGAGCGGGCGCACTGCACGATGTAGTGCATGGGCGATCCCATGAACACACCATGCGTGCTGCAACGGACTTCGGCGGACACATGATCGCCGCGGTAGGTACGCGCATCGATGGCGTCGACGCCGACATCATGCCGGCTGCGACAGGCCAGTTGTTCCAGGGTCGTGCGTTGCGTCGCGTCGAGCTGCAGTGCCGCCGTGTCCGCGCCTGCGGCGAGCATCGGCGTCAGGACCAGCCATGCAGCGAGCCATGTGTTGCGGCGTTTCATGTTCGGGGTGTTTCCCGTGCGTTGTCTGCTCGTCATTGTGCCTCACCGCTGTCGAATCTGCGGCTCTCGGCAATGATCGCCCGGGCGATGTCGCCCGGTTCGCGCTGTGAAACCTGCGGATCCAGGAACACGGCATAGGCCTTGATGGCGAGCACCGCGATGCCGGTCGGTGCCGTGGGCGAACGGCCGCCGGGAAATGCATCACGCCGCTGGCGAATGAAGGCCGCCGCTGCGGTCACGGCTGCATGCATCTGACGGTCCGCGGCGGACGCATAGCGAAACCGCCATTCGCTCACGCGGCGATTGATGACGGGCTTGTCGGCGCCGCCGGCT
>CAYWHG010000207.1:4251-6705 GCA_964457865.1 uncultured Steroidobacter sp.
AAACCGCCATTCGCTCACGCGGCGATTGATGACGGGCTTGTCGGCGCCGCCGGCTTCGATACCGGCTGCCGCGAAGATGCGGCAGTCGTAGTCGCGACAGGTCTGGGGACGATGTTCGTAGATGGAGCAGTTGCCCTGCCGGAGCATCGGGCAGGTCCCGTCTTCGAGGTACTTCATCATGAGATGCCCCGGCGGCTGGCCGGCAGGTGCGATGAGGTACTGCTCGGGAATGCGGGCGCGGGCCTCGATGTCCTGCGGTCGCACGGGAATGTAATAGGAAGACACGCAGCAGCCGCGACAGTCGCCGCAGGGCACGACCGTGCCGGCATCGCCGCGCAGCGAGGCGCGCATCTGCACGAGCCAGTCGCCGAAGAGACCGGCGTCGATGTGGGAGGATTGCGGAGAGGCGGACATGCGCGCGCATCTTCTCATGCGGCGGTTCTGCGCCCCACAGGGCGGGATCAGAAGGGGTAGGAGCCGCGAAAGACCGCTACGCCACCGCGACATCCGAAGGTCGTTGCGCGACCGGCTTGTCCGGAAACGACCGCATGTACTTCGTGCCGCCGTCGAGTACGGCCATCCACGCCTCGCGAGTCTCGTCGGTGAATTGCGGATCGGCCGCTGCGACCGCTGCGGCGATCGCCGTCGAAAACGCCTCGAACCACGCGGCAGGAATCTGCACCCCCAGTTGTTTATGACGCAGCGCGACCCGCGAGAGGATCGTCGGTTCGCCGGTCGTGGGGTTCGCATGAAAGGCGAGCATCAGCACGATGGCGTGATGCAGCATCTCGTACTGCCGCGACAGGTCCGTCTTCTCGAACAGCGGGCCGGCCTGCGGACAGGCATGGAAGAACGCGCGATAGATGGTCTCGTGGAGATCCGTGCGCGGCAGGCAGCGCCTGTAGCTCGCCCGCGCCAGTTCTGCCTGCGCCAGTGCGATGTCGCCGCGCATTCGGCGGTTGAGCCGCGCGCCCGAGATCGACCATGCATCCGCCACCGCCATGGAAATCGACGGATAGCGCTGCGCCGGATCCTTCGCCAGCATCCGCTGCAGGACCCTGCCGAGTTCCGTGGCGCAATTGCAGTCGTCGTCGAGCGCCTGCGGATCGTTCACGCGCGCCAGTTGCGTACCGAGATCGCCCCAGTGTTTCGCGGCGATGAAAGGCCGTCCCGCCAGCATCTCGTACAGCATCAGCCCCAGCAGATACTGATCGGCGGCGCGACCGGGCGGCTGGCCCTCGCGCGCTTCCGGCGCCATGTACATCTGGTCTTCGAGCGTGGTCGGATCGTCGCGACTCACGCCCGGTGCACTCAGCGTCGCGTGGAATCCGGAGAGCACAGGATTGTCGTCCGGGTCGATCATCACGTGCGCCGGCCGCAGCCGGTTGTGCAGCAGGTCGCGATCATGCGCGTACTGCAGCGCATCGCCGATCTTGCTGAAGTAGTCGAGCGCCTGTTCCAGCGGACAGCGGCCGGTCCGCTGCAGGATCGCGGCCAGCGATTCGCCGGCGATGAATTCCGTGACCACGTAGTTCGGCAGGCGCTGCATCTGTACGGAATAGACGCTGCAGATGTTGCGATGCTTGAGTCCTGCAGTGCTGCGCACGTGAAACTCATACAGCGCCGCGTTCTCCGACAGCTCCGCTTTCTCGAACGCCTTGATGGCGACCGTGCGCCCGAGCAGTTGATCGAAGGCCTCGAACACGGTCGCGCTCTGGCCGCGCGCCACTTCGCGACGCAGTTCGTACTGCGCAGGCAGGGCTTCGCGCAGGGCCTGCTCGATGCCCTCGCCCGTCACGCACAAGGTTTCGAGTCCGCACGACGCGACGACCGCGCTCTTCGTCAGCAGGGCTTCGGCGATCTTCCGATTGATGTCGACCAGCGCCCGTTCGCGCTGCGCGGGCCGCAGCGTCCGCAAGGGCTGCGCCGGATCGTGAATCCACTGGAAGCGTTCGATCACCGCCGAACGCCAGGTACTGGCGCCGACCGGAATCAGGAAGAGACGCAGCTTCTTTCTGCGCACCGATTCGAGCAGCGACGGCAACTCGTGATTGCGGATGAATTCGGAACTGAGGAAATCCTGGCTGACGAGCAGGATGGCCGCATCCGCCTTGGCCAGCGCATCGCGGATCTGTTCGCGCCACTCCGATCCCGCCTCGATCCTTTCGTCCGACCAGACATCGAGGCGCCGCTCGACTTCGAGATACTTGCGCAGTTCCTCGAGGTACTTCTCGTCGTTGTGGCTGTAGCTGATGAACAGCCGGATGGGACGTTCGCGGGGCATACCGTCGCTCCATCGATGCGGCTGGCTCAATACTGGGCCGACTGCAGACAGAAGCAACCCGACTTTCGGGCGACTGCGGCGCAGCGGACGTAGGTGTTTTCGGCATCCGCGACCGGCCCGTAGTATCGTTGCGTCGATATCCACCTGCCCCACGAGAGACACCATGGCAC
>CAYWHG010000208.1:0-6554 GCA_964457865.1 uncultured Steroidobacter sp.
TTCTTCACTTCCCACATCACGCTCTCGAGCCGCTCGGCGATGTTGTACATCTTCATGCTGTTGACCGATGCAGACAGATCGCGCGCGACGTCCTTGATGATCTTGTTGCGCGGGTCGCTCACTGTATAGACGGGATGTCCGAAGCCGATCACGACTTCCTTGCGTTCGACGCGGGCGCGGATGTCGGCTTCGGCCTGGTCCGGCGTGTCGTAGCGCTTCTGGATTTCGAAGGCGACTTCATTGGCGCCGCCATGCTTCGGGCCACGCAGTGCACCGATGGCGCCGGCAACGGCCGAGTACATGTCGCTGCCCGTGCCGGCGATGACGCGCCCGGTGAACGTCGACGCGTTGAACTCGTGCTCCGCGTAGAGGTTCAGTGAGGTGTGCATGCTGCGCACCCACAGTTTGTCGGGGCGCTTGCCGTGCAGCAGGTGCAGGAAATGACCGCCGATCGAGTCTTCCTCGCTGTCGGTATCGATGCGCTTGCCGTTGTGACTGAAGTGGTACCAGTACAGCAGCATCGAACCGAGCGAGGCCATCAGCCTGTCGGCGATATCGCGTGCACCGGGCGTGTTGTGATCGTCTTTTTCCGGGCTCAGGCAGCCGAGTGCGGAAACGCCGGTGCGCATGACGTCCATCGGGTGCGCCGACGGCGGCAGCTGTTCCAGCACGGTCTTCACGCCGGCGGGCACGCCGCGCAGCGACTGCAACTTCAGCTTGTAGTCGTTGAGTTCGGCGGCGGTCGGCAGCTTGCCGTGCACCAGCAGGTGAGCGATCTCTTCGAAATCGCAGACCGTGGCGATATCGAGAATGTCGTAGCCGCGGTAGTGCAGATCGTTGCCCGTGCGACCCACGGTACACAGGGCGGTGTTGCCCGCGACGGTTCCTGAGAGAGCGACGGACTTCTTCGGCTTGAATCCAGGGGCGGCAGCGGTCTCGGTCATTGAATTTTTCTCCAGCTCAGATTCTTGGAATGTCTGCGACTACTTGCGCGCTGCGAACAGGGCGTCGAGGTGCTGTTCGTAGGCGTGATAGCCGATGCGCTCGTACAGTTCTTCGCGGGTCTGCATGGTCGAGACGACATTGCGCTGATGACCGTCGTGGCGGATCGCCATGTACACGTTCTCGGCGGCCTTGTTCATGGCGCGGAAGGCGCTCAGCGGATACAGCGCCATCGCCACGCCCGAGCTGCGCAGTTCTTCGACGGTGAACAGCGGCGTCTTGCCGAATTCGGTGATGTTGGCGAGCACCGGCACCTTCACGGCGTCGACGAACTTGCGGTAGGTCGGCAGGTCGTTCGCGGCTTCCGCGAAGATGCCATCGGCGCCGGCTTCGACGCAGGCCAGTGCGCGTTCGATGGCGGCATCGACGCCGTGCACGGCAATCGCGTCAGTGCGCGCGATCAGGAAGAAGTCGGGATCGGTCTTGGCATCGGCAGCGGCCTTCACGCGATCGGCCATTTCCTGCTGCGTGACGATTTCCTTGCCCGGACGATGACCGCAGCGCTTGGCGCCGACCTGGTCTTCGATGTGGCAGGCGGCGGCGCCGAACTTGATCAGGCTCTTCACCGTGCGCGCGATGTTGAAGGCGCTCGGACCGAAGCCCGTGTCGATGTCCACCATCAGCGGCAGCTCGCACACGTCGGTGATGCGGCGAACGTCGACCAGCACGTCATCGAGGTTGTTGATGCCGAGGTCGGGCATGCCGAGCGAACCGGCGGCCACGCCACCGCCCGACAGATAGATGGCGCGATAACCGGCGCGCTGGGCGAGCAGGGCATGGTTGGCGTTGATGGCGCCGATGACCTGCAGGGGGCTTTCCGCCTTCAGGGCTTCGCGAAACCTGGTGCCGGGGGTGCTGGTGCTCATGGTGTGTTCCGTCGGTGAGGTGAACCATCTGTTCGCAAGTCGCGTGCCAGATCTAACTCATTGATCTTTATGGCATCAATGGACTGGTTGTTTCAATCAGTGAATTGCCCTGTTTCAATATCGGAATTCCGTACCTCGAAGGACCGTCATGACCCCCGAAGCTGCTCCGTTGCCACAGCGCAAACCCCGCGTCGTGGCGGTCGGTCTGCACCGTCTGCGCTCCTTCTTTAATGAGCTGGCGCCCAGCTATGCCGACCGGGCAACCGTCTCCGTGCTGGATCGCGGGTTCGAGGAGGCCGTCGCCGAGATCCGCGCCATGGCGGCCGGGGAACAGGTCGACGTGCTCGTGGCGGCCGGCTCGAACGGCGAATACCTGCGCCAGCGGCTCAACATTCCCGTGGTGCTGGTGCGCGTCGGCGGCTTCGACATCATGCGCGCCCTGGGGCGCGCACGCGACCTGTCGAACCGCATCGCGCTCGTCACCTACGGCGCGACGCCGCCGGACGTGCAGCAGTTCAACGAACTGTTCCAGCTCGGCATCGAGCAACGCAGCTATCACACCGACCAGGACGCGAGCGACTGCGTGCAGGAACTGCGGGCACGCGGCATCGAAGTGATCGTCGCGCCCGGTCTCGTCGCCGACCTCGCCGATCAGAACGGCATGCGCGGCGTGTTCCTGTACTCGATGGATGCCGTGCGCCAGGCGCTCGACGATGCTATCGAAGTCGTGCGCATCGCACGCATCGAGGTGGCGCGGCGCGAACGTCTCAACACCATCCTGGCGCGACTGCGCGATGGCGTGGTCGCGGTCGACATGAACGAGCGTATCTATGCCCTGAATCCGGCGATGGAGCGCGTGCTCGGGCTCTCCGCGTCGCAGGCGATCGGCAGCCGGCTCGGCGAAGTCGCGCCGGAACTCTCGCTCGCCGATGTCCTGCAGAGCGCGCGGACGGAGACGGACGAACTGCAGCGTTTCGGCTCACGCACGCTCATCACCAATCGCATGCCGCTGATGGAGCAGGGCGTGCAGACCGGCGCCGTGCTCACCTGTCAGGATCCGGCCGCCATCGAGCGGGTCGATCGTCATCTGCGCGCGCGGCGTTATCGCACGACGTCGGTCGTGCGCTACAAGCTGTCGGATCTGGTCGGCGACTGCGCCGCGATCCAGCGGGCGCGCCGACTCGCCGCGCAGTATGCGAACGGCGAGGGTACCGTGCTGATCGTCGGCGAAAGCGGCACCGGCAAGGAACTGCTGGCCCAGGGCATCCATCACGCCAGCCGGCGTTCGGCGCAGCCGTTCATCGCCATCAACTGCGCCTCATTCACCGAGACGCTGCTGGAAAGCGAACTGTTCGGCTACGAGGACGGCGCCTTCACCGGTGCGCGCAAGGGCGGTAAGGCGGGTCTGTTCGAGGCGGCGCACACCGGTACGATTTTTCTCGACGAAATCGGCGAGATGCCGATCTCGCTGCAGACGCGCCTGTTGCGCGTGCTGCAGGAGCGCGAGGTGCTGCGCATCGGCGCCGTCGAGCCGACCCGCGTCGACGTGCGCGTGATCGCGGCGACCCATCGCGATCTGTCGCATCGCATCGACGAACAGAAATTCCGCCGCGATCTGTACTACCGGCTGAACATCCTGCGCGTGGAACTGCCGAGCCTGCGCGAACGTCGCGAGGATCTGCCGGCCCTGCTGCAGCACATCGTGGTGCGTGCCTGCGCGCGACTACATGTGGATCGCAAGGCCGTCGATGTGCTCGCCGCGCAGCTGATCGAAGCCGCCGCGGATTACGACTGGCCCGGCAACGTACGCGAACTCGAAAACCTCATCGAGCGCATCGCCAGTTCGATCGCGGGCGTCGATGGCGAGCACATCGAACTGCGCGAACTCATCCCCGAGATCTATGCAACGAATGCCACGCCGGCCGGCACCGCCGAACTCGCCCAGCGTCGCAATCGGGTCGAGAGCGACTGGGTGCGTCGGGTACTCGAGGAATGCGGCGGCGACCGCGACGAGGCCTGCCGGCGACTGGGGATCGGGCGCACGACGTTGTGGCGCAAGTTGAAGCAGGGTGCCTAGCGGGCAGCTGGGATGAATCGCGCTCTGACGAGTGAGAGGCCGCAGATTACATCGTTCAGGGATTCCCCGAGTCTCGTCAAAACGATCCCGCTGGCTCTCCGGGCTGACCACCGGAGCCACGACGAAGCGTTTCGCGCATGCGACTCTTGTACATGTGAGGCCAGCGAGGGCTGGGCTAGACTCGCCGCCATTGCTGGAGCGCGGCTTCATGCATCGGCGGCCCGTAGAAGAACCAACCATTCGGGAACAACCAATGAACACCCTGTTTAAAGTACTGCTGCTGACTTGCATCAGCACCTCCCTGGCCTACGGTGCCGTCGAAGGCGAGAAGTGGAAGATCACCTCATCGATGCAGATGTCCGGCATGACCATGCCTGCCATGAGCAACGAGATCTGCAAACAGCCGGGCGACGACTCGGTACCGGTGAAGCAGGAGAAGAACTGCGAGGTGTATGACATCAACCGCACCGGCAACGTGCAGAGCTTCAAGATGCGCTGCACCGGCAAGGAGGCGATGGAAGGCTCGGCCGAATTCACCTACCTCGGTCCGGATCACTACAAGGGCAAGATGCTGGTCAATGCCCAGGGCGAGTCCATGACCATGAATATGGAAGGCCGGAAGATCGGCAGCTGCGACGGCGGCGAGATCAACCTGAAGGCCAAGGAAATGCAGGCGCAGGCGCAGCAGCAGATGGCGCAGAACGAAAAGATGATGGCCGAGGCGTGCCGCAAGTTTGCCGCCGAAGGCAACAACCCCTACATGATGACCACTCAGTGCAAGGACCCGGCGGATCGCCAGACCTTCTGCGCGGCTGCCAGGACGCACGACAACTTCCTCAGCCTTTCCGAAATGGAGAAGGCATCTGCCGGCAGCAATGCACCCGGCGCACGTCCGCTCGCCGAAACCGAACAACTGTGCGGCTTCTCGGCCACCGCCCAGCGCGAACAGCTGTGCAACAGCGCCGAGCAGGCGGGCAAGGTGAAGTTCATCGTCAGCCAGTGTCCGGTGCAGGCGCAGACGCTTGCCGCGGCCCAGTGCGCCGGTCGCCGTTACACCGCCATTGCCGAGCAGTACCGCGATTTCTGCGCCAGCTACGCCAGCAACGAAGCCCAGCAGGCCGAGAACACGCCGGCCGGCAAGGCGAAGGGACTGTTCGGCAAGGGCAAGAAAGCGCTCGGCGGATTGCTCGGCAACTGATTCGTCTTGACCGGCCAACCGCGCTGCCGCCGCAGCCGCCGATCGGGAACGCTCTGTTCGCTGGTCGGCGCGTTGGCGGTCTGGTCGGCGTGGCCGTCGCAGTCCGCGGCGGCCACGGATCCCTACCCGCAGGCTGCGCGCAGCTATCTGCTGGAACTCGACGGCGAAGTCCTCTGGGCGCGTGATGCCGCGCTGACATTGCAGCCTGCTTCGCTCAGCAAGCTGCTCGCCGCGCTGGTCGTGCTCGATGCCGGCTGGGATGCCGATCGCTGGATCGTCGTCACCACAGAGGTTGCCGCGACACCGCCCACGCGGCTCGGATTGCGTACCGGCGAAGAAATCACCGTCGGCGCGGCGCTCGCGGCGATGCTGATCCGTTCCGCCAACGATGCCTGTCGCGCGCTCGTCGCAAGCGTGACTCCCGACACCGGCAAATTCCTCGAACGCATGAATGCGCGCGCCGCGCAGCTCGGCATGAAGCGCTCGCGCTTCGCCGATCCCTGCGGCTTCGATGCACCGGATCAGTACAGCACCGTCACCGACCTGCTGAAACTCGCGCGCGCGGCGCGCGCCCATCCGCTGATTGCCCGTCTCACGGCGACGCCGCAGGCGGAACTGAAGACGCGCGCGGGCCGGACGATCCACTTCTCGAACACCAACCAGTTGCTCGGTCGCCTCGATGGTGCTGCAGGCATGAAGACCGGCTACACCTCGCAGGCCGGACAGTGCCTGATCGCGTATGCGCAGCGCGACGGCCACGAAGTCTGGCTGGTGATGCTCGGCGGTACGCAGCGCTGGTGGCTGGCGCACGGAATGATCGACGATGCCTTCGCCGTCGCAGCGCGTCGCTGATTTGCCGTCGCGCGCGATCGGCGCGATCGCGGCCGCACTGCCGGCGATCTGCGTGTTGCTGCTGTACTGGCCCTCGCTCTCCGCGAGCTTCCAGTTCGATGACTGGAACGTGATCGTCGGCGATCCGCGCGTGCATTCGCTCGCGGCCTGGTGGGAGTCGATGCCGGGCATCCGGCCGCTGCTGAAGCTGAGCTACGCACTCAACTATCTCGTCGGCAGCGAGTCTGCGGGCTTCCGGCTCGTCAATGTCCTGATTCATGCGCTGAATGCCACGCTGGTGTTCCAGTTGCTGCATGCGCGCGGGCGCCGGATCGGACTGCGGTTCGATCGTGCCTGGCAGTCGGCGCTGCTCGCCGCGCTGCTGTTTGCCGCGCATCCTGTGCAGACGGAGGCCGTGACCTATCTCTCCGGTCGTTCCAGTTCGCTCGCGGCGCTGTTCTGTCTGCTGAGCCTGTTCTGCTGGATGCGCAGCGAAGAACGGACGGCGTCGGCGCGCGCAGCATGGATGGTCGCGTGCTGCCTGAGTTTCGCAGCCGCCGTTGCGAGCAAGGAAACGGCG
>CAYWHG010000209.1:0-6505 GCA_964457865.1 uncultured Steroidobacter sp.
TTTCAGCCGGAGTCCTTGCGATTGACGGGCTGCGCGACGCTCATCGCTTCAGCAGCTCGCCCCTTGGCGGCGACGGCGCTGCGTCGCGCACTCTTGTAGTCGCCCTTCTGCAGACTGGCTTCCGCCTGTTCGAGCAGCGATTGCGCCTCGTTCAATGTTTGCGGTGCGGCCTGCTCGGCACCGGCATCGCGTGCGGCCTTGATGGCCTGACGCGCATTGCTCATTTCCTGGGCCGGCGCACCGGCGCACCCGGCTGCCGCCACACACAGCAGTGTCAGCAACAGACCGCGCAGCATTGCAGGCAGTGAGAAGTACGCCATGATTGGGCTGGAAATTTTCACCCGACCGTAACAACGCGAGCCTACACCGTCAAGGCGACCCCGAATACAATCGCGGGCGCCGACAGCGGCATTCGCGTTGCGCTCAACCCACATTGACGGTCACGTTCGGCAGCACGAATTGCAATTCGCAGATCATTCCCGGAGTTTCATCGCGTGACCGAAATCCTCGTCCTGTTTTATTCGCGCAAAGGCAGTACCGCAGAGCTTGCGCGGCAGGTGTGTCGCGGCGTCGAGTCCGTCTCCGGCGCACGCGCGAGATTGCGCACGGTGCCGCCCGTCGTCACGACCATCGAGCAACCGCAGCCTGCGATTCCATCCGCAGGACCGCCCTACGTGACGCACGACGATCTGCGCGAGTGCGACGGGCTCGTGCTGGGCAGTCCCACGCGCTTCGGCAACATGGCCGCGCCGCTCAAGCACTTTCTCGACGGCACGAGTTCGCTGTGGGTCAGCGGCGTACTCGCCGACAAACCCGCCGCGGTTTTCACCTCGACACAGACCATGCATGGCGGTCAGGAGACGACGCTGCTCAGCATGATGCTGCCGCTGCTTCATCACGGCATGGTGATTGTCGGGCTTCCTTACACCGAGCCGGCACTGAACCATACCGCGAGTGGCGGTTCGCCCTACGGCGCCAGCCACGTCGCGCTCGGTGAAACGCAGCCGAAGCTGTCGGACGACGAGAAGACGCTGGCGCAGCTGCTCGGTCGGCGTGTTGCCGGCGTCGCCGTGAAGCTGCGCGCGTGAGCGGCACGAGCGGACCGACAACGGCTGCGGCCTCGCTGCGACTGTTCACGCTGATCCTGATCGGTGCGCTGATCGTGCTGGTCGCGTGCTGGACGCTGCGCAGCGGAATGTCGGGGAGTCGCGCGATCCTGGCGCTGGTGCTGACATTGCCGCTATGGGCACCGCTGCGCGGATTGTTTCGCAGCGTGCGGCGCACGTATGCGTGGGCAACGCTCTGCGTGATTCCCTACTTCGTACTCGGCCTGACGGAATCCATCGCGAATCCGCAGGGCCGGCTCTGGTCCGGCACCTGCCTGGCGCTGGCGATGCTGCTGTTCGTCGGCCTGATCGCGTACCTGCGGGTGACGCGGCCACGCTGAATCAGCGGGCGTCGATGATTTCCCTGACGAACGGCACGGTCAGCCGCCGCTGCGCCGCCAGCGATGCCTCGTCCAGTTCGTCGAGAACGGCATACAGCGACGCCATGTCGCGCGGCAGGCGACGCAGCAGGTATTGCGCGGTCTCGAGCGGCAGATCGAAGCCGCGCAGCTGCGCGCGCAGCTGCAGCGCGTCGATCTGTTCTGATTCATCGAGCGATTGCAGGCTCAGCACCAGCCCGCCACCCAGGCGCGAGCGCAGATCGGCCAGCTCGATCCCGGTCGCGGCCGGCGGCCGGTTCGCTGACACGACCAGTCGTCCCTGACGCTCGTCGAGCTGCTGATGCAGTCGGAACAAAGCGCGCTCCCACTCGGCCCGACCCGCAATCCGGTCGACATCGTCGATGCACACGCAGGTGATGTCACCGCAGCCGGACAGCAACTCCGGTCCGAGCGCCATGACATTCGTCAGCGGCAGATACGCAACGGTGTGACCCTGCTGCGCCGCCTCGGCACACACCGCCTGCAGCAGATGGGTTTTGCCGCTGCCCGACGGGCCATGCAGAAAGACGCAGGTCGGCGGCTGACCGATCGCGGCTGCGCGCAATGCGTCCACGGTGGCGCGATTGCGGCCCGCGAAATAACTGGCGAAGACGGAACTGTCGCGCAGCCTGAGACCGAGGGCGAGTTGCGGACTCACGCCGGCAGGCCGCGTCGAGTGCGACTCACGGCGATCGCCTTGCGCGTATACACCACGACGTAGTCGATGCCGCTGACGACCGTCGTGACGAACACCAGCGCACCGAGAACCGTCGCAGCCGTCTGCGGCACGTGTCCTGCGGCATGCGCGGCGACGATCAGCAGCAGGAACAGGATCTGGCACAGCGTGTTGAGCTTGCTGATCCAGGTCGGATGCCCCTGCAGATCGCCGAACAGCCAGTTGTAGATGATGGCGCCGGCCGTGATGATCACATCGCGCGCGATGGCCGCGATCGCCAGCCACAGGGGCACGAGCCCCATGAGCGCGAGCGTCAGGAAGACACCGACCAGCAGGATCTTGTCGGCGAGCGGATCGATGATCTTGCCCAGTTCCGACGTCCAGCCGCAGCGCTTGGCGAGAAAACCGTCGAGCCCGTCGGTGGCCGCGGCAATGGCGAACAGCCACAACGTGGCCTGGAATTCATGCCGCGCCAGCAACCAGGCGACCGGCACGACCAGCAGCATCCGCAGGAAACACAGCGCATTCGGAATGAAACGCAGGCTGGGCAACATCATCCGTAGCGGCCGATGGCTGCGTGAAACTCAGGGCCGATACCGGAACTGCAATCCTGCTGCGGACTGCGGTTGAACGTCCGGTGTCGTCACCGGAACGAGCCGGCCGTCGAGCGCCAGTGCCCGACGCAGCGCCTGCGCATCGCCGCGGACGGCGACGCGGAACTTCAGCGTGTCGCCCAGCACCTGATCGACCGACACGCCGCGCACGAGTGTCAGTCCTTCGAGATAGCTCAGCGTCGTGGCATACGCGCCGAGCGTGTCGATGCCGGAGACCTCGACGGTCAGATTGTCGATGGTCGTTCCCGAGGCGGAGTACACGCGAGCGAACGTGTCGGCGGCGAGATTGACGCCGCTGTCCAGCGAACCGCTGGCACTCGCCGTGCCGTCGACCGACGCCAGGGTCCAGCGCACGGACAGTCCGCCCGCACCGTCGCTGCGTGCCGTTCCCAGCAGGGCCGCGTTGGCGTTGTAACGCGCGGCCGTCTGCAGCAAGGCCGCGCTGTCGCCCGCGGTTGCAGCCACATCGGCATTGATCTGGGTGCGGTCCTGGGTCGTCATGTCCGGCCAGACGATCGGCACGCCGCGCAGCCGGGCCGCGCGTGCGATGGTTTCGCGCTCGGCAGAACTGGCGGAGGAGTCGATCCAGTACGAGGAACCGCTGGCCGTGGTCACATTCAGCAGCACGAGCGTCGCCGGTCGCTCGCGACCCCACACGGGCAGCCCGGCCTCCGTGAGCAGGCGATCGACGGACACATCGTCGAAGGCGACCTGCAGGACATTGTCTGCGGTGAACCCGAATCGCTGGGCGTACTGCCGCGGATTGTTCAGTGCCCCGCCAAGACGCGCGGCCGCATCGGCACGCCCGCTGACGCGGATCACGACACTGCGCAGGGCCTCGATGAAGGCCGCATCGCGGCTCGACGTCACCGGCACCGATGCCTCATACAGATCAGGCACCGTGACCGCGAAGGCCGGCACGGCCGCGAACAGCACGATCAGGGAGAACAGCCGGCATTTGAAGGGGCTCTTCGGGCGCATCGAAAGCTGTCGGCAACTCCGCCTGGAGGATGAGGCCGTGTAAAATACCACACGCCGATTTCACCCCCCGGCAGCGTCCCCGGCGGCCGGGATGCGCGGCCCGAACCCCCAGGGCCTGCGCCGGCGGCCATCATCACGAGGTTTCAATGTCTTCCGAATCGATCACCTACAAAGACGCCGGCGTGGACATCGAGGCCGGAGACGAACTGATCGAGCGCATCAAGCCGGCGGTCAAACGCTCGATGCGACCCGAAGTCCTGGCGGGTCTGGGCGGATTCGGCGCGTTGTTCGAAATTCCCGTCGACCGGTACAGGAAGCCGGTGCTGGTCTCGGGTACCGACGGCGTCGGCACGAAGCTGCGCCTGGCGATCGAGACCGGTCGCCACGACACCATCGGCATCGATCTGGTCGCCATGTGCGCCAACGATGTCGTCGTGCAGGGCGCGGAGCCGTTGTTCTTCCTGGACTACTACGCGACCGGCAAGCTCAGCATCGACGTCGCCGAATCGGTCATCAAGGGCATCGTCGAAGGCTGCGTGCAGGCCGGCGCGGCGCTGATCGGCGGCGAAACGGCAGAAATGCCGGGCATGTATGCCGAAGGCGATTACGACCTGGCAGGCTTCTGTGTCGGCATCGTCGAGAAGGACGGCATCATCGACGGCAGCCGCACCCGCCCCGGCGATGTCCTCATCGGGCTGCCCTCCTCCGGCCCGCATTCGAACGGCTACTCGCTGATCCGCAAACTGCTGCAGGTCGGCAAGGCCACGCCCGCCACGAAACTCGACGGCGGCCTGCTCTATGACGCACTGCTGGCGCCGACGCGGATCTACGTGAAGCCGTTGCTGGCGCTGGCGAAGGCCGTGCCGGTGCATGGCTTCGCGCACATCACGGGCGGCGGACTCACCGAAAACATTCCACGCGTGGTCCCGGCCGGTCTCGAAGTGCTGCTGAGCGCCAAAGCCTGGCAGCGGCCCGAGGTGTTCGACTGGCTGCAGAAGACGGGCAGCATTGCCGCGGCAGAGATGTACCGAACATTCAACTGCGGCATCGGCATGACCGTCACGGTGGCGGCGGAACACGTCGACAAGGCACTCAAGCTGCTGCGCGATCAGGGCGAGCAACCCGTCGTCATCGGCGAGCTGCGCCGCGGCGATGCAGGCGTGGTCATTCACGGATGACGCCATCCGCTTCCGGGAACGGCGGACCGCGCCTTCCCGTCGTGATCCTGATCTCCGGTCGCGGCAGCAACATGCAGGCGATCGCGCAGCAGGCGGCCAGCGGCGCCCTGCCCATCGAGATTCGCGCCGTCATCAGCGACCGTCCCGACGCTGCTGGACTGACGCTCGCGGCCGGCATGGGCCTGGCGACCGCGTCACTGTCGGCGAAAGGTTTTGTCGATCGTCCGGCCTACGACGCCGCACTGGCGTCGCTCGTGAGTTCGTACTCGCCGCAGCTCGTGGTGCTGGCGGGATTCATGCGCATCCTCACGTCGAATTTCATCGGTGCCTTCGCCGGACGGATCCTCAACGTCCATCCCTCGCTGCTGCCGAAATACCGCGGGCTGCACACGCACCGACGCGCGATCGAAGCGGGCGATGCCGTGCACGGCGTCAGCATTCATTTCGTCACCGAGGAACTCGACGGCGGTCCGGTCATTATTCAGGCGACCGTTCCCGTGCTGGCATCGGATACGGAAGCAACGCTTTCAGCACGAGTTCAGCAGCAGGAACACAGCATCTATCCACAGGCGATCGACTGGTTTGCCCGCGGACGATTGCAACTTGCGGGCGAACAGCCCTGGCTGGACGGACAGGCGCTGCGCACGCCGATCGTCATTGAATGCTGACACCGCTTCCATGCTCCGGACGCGGGTCACTGCAAGGAGAACGAATTGCGGCACGATGCTCCGGCGCTACTTCGACAGACCCTGACAGGCCTCGCGCTGTTCCTGTTCGCCATGATTTCCTATGCCCAGACGGTCCCGCAGCCCTTCGTCGCGATCTACGAGGTTACGTTCCGGGGCCTCAGCGGCGGCACGCTGCGCATGGAATGGCGGCACGAAGGACAGAACCGCTACGTGTTCGAAACCCGCGCCAGACCATCGACGCTGGCGAAACTGGTCATCAGCTCCGATGCCTTCGAACGCACGACGCTGGAACTGACGCCACAGGGACTGCGCCCGCTCACCTGGGACGCCAATGACGGCCGCTCCGGCATCAAGGGCGACGGCAGCCTGCAGTTCGACTGGAACGCCAACATCGTGAGCGGCACCTACGAAGGCAAGCCGGTGAAGCTGGCGCTGGAGCCGGGCATGCTCGACCGACTCTCGATCCAGATCGGCGTGATGGCCGCGCTGGCCAGCGGAGCAGAGCCGGGCACGATCGCCATGGTGAACGGCGACAATATCCGCCACTACACCTACACGCGCGGCAAAACGGAAACAGTGCAGTCGAAAATCGGCGCACTGGAGACGGTCGTGTACGAAAGCACGCGGGCCAACTCGGACCGGCTTTCGCGCGTCTGGCACACGCCCTCGCTCGACTACCTGCCCGCACGGGCCGAACAGGTACGCAAGGGCAAGGTCGAGACGGTGATGACGCTTGTCAGCGTCGAGAAATCCAGTCTCGACAACCGGCCGGTCAAATAGCCGATCGACGCGCTCTTTCGTCATTCCCGCGCAGGCGGGAATCCATTTCCCGAATCGCCCATTTCCCGAATGGCAAGGGAAGATGGATCCCCGCCTGCGCG
>CAYWHG010000210.1:0-6496 GCA_964457865.1 uncultured Steroidobacter sp.
ATCAGCTCCGCGCCGCCAGCAGTTGCGTGCGCTCGTTCTCGGCACGCACGACTTCGTCTAGCGACAAGTGGAATTCCCGCTCGTAGTCGAAGGTGTGCCAGAGGGCATAGCCGATCAGCAGCACGAAGCTGGCGAAGGCGAGCCACCACATGTACCAGACCATCGCGAAGCCGAAGACGGTGCTGAGCGCGGCGAGCACGACGCCGGCGCCGGTGTTGCGCGGCATGAGGATGGCACGGAAGCCCGACAGCGGACGCTCGTAACCGCGCTGCTTCATGTCCCACCACGCATCGCCGTCGTGAACGATGGGCGTGAAGGCGAAGTTGTAGGCCGGCGGCGGCGAAGACGTCGACCATTCGAGCGTGCGGCCGTCCCAGGGATCGCCGGTGGTATCGCGCAGTTCGTGACGCCGGCGGATGCTGACGTAGAGCTGCACCAGGAACGCCAGGATGCCGAACAGGATCAGCACCGCGCCGAACGCCGCGATCACGAACCAGATCTGCAGCGACGGATCCTCGAAGTAGCGCAGGCGGCGCGTCACGCCCATGAGGCCGAGCACGTACAGCGGCATGAAGGCGATGTAGAAGCCGATCACCCAGCACCAGAACGACACCTTGCCCCAGAACGGATCGAGCTTGAAACCGAACGCCTTGGGGAACCAGTAAGCGATGCCGGCGAACAGGCCGAACACCACGCCGCCGATGATGACGTTGTGGAAGTGCGCAACCAGGAACAGGCTGTTGTGCAGCACGAAGTCGGCCGGCGGCACGGCCAGCAGCACGCCCGTCATGCCGCCGATCACGAACGTCAGCATGAAGGCGATGGTCCACATCATCGGCAGTTCGAAGCGGATGCGGCCGCGGTACATGGTGAACAGCCAGTTGAAGAGCTTCGCGCCCGTCGGGATCGAGATGATCATGGTCGTGATGCCGAAGAACGAGTTGACGCTGGCACCCGAGCCCATCGTGAAGAAGTGATGCAGCCAGACGATGTACGACAGGATGGTGATGACCACCGTCGCGTACACCATGGAGCTGTAGCCGAACAGCTTCTTGCCAGAGAACGTCGAAGTCACTTCGGAGAAGATGCCGAAGATGGGCAGGATCAGGATGTAGACCTCCGGATGGCCCCAGATCCAGATGAGGTTCACGTACATCATCGAGCTGCCGCCGAAGTCGCTGGTGAAGAAGTTGGTGCCGACATAGCGGTCCAGCGACAGCAGCAACAGCACGGCCGTGAGCACCGGGAAGGCGGCGACGATCAGCACGTTGGTGCACAGCGCCGTCCAGGTGAATACCGGCATCTTCATGAGCGTCATGCCCGGCGCGCGCATCTTGATGATGGTGGCGAGCAGGTTGACGCCGGACAGCAGCGTTCCCACACCCGCTATCTGCAATGCCCATATGTAGTAGTCGACGCCGACATCCGGACTGTATTCGATGCCCGACAGCGGCGGATACGCGAGCCAGCCGGTGCGCGCGAACTCGCCGACGAACAGCGACATCATCACCAGCACCGCGCCCGCGGTGGTCATCCAGAAACTGAAGTTGTTGAGGAACGGGAAGGCCACGTCGCGCGCACCGATCTGCAGCGGCACGATGTAGTTCATCAGGCCCGTCACCAGCGGCATGGCGACGAAGAAGATCATGATGACGCCGTGCGCCGTGAAGATCTGGTCGTAGTGATGCGCGTTGAGATAGCCCTCGGAGCCGCCGAAGGCCATCGCCTGTTGCAGCCGCATCATGATGGCGTCGGCGAAGCCGCGCAGCAGCATCACGATCCCGAGGATCATGTACATGATGCCGATGCGCTTGTGGTCGATGCTGGTGAACCACTCGCTCCACAGAGTGCCCCACAGCTTCTGGCGCGTCACGAACGCGAGCAGCGCCAGGCCACCGATGGCGACGGCGACGAAGGTCGCAACGAGGATGGGCTCGTGCAGCGGCAGCGAGTTCAGCGACAGCCGGCCGAAGACCGGGCTCAGGACAGTGGGATCGTGAGTCATCGTGGCTCGGACCGCATCGATGTCGCCATCTCCACGGCGAACAGTGCGGAAGCATCGCGCCCCGGCTGCGGCAGACCCGCGCCGCGCAGCGGCGAGCGATCGACGCGCGCGAACGGCGCCGTTTCATCCTCGGCGCGCGGCACGGGAGCCGTGCACATGCCGATGACGTAGTCGTGTGCCGCGCCGAACACGGCGCGCGGCCGGCCTTCGGCGCTGCGCGCGACGTTGTAGACGCCCGCCAGGCCCAGGCCGCCCCTCGCATCGATGGCCATCATGTCGTGCATGCACATCCTGCCGGGCTGCACGCACATGCCGAGGATGGCGTCGAAGAGCTGCGCATCGACCGAGGCGAAGCGGCGGACGGGCTCGCTTTCCGACGGCTTCGCAAGTTCGAGGTACGACTCGCGCGTCAGCGTCTCCTGCGCGTCGCGCGCGGACGCGACCCAGCGATCGAATTCGCCGTCGTCGAGACCGCGCAGCTTGAAGCGCATGCCGGAGAATCCCGCGCCGCTGTAGTTGGCGGAGAAGCCTTCCGACTCGCCGTGCCGGTTCAGCACCGCGTGCAGCTTCGTTTCCATGCCCGGCATGGCGTAGATCATGCCGGCGAGTTCGGGAATGTAGAGCGAGTTCATCACCGACGATGCCGTGATGCGCAGCGACAGCGGCCGGTCGACCGGCACTGCCAGTTCATTGACAGTGGCGACGCCGTACTCCGGATAGATGAACAGCCACTTCCAGTCGAGCGCCACGACCTTCACTTCGAGCGGCCGGGCCTGCTCGGGCATGACCTCGCCCGCACGGATGCGATCGAGCGGCCGGTAGGGATCGAGCAGGTGCGTGCCCAGCCAGGTCAGCGCGCCGAGACAGATGACGATGAGCAGCGGCGCCGACCAGATCACCAGTTCCAGGCGCATCGAGTGATGCCAGTCGGGTTCGTAGCGCGCCTCGCGATTGCCGGCGCGGTAGCGCCACGCGAACAGGATGATGAGCGCCATCACCGGCACGATGATGAGCAGCATCAGCAGCGTCGATATCACCAGCAAGTCGCGCTGCTGGGCGGCGATGTCGCCGGACGGATTGAGGACCACCATGTCGCAGGCCGCGAGCACTGCGAACAGCGGCAATAGCGCGAGGATGCGCAACCGGTTCATCATCGATCCACTGTTCAACCTTGCGGGGATGAAGCCGCACGATAGCCGGCGGGTATGCATCGCAACATTGGGCGATTTGTCCAATGGGCGACCCCGGGCGCCGGGGTTATACAGAGAGCCGCTGATTCCACAGGGAGTAACTGTCTTATGTCCGTCGCCCCGTCCGGCGCGCCCACCTCTTCGCTGGAGCGCGATGCCCGGCGCACGAACGAAGCGCATGGCGGCCAGGTGCGGCCCGGCGACATCGCCATCGGCGTCATCATCGGGCGCACGTCGGAGTTCTTCGACTTCTTCGTCTACGCCATCACCTCGGTGGTGGTCTTTCCCAAGCTGATCTTTCCCTATGTCGATCCGCTGACCGGCACGCTCTATTCCTTCGCCATCTTCGCGCTGGCCTTCGTCGCGCGCCCCCTCGGCACCGTGATCTTCACCGCGATCGACCGCGCGCTCGGACGCGGCATGAAACTGACCATCGCACTCTTCCTGCTCGGCAGCTCGACCGTCGCCATGGGCTTCCTGCCCGGCTACGACAGTATCGGCATAACTTCTGCGTATCTGCTGGCCGCCTGCCGCATCGGTCAGGGACTGGCGCTCGGCGGCTCGTGGGATGGACTGCCGACGCTGCTGGCGCTGAATGCGCCGCCGAACCGGCGCGGCTACTACGCCATGATT
Organism: uncultured Steroidobacter sp.; assembly: GCA_964457865.1. Classification (GTDB taxonomy): domain Bacteria; phylum Pseudomonadota; class Gammaproteobacteria; order Steroidobacterales; family Steroidobacteraceae; genus Steroidobacter. Next base: position 3,829 of record CAYWHG010000210.1, read on the forward strand.
CCGCAGCTCGGCGCGCCGCTCGGACTCATGGTGTCGAGCGCACTGTTCGCCTACATCATCGCGAAGCTGTCGGCGGCCGACTTCCTCGACTGGGGCTGGCGCTATCCGTTCTTCGTCGCCTTCGCCATCAACGTGGTGGCGCTGTTCGCGCGCCTGCGCATCGTCGTCACGCCCGAATACACGCGACTGTTCGAGACCCGCGAACTGCAACCCACGCCGATCGCCGAGACCGTGAGCAAGGTCGGCCGCAACATCGTGATCGGCGCCTTCGCGCCGCTGGCGAGCTTCGCGCTGTTCCACATGGTCACGGTGTTCCCGCTGTCATGGGTATTCCTGTTCACCGACGAAGGGCCGGAACGCTTCCTGGTGATCCAGACGGTGGCCTCGGCCTTCGGCGTGCTCGCCATCATGGCGTCCGGCCCGCTCGCGGATCGCGTCGGCCGCAGAACGCTGCTCGCCGGCACGGCGGCGGCGATTGCCGCCTTCAGCGGCTTCGCGCCGCAGTTGCTGGCCGCCGGCGAACTCGGCGAAGCGGTGTTCATGTTCTCCGGCTTCGCGCTGCTGGGCATCTCGTTCGGCCAGGCCTCCGGCGCCGTCGCGTCGAGCTTTCCCCTCAACTATCGCTATACCGGTTCCGCACTCACCTCGGCCCTCTCCTGGATGTTCGGTGCCGGCTTCGCGCCGTGGGTGGCACTGTCGCTGTCGAGCCGCTTCGGACTCGGCTTCGCCGGCGCATACCTGCTGTCGGGCGCGGCCTGTACGCTGATCGCGCTGTACATCAATCGCAACAGCAGTCGGGCCATCGCGCAGTGATCGCCCTTCGAAGGTGACGGAATAGAACGGCCGGCTTGGTTTTGCGGCGGTCGCGGACATTACAATCCGCGCCCATGTCGAACCGCACACTCTCGCCGTGATCGCGTCCTGGCTGCCCACGCCGACTCACTACCTCCTGGTGAGCGCGATTGCCGTCCTGACCTACATCCTCACGACCCGCGGCCGGCATGAGCGGCGCGCCCCGACCTCGGCCATCGCCTGGGTGCTGGGTCTCGCACTCATGCCGTATCTGATTCTGCCGCTCTATCTGCTGTTCGGGCAGCGCAAGCTGCGTCCCGTGGTCACGCCGCGGACCGGCGACGTCGAGGAAGGACATCACTGGGCGGCCGAACTCATCGAGTGTTTCGGACTCGCACCGCCCTCGCTGGCCCACGTCCACCTGCATCGCGATGGGCTCGAAGCGCGCGCCGCGCTGTGGGACATCATCGATGCGGCGCAGGAGCGTCTCGATGTCTGCACGTTCCTGATCGGCAACGACCCGATCGGCGCCGAGGCGGTCGAACGCCTGGAAAAGCGTGCGCGGGCCGGCGTGAAAGTGCGACTGCTGCTCGATGGTTTCGGTGCCGTGTTCGTGCCGCGCCGCTTCATGCGCCGGCTGCGCCAGGCGGGTGTCGAGGTCGCGGTGTTCCGGCCCTTCCTCAGCCTGCGTCGTCTCGGGCCGCGCAATCTGCGCAATCACCGCAAGTTCGTGATTGCCGACGATCGCCGGCTGTGGAGCGGCGGCCGCAACCTCGCGGCCGAATATTTCATCGACTGGCAGGGCACACCGGCCTGGCTCGATCTGTCGTTCGATCTGCGCGGCGCGATTGCCGCGGAAGCCGCGCGACAGTTCGACATCGACTGGACCACCACGACGCGCGGCAAGCCGGATATGCACGTCCTGAATCCCGTAGCGGTGCCGCATGGTTCACTCGTGCAGTTCCTGCCGAGCGGTCCCGATCAGGCCGAGGACACGGCGCAATCGCTGCTGGTCGATGCCTGCTATCGCGCCCGCCGGCGCATCCTCGCGGTAACGCCCTACTTCGTGCCCGACGACAGCCTGCACGTCGCGCTGCGTCTGGCGGCACGTCGCGGCGTGCGCGTGACCATCGTGCTTCCCGAGGTGTCCAACCACCGCCTTGCGGATTTCGTGCGTTCGCGCGCCATGCGCGACCTCGCTATGGCCGGCGTCGAATTCCGCCTGCTGCCGCGCATGATTCACGCAAAGGCACTGGTCATCGACGACACGCTGGCCATGAGTGGTTCGATCAATCTCGACCTGCGCAGCCTGCTGCTGAATCACGAAGCCTCCGTGATCTTCTACGACGCAAAGGACATCGCCTGGTTCGCGCAGTGGATCGAAGCACAGGCGCAGCAGGGCGCGGCGTATGCCGCGAAGCGCCCGGGATTGCTCAGGGACATCGCCGAAGGACTGCTGCTGACGGTGGCGTTCCAGCTGTGAGCGGCGCTCACGCGTCGGCGGTCGCCAGCGCGTCGATGTGCCGTGCGAGGCAGGCCCGCAGCTTGTCCTTGTCGATCGGCTTGGACAGATAGTCGTCCATGCCTGCGGCGAGACATTCGAGGTCCGCGCCTTTCATGGCGTGCGCGGTGAGCGCAATGATGGGAATGCGGTCGTGTCCGTTCTCGCGACTGCGGATCTCGCGGGTTGCCTCGTAGCCGTCGAGTTCGGGCATCTGGCAATCCATCAGGATCAGGTCGTAGCGGCCGGACTGCCAGGCATTCACCGCTTCGCGACCGTCCGGTACGACGTCGACCTGGAAATTCATCCGCTCCAGCAGGCGCGTCGCGATCTTCTGATTCACGACATTGTCTTCGGCGAGCAGGACGCGGCCCA
>CAYWHG010000211.1:0-6432 GCA_964457865.1 uncultured Steroidobacter sp.
ATCACCTCATCACTTCTTTCCCCTTCGCCTCATCCCACAGCTTGTCCATTTCCTCCAGCGTCGCCTGCTCCGGCGTGCGCCCCTGCGCCCTGAGGCCAGACTCGACGTAGCGAAAGCGGCGTTCGAACTTGGCGTTTGTGAGACGCAGGGCTTTCTCCGGATCGATCTTCAGGTAGCGGCAGACGTTGACGACACAGAACAGCACGTCGCCGATCTCATGCTCCATCCGCTGCGCATCGCTGCCGGCAGTAACTTCCTCGCGCAGCTCGCCCAGCTCCTCCTGCAACTTGTCGACCGCGCCGCTGATATCGCTCCATTCGAATCCCACCTGGGCGGCGCGCTTGCCGAGTTTGTTGGCGCGCGTCAGTGCCGGCAGTGCAATGGGAACATCATCGAGCACGCTGTCGCGAGTCGCGGCCCGCTCCCGTCGCTTCTGTTCCTCCCAGGCGAGGGTCTGCTGCTCCGCATCGTCGATACGCGCATCGCCGAAGACGTGAGGATGGCGCCGCTCCATCTTGTCGCAGATGGCATTGACCACGTCGTCGAAGCCGAACGCGCCCTGCTCGCTCGCCATCTGCGCATGAAAGACCACCTGGAACAGCAGATCTCCCAGTTCATCGCGCAGATCCGACAGATCATTACGCTCGATGGCATCGGCGACTTCGTAGGCTTCTTCGATCGTATACGGCGCGATGGAGGCGAAATTCTGTTGCTGATCCCACGGACAGCCGCGCGCGGGATCGCGCAGACGGGACATGAGGGCAAGCAGGCGGGAAATCGAGGACATGGCGCAACGCTACCGGATCGGGGGCAACGTCGTCAGCAATCGATACAGGTTCATCAGTATCCCCGCCGTCGCGCCCCAGATGTGGTGGTCGCCAAAGGGAATGTCATACACCTGCACCGGAACATCGCCGATGAAACGCTCGCGGGACAGATGATTGGCCTCGTCCAGCAGGTGCACGAGCGGCAGTTCGAAGGTGGTCTCCACTTCGCGAGCGTTCAGCTTCAGGGTGAATCCGGGCCTGACGAAACCGACCACGGGAGTGATGCTGAATCCGGTGAGAACGACGTGCGGGTCGAGATAGCCCGCGATCTCGACGAAGTCGCGCACCAGGCCCACCTCCTCCTCCGTTTCGCGCAATGCCGCATCCAGGGGACCGGCGTCCGAAGACTCGATGCGGCCGCCGGGAAAACTGATCTGGCCTGCATGATTCTTGAGCTGCGCGGAACGTTGCGTCAGCAGGATCGTCGGCCCGTCGTCGCGCTCCACGATGGGAACCAGCACGGCCGCGGGCACGGGCGATGCGGGATAGAACCGCCGGAACTGCGCACTGAACTCGGGTGCGATACCGCCGGCATGCGCGGTGTTCAGATCGGTCGCGGGCTGCGTGCCATGCAACCTTGCTTCTATCTGCCGGCGCAACTGGAATCGATCTGCAGGCACGTCAACCGCCGCCTTCGGCCTTGACGCCACCCTTGGTCAGTTCGCGCGGATCGAGCAGACGCGCGATCTCTTCTGACGGCAGCTTCGTCAGCTCGGCAGCGACGTCGCGCACCGGCCGACGTTCGGCATAGGCCTGCTTGGCGATCTTCGCGCCCAGTTCGTATCCGATCACCGGATTGAGTGCGGTGATCAGGATCGGATTGCGTTCGAGCGCCGCGGTGACGGCCGACTCGTTCACCGTGAAGCCCGCGATGGCCGCATCCGCCAGAACGCGCGCGGCGCTCGACAGCAAGTCGATGCTCTGCAGCAGGTTGTAGGCGATCACGGGCAGCATCACGTTGAGCTGGAAATTGCCGGACTGGCCGGCGATCGTGATCGTCGCGTCATTGCCGATGACCTGCGCCGCCACCATCGTCACGGCCTCGGGAATCACGGGATTGACCTTGCCCGGCATGATGCTGCTGCCGGGCTGCAACGCCGGCAGCGATATCTCGCCGATGCCGGCGAGCGGTCCGCTGTTCATCCAGCGCAGATCGTTGGCGATCTTGGTCAGCGACACGGCGAGCGTCTTGAGCTGACCGGAGAGTTCGACGGCTGCGTCCTGCGACGACAGCGATTCGAAATAGTTGGGGCTCGGCCGCAGTTCGAGTCCGCTCTTCAGCGACAGATACCGCGCCGCGAGCGCCGCGAATTTTGGATCGGCATTGATGCCCGTACCGACGGCTGTACCGCCGAGCGCGATGGCCTGCAGGCGCGGGCGGCATTCCATGATGCGTGTCGTACCGAGTTCGATCTGCGCATGCCAGCCGCTCAGTTCCTGGCCGAACGTGACCGGCATCGCGTCCATCAGGTGCGTGCGACCCGTCTTCACGATGTCGCCGATATCGCCGATGCGCCGCGTGATGACGGCGTTGAGATAGGCGAGCGCCGGCAGCAGATGCTGTTCGAGGCCGAGCAGTGCGCTCAGGTGAATCGCCGACGGAATCACGTCGTTCGAACTCTGGCTCATGTTGACGTGGTCGTTGGGATGCACCGGCGCCTTCGCATAGCGGCTCGCCAGGTGCGCGATCACCTCGTTGGCATTCATGTTGCTGCTGGTGCCGGAACCCGTCTGGAAGACATCGACCGGGAATTGCGCATCGTGCCGGCCGTCGATCACTTCGAGTGCGGCCTTCTGGATCGCGCCGGCACGTTTCGGATCGAGACCGTCGAGTTCGAGATTGGCCGTCGCCGCCGCCCACTTGATCAGGCCGAGCGCACGAATGAAATCGCGCGGCATGCGCAATCCGCTGATGGGAAAGTTGTCGACCGCGCGCTGGGTCTGCGGTCCCCACAGTGCATCGGCAGGAACCTTGAGTTCGCCGAGACTGTCGCGCTCGATGCGAAATCCGCTTTTCGTCACGTGGGGCTCCGTCGAATAAGGGCTGCCGGGAAGGATTCTCCAGGCAGTTTCGATCGGGCCGGAGACGACAGCGTGCGGTATGATTCTACAATGAACATTCATCTCCTGAACGCCATCTCTCCCATCGACGGACGCTACGCCGACAAGTGTTCCGAGCTTCGACCTCTCTTCAGCGAGCGCGGCCTCATCCGTCAGCGCGTGCGGGTCGAAGCCCTGTGGCTCAAGGCCCTCGCCGCCGAACCGAGGATCGAAGAGCTGCGTGGATTACCCTCCGAGGCATTGACGGTACTCGATACGCTGGCGGCCGAGCTGACCGATGCCGACGCCGTCGAAGTGAAGCGCATCGAGCGCGAAACCAATCACGATGTGAAGGCCGTCGAATACTTCGTCAAGAGCCGGCTCGATGCCGTGCCCGCCTGGCGTTCGCGGCGCGAATTCGTACATTTCGCCTGCACGTCCGAGGACATCAACAACCTGAGCTACGCGCTGATGCTCAAGGAAGCCCGCGACCAGGTGCTGCTGCCGCGGCTCGATACGCTGATCGGCCGGCTGAAGACACTCGCCCACGCCAACGCCGATGCGCCGATGATGTCCCGTACGCACGGACAACCCGCCACCCCGACGACCCTGGGCAAGGAAGTCGCCAACTTCGTCTATCGTCTGCAGCGACAGCGCCTGCGGTTCGCGGCCGTCTCGATCGAAGGCAAGATCAACGGCGCCGTCGGCAACTTCAACGCTCATGTCGTGGCCTATCCGCAGGTCGACTGGCCGGCGCTGGGCTCGCGCTTCGTCGAATCCCTCGGGCTGATCTGGAATCCCTACACCACCCAGATCGAGCCGCATGACTGGAACGCGGAATACTTCGATGCACTCGCACGCATCAACACCATCCTGGTCGATTTGTGCCGCGATTTCTGGGGTTACATCTCTATCGGCTATTTCCGTCAGCGTGTGGTCGCCGGCGAAGTCGGTTCCTCGACCATGCCGCACAAGGTCAATCCCATCGATTTCGAGAATGGCGAAGGCAACCTCGGCCTCGCCAACGCGATGCTGCGCTTCCTGGCGGACAAGCTACCGGTGTCGCGCTGGCAGCGCGATCTCACCGACTCCACCGTCCTGCGCAATGTCGGCGTCGCGGTCAGCCATGCGTTGATCGCCTGGCGCTCGATCGAGCGCGGACTGGAACGTGTCGACGTGGACCGCAAGCAGCTGGCCGCCGACCTCGACGCGAACTGGGAACTGCTGGCCGAGCCCATCCAGACCGTCATGCGCCGGTTCGGCGTGGAGAACGCCTACGAGCAGCTCAAGTCGCTGACACGCGGTCAGCGCATCGATGCCGCCAGCCTGCGCGAATTCATCGGCGGACTCGACATCCCCGACGAAGCCAAGAAAGGACTCCTCGCGCTGTCGCCGGCGACCTATACCGGCGTCGCCAGCCGGCTGGCGCGGGACGTCTGAGCAGGGATTCTGCCTACTGCCTCGCCCGCGCTCATCGCTTAGTATTGAGACAGGTCACAATTCTGACCTAAGGTCATGGATATACTGAAAAAATGTCCCTGAGACCCGACCTGACCGTAGCTGCCATTGTCGAACGCGACGGCGAGTTCCTGCTCGTCGAGGAACGCGTCGGCAATGCCATGGTGTTCAACCAGCCTGCCGGACATGTCGAGCGCGGCGAGGAACTGGTAGCGGCGGTCATCCGCGAAGCACTGGAAGAAACCGCCTGGACGTTTCGCCCCGAAGCACTCACCGGCATCTATCTGTGGGATCAGCCCGAGAAGCAACGCAGCTTTCTGCGCTTCGCCTTCTGCGGGCAGGTCACGGCGCACGATCCGCATCGGCGGCTCGATCGCGGCATCGAACGGGCCCTGTGGATGAACCGGCAGCAGATCGTCATGCGCTCGTCGCGCCTGCGCAGTCCGATGGTCCTGCGATGCATCGATGACTATCTGCAAGGTCGCCGTTATCCGCTCGAGATCATCCAGCACCTGCTGCCGGGAATCATTGAATCGGGTGAGCGTCGCGCATCCGTTCGCGAGTCGGCCGACACGCTGCCTGCGATCAGCAGGATTATAGATGGGAGGCGTGAGGCTTGAGGCGTGAGCCAGAAAAGAACCCTCTCCCCCTCTGGCTCAAGCCTCACGCCTCAAGCCTCACGCCGTCTTAAAGTGAATGGCACCAAGTTAAGCTCGTCATCCCCGCGCAGGCGGGGATCCAGTTCTGAAATCGAGCATGGATTCCCGCCTACGCGGGAATGACGGAAGAGAGGATGTAGGCTTAACTTGGTGCCATTCGTCTTAAAGTACTCTTCCCGCATGAGCCTTCCCCTGGTCATCGTCGGCATGTCCGGCGGCGTGGATTCGTCCGTCGCTGCGTGGCTGCTGCTGCAGCAGGGCTATGAAGTCCAGGGACTCTTCATGAGCAACTGGGACGAGGACGAAGACGGCTACTGCACCGCCGCCGCCGACTACCAGGATGCGCGCACCGTCTGCGAGCAACTCGGAATCCCCTTGCACAAGGTCAGTTTCGCCGGCGAATACCGCGAGCGCGTCTTCGCCTATTTCCTGGAGGAATATCGCGCCGGTCGCACGCCCAACCCCGATGTGCTGTGCAATCGCGAGATCAAGTTCGGCGTGTGCTTCGACTATGCCCGGCGGCTCGGCGCGGAGTGGGTCGCAACGGGTCACTACGCGCGCGTGGAGCATTCGCCGCGTCCACGCCTGCTCAAGGGCCTCGATCCCGAGAAGGACCAGAGTTACTTCCTGCACGCGATGCCCGCGGCTTCGCTGGCACGCACGCTCTTTCCCGTCGGCGACAGGCACAAGGACGAGATCCGCGCGATCGCCCGCGATCTCACGCTGCCCGTGTTCGACAAGAAGGACAGCACCGGCATCTGTTTCATCGGCGAGCGGCCGTTCGCCGAGTTCCTGTCGAAGTACCTGCCGGCCCAGCCCGGCGATATCGAATCACTCGACGGCCGCAAGCTCGGGCAGCATCAGGGACTCATGTACTACACCCTAGGTCAGCGCCAGGGCCTGCGCATCGGCGGCAAGGCCGATGCTTCCGAAGCGCCCTGGTACGTCGCCGGCAAGGATCTCGATCGCAACGTGCTGCTCGCGGTGCAGGGACACGACCATCCGGCGATGCTGAGCGACAGCCTCATTGCCTCGCAGTGGCAGTGGGTGGCCGGCGCGCCCCCCGCTGCCGAATTCGAGTGCACGGTGAAGGTGCGTTATCGCCAGCCCGATCAGGGTTGTCAGGTCACGGTGATCGATGCGGACACCGTCGCGATCCGCTTCGCACACCCTCAGCGCGCCGTGACTCCCGGCCAGTACGCGGTGCTCTACCAGGGCGATGAGTGCCTGGGCGGCGGAGTCATCGAATCCACCGAGCCCCATACGCAGGAGTGACTGACGACCGTGCCTGCGAGTCGTTCTCATTAGATGATGGCCATAGTAGTGCCAGATGTTTCATGTATCGCACGGCCGGATTCGCATGCTTTTGAGGTCTCATTCCGGCCAGCGAATCGCTATAATTCCGCGCGCTGAAAACCGGGCCCATCCTTTCGCGATCGGCTGCCCGG
>CAYWHG010000212.1:0-6430 GCA_964457865.1 uncultured Steroidobacter sp.
TGGAGCGCATCTCGCGCATCCGGCAGACCGACAAGCACCATCACTTCACGCTGGTGTGCCGCGATCTGTCGGAGATCGCGAAATACGCCCGCGTGAACAACCAGCAATACCGCACGCTCAAGGCATTCACGCCCGGGCCCTATACGTTCATCCTGGATGCGACGAAGGAAACGCCGCGGCGCCTGCAGAATCCCAAGCGCAGCACGATCGGCATTCGCGTGCCCGATCACGTCGTGCCGCAACTGCTGCTGACCGAACTCGGCGAGCCCATCATGAGTTCGACCCTGATGATGCCGGGCGACGATCAGCCCCTGACCGATGCCCGCGAGATTCAGGAGCGGTTGCTGCACTCCGTCGATGCCGTGGTCGATGGCGGCAACTGCGGCCTGGAGCCGACCAGCGTCATCGATCTCGCCGGTCCGGTGCCCATCATTGCCCGCCGCGGCAAGGGCGACCTCAGCGCGTTCGAGTAGCGGGGGGCGGACGATGCGGCTGTCAAGCTGCGTATAATGCCGCGGCCGTCAGAACTGCTTTGTTCCTGTTCAAGAAGACGGCGTAAGACTCTGAAATACCATATGAGAACGTCACGCATCCGTGCCGCGCGCGAGCGCCCGGATGTCTGCAGGGATCTGTTTTGAGCGCGACCCATACCAGCAACCGACGCGTCCTGTCCGGCATGCGCCCCACGGGCGCGCTGCATCTCGGCAACTACCACGGTGCCCTCAAGAACTGGACCCAGTTGCAGTACCAGTACGAGTGCTACTTCTTCATTGCCGACATCCATGCGCTGACGACGGGCTACGAAGACACCTCGAACATCGAATCGAACACGTGGGAAATGGTGATCGACTGGCTGGCGGCGGGACTGAACCCGTCGAGCGCGACCATGTTCATCCAGTCGCGCGTGCCGGAGCACTCGGAGCTGCATCTGCTGCTGTCGATGATCACGCCGCTGGGCTGGCTCGAACGCGTTCCCACCTACAAGGATCAGCAGGAGCAGCTGCGCGACCGCGATCTCGCGACCTACGGCTTCCTCGGCTATCCGCTGCTGCAGAGCGCCGACATCCTGCTCTACAAGGCCAGCTACGTGCCGGTGGGCGAGGATCAGATCGCCCATGTCGAAATCACCCGCGAGATTGCGCGCCGTTTCAATCACGTCTACGGTCGCGAGCGCGACTTCGAGGCGAAGGTTGAAAAGGCAATCAAGAGTCTCGGTAGTCGCAATGGCACTCAGTACAAAGAGTTGCGCAAGCTTTATCAGGAACAGGGTGATCAGCACTCCCTGGAAAAAGCGCAGGCCATGCTGGCCGGCAATGCCCGGCTGACACTGGCGGACCGCGAACGATTGCAGGGGTATCTCGAAGGCACCGGTCGCAGCATCCTGGTCGAGCCCGATGCGCTGCTGACGGCCACGCCGAAGGTACCCGGGCTCGACGGCCGCAAGATGTCCAAGTCCTACGGCAACACGATCGGCCTGCGTGAAGATCCCGATTCGGTGGCCAAGAAACTCAAGGCGATGCAGACCGATCCGGCGCGCGTGCGGCGCACCGATCCGGGCGATCCCGACAAGTGCCCGGTGTGGGATCTTCACAAGATCTACTCCGACGCCGAGACTCAGGCCTGGGTGCAGGTGGGCTGCCGCAGCGCCGGCATCGGCTGCCTGGACTGCAAGAAGCGTGTCGCCGACGTACTGATCGCCGAGATCACCACGATCCGTGGACGCGCGCAGGAATTCGAGGAGAATCGCGACCTGGTCAAGGCGATCATCGCCGAGGGCTGCGAGAAGGCGCGCGACGTGGCGCGCCAGACACTGGAAGAAGTCCATCAGGCGATGGGCATGAACTACCGCTGACACCGCCCATGAAGCCCGAACTCAAACTCGTCGAAGACACCGGCTCGCAGCTCGACGCCGATACCTTCGAATTCGATCTGCCGCCGCAGCAGCAGGAAATGCCGTTCGCCGTCGTCGATGGCGAGCCGATGACGCAGCTGCCGCGCGATCTGTACATCCCGCCCGATGCGCTGCAGGTCTTTCTCGAGGCATTCGAAGGCCCGCTCGATCTGCTGCTGTACCTGATCCGGCGCCAGAATCTCGACATCCTCGACATTCCGATCGCCGAGATCACGCGCCAGTACATGTCGTACATCGACGTGATGTCGGAGCTGCAGCTCGAACTGGTCGGCGAATACCTGCTGATGGCCGCGATGCTCGCCGAGATCAAGTCGCGCATGCTGCTGCCGCGGCCGTCGTCGGCCGAGGGCAGCGAAGAGGACGACCCGCGCGCCGAACTCGTGCGGCGTCTGCAGGAATACGAGCGATTCAAGCAGGCTGCCGAAGACATCGATCGTCTGCCGCGCATGGAACGCGACACGCTGCCGACGTCGGTGGAACTGGTCGAACGCAAGGTCGTCAAGATCCTGCCGCAGGTGACGCTGCAGGAAATGCTCATCGCGCTGAAGGACGTGATGGGTCGCGCCGAGATGTTTGCGCATCATCACGTGCAGCGCGAACGCCTGTCGGTGCGTCAGCGCATGTCGGACATCCTGAGCCGACTGCGCGAAACCGCCTTCGTCGATTTCACGAGTCTGTTCCGCGCCGAGGAAGGACGCATGGGCGTGACCGTCACCTTCAGCGCCATCCTCGAACTCATGAAGGAAGGACTGATCGAGATCGTGCAGGCCGAGCCCTATGCGCCGTTGCACGTGCGTCCGGCCTCCGGCGGGCGTCATCTGGCCGTGGTCGACGACGATGACCCCGCCGAATCGACCAGCGACGTGGAGAACGAGGCGGCGCTGGCGCAGCCCGAACTGCCGGACGAAAACGTGATCGATGACGAAGAGGGTGACATCGACGATCTGCCGGCCGATGACGAGCCCACCGCAACGGCGGATACCGTCGCGGCGACAGACGTTGCCGACGCCGATGTCGGCGATTCCCCGGTCGATGCTGCAGTCGACGGGTCGCCGGAGAGTGACACGGTGACGGATGAGCCGGTGGATACCGACAATCGCGACGCGGTCGCGAACCCTGAATCGGAGCCAAAGTAAGCCATGTCTGCGAATGCTGAAGAAGCCCTGTCTGCGAGTGCTGAAGACGTGACCGGTAGCGAGACCGGGACGGCACACGAGGCGTCAATGAACGAGATCGATCTCAAGCACACGGTCGAGGCCACGCTGCTGGCTGCGGGTCGTCCCGTGACGACGCAGCAGCTGCTTGATCTGTTCGATGAGCGCGAGCGCCCGACGCCGGAGCAACTGCAGGCGGCGCTGGAGCTGCTGGCGGCCGATTATGAGGGCCGCGGTATCGAACTGCTGCAGGTGGCGAGCGGCTGGCGTATCCAGGTGCGGTCGCGCTGCCTCGATGTCGTGTCGCGACTGTGGCAGGAACGTCCCTCGCGTTATTCGCGCGCGTTGCTCGAAACGCTCGCGCTGGTCGCCTATCGCCAGCCCATCACGCGCAGTGAAATCGAAGAGATCCGCGGTGTCGCGATCAGCTCCACCATCATGCGCACGCTGCAGGAGCGCAACTGGATCCGTGTCGTCGGGCATCGCGAAGTGCCGGGGCGTCCGGAACTGCTCGGCACGACCCGCGAATTCCTCGACTACTTCGGCCTGAAGAGCCTCGACCAGCTGCCGACGCTGGCCGATCTGCGCGATGTCGAGAACATCGGCGTGCAGCTCGAATTGCCCGGCGGCGAGGCGACCCAGACCGAGACGGCCGAAGGCGAGAGCGGCGAGACGGTCGCCGAAGCAGAAACCAAGGCCGAGTCCGAGATCGAAGCCGGAACGGACGCCGAAGGCGAGGGTGAACTGTCCGCCGACGGCGATGAAAGCGAAGAAGTCACGGACGAGGACGAAGGCGAGGACGCCGACGACTCGACGCTGGTCGCTTCGGCCGAATCCGATCCGGACGACAGCCGCACCGTTCGCGAACCGCCGTCCGAGTGAGATCGACTCACTCGATGCGCGACGAATCCGAACGTCTTCACAAGCTGCTCGCACACCACGGCCTCGGTTCGCGTCGCGACGTCGAGAAGTGGATGCTGGCCGGGCGCGTGCTGTTGAACGGCCGACCGGCGCAGCCCGGCGACCGCTACAAGGATGGCGACCGGGTCAGCGTCGATGGCCAGGATGTCACCGCCCGCCTGCGAGCCGCCGGCAAGGCTGCGGTTCTGCTCTATCACAAGCCCCAAGGTCAGCCCGTTCAGGCGCAACCGGACGCTGACGCCGAAAGCGCCATCGAAGAGACCGTCATGGAACGGCTCCCCGTGGTGCGCGGCTCGCGTTGGCTGGTGATCAACACCATGCAGCCCGGCGACAGTGGATTGCTCGTGCTCACCAGCGACGGTCGACTGGCGGATGCGTTGCGCCGTCGGTCGGAGCTGATTCCCTCTGCCTACGTGGCTCGTGTCCTGGTGCCGACGCCCGAGTTCGATCCGGCCAGCCTGCCACGCACCACGCAATTCAACGATCAGTCGGTCGCATTCGAAAGTATCGAGCCCGCCGGCGGCGAGGGAACGAATCGCTGGTTCCGCGTCGAAGCGGCGCATTCGCATCGTCGCGCTGCAGTCCGTGCGCTGTTCGAGACGCAAGGTCTCAAGGTCAGTCGCGTGATCCAGGTGAAATTCGCCAACATGGAGTTGCCGCGCGGTCTCGCGCGCGGCAAGCACCAGGCACTCCCGGAGAATCTCGTGGACCGCCTCTACGATCTGGCAGGGCTGACGAAACCCGTGCCCGAGGTGCGCCGCACTCGTGCGCCGCGAGTCGCAGCAGATCGTCAACGCAAACCTGCCAAACGATCGGTGCGTGCTGCCGAGCCGGCGGACAAGCATGAACGAAGCGAAACGCGCGGCGCAGGCGCGCCCCGCAAGCGCAAATCTACTGGCAAGAAACGGTCTGGCCGCTGACACCCTTGCTGTCCGGGCCGAGCAGGTAGAGATACGGTCCCACGACCGCTGACGGTTCGGCGAGTAGCGAGCGATCTTCCGCCGGATACGCCTGCAGGCGCATGTTGGTCTTCACCTTGCCGGGATTGATGCTGTTGACGCGGATGCCCGGTTGCTCGAGTTCTTCCGCGAGCATGCGCATCAGGCCGTCGCTGGCCCACTTCGACGCGAGATACGCGCCCCAGAACGGACGGGGATTCGACACCACGCCGCTCGACGTGAAAATGATCGACGCGTCCGGCGATCGGCGCAGCAACGGCAGGCAGCGCTGCGTCAGGACGAAAGGCACGTTTGCATTCACATGCATGGTGCGCATCCATTTCGCCACGTCGTAGTGCTCCACCGGCGAGCGTTCGCCGAGCATGCCTGCGTTGTGCAGCAGGCCATCGAGACGGCCGAATTCCTTGTCGATCGCGGCGATCACCGAGTCGAACTCGGTCGAACCGGCCTTCTCGAAATCGAGCGGCAGGATCGAGGGACGCGGCTGATCGGCCGCAACGATCTCGTCGTAGACCGCTTCCAGTCGTTTCACGTTGCGTCCGTGCAGGATGACGCTGGCGCCGTGGGCGGCCGCCGCGCGAGCGACGGCGCGGCCGATGCCGTCGCTGGCGCCCGTGATGAGAATGACGCGATCGCGCAGCAGGTCGACGGGAGGAGCGTAGGTGCGAGGGTCGAGCATAAAGAAGGTGACGAGAGTGACGAACGTGTGGATCAGCTGGCGCGTCGTGCGGCGCGCCAGGCGACCCAGGGTTTTTCCAGCGGCCCGAGTTCGACGCGCTGGGTGGCGACCTCGTAATTCCGGCCGGCGATTCGCTCCAGCAGACGCCGATGCAATGCGGCCAGGACCATGACGGGGCGCAAGTATGCCTTGGTCGCCGGTTCGAGGTCAGTCCCGGAATCCACCAGATCCGGCAGGGTCAAGGTGCGGAAGCCGGCCAGCGCGGTTCGAACCTGCTCGCTGATGATTTTCGATCGCAGATCGTCGAGCCCGACGCTGGCGCGCTGTAGATCTTCGAGCGGCAGGTACAGTCGGCCGTCGCAGGCATCCTGCCGCACATCGCGCAGCATCTCCGCCTGGCGGATACCGACGCCCGCGCGATTGGCGGCTTTGAGCACAGGATCGGCGGGTGTGCCCGGCGCCATTACGATCGCGATCAGTTCCTGCACCGTGCCGCCGCTGCGTGTGCTGTAGGCGCGCAGTTCCTTCGCATTCAGATACGTCATGCGCGCCAGGTCCATGTCGGCGGCGACGATGAGTTCATGCAGCCGTGCGAACTGCTTGCGATCAACGTCAGGCAGGGCGCCGAGTATTTTCGTCGCCGGATGCTGCGCATTGCCGTTCACCAGCCGATCGATTTCCTGTCGCCACCATTGCAGCCGCGTGTGCGCGACGTCGTGATTGGCGCTCTGCGCCGATTCGCGGATCTCCGCGTCGATGACATACAGCGCCGTCACCGCATCGCGCTTCTCCATCGGCGTGTAGA
>CAYWHG010000213.1:0-6398 GCA_964457865.1 uncultured Steroidobacter sp.
CGGGCCGCGCCACCGCCGCGCATCACAGCGTGCTGATCTTCAACGTGCTCGGCTCATCGGCACTCGATCAGTTCCGCGTCACCGGCAAGGTGGAAGAGGACTACACCGGCGACTCCGAACTGCCGCAGCCCGTGGCCGATCTGTTCGTCGCCCACCGCAGCGTGTCGGAACGGCGCCTGGTCGAGTGTTATCACGATGCCATCCAGGCACGCGAACAGGTGCTGCAGATGTTCAACCTGGGCCTCTTGAGCCTGGAGTTCCGCGGCCTCGCCGAACGGCTCTACTGGGCGACCTGCGCGCGCATCCGCGATTTCTGCCGCAGGCTCGATCGCTTCCCCGAGGAACTCGAAGGCCTCGAACTGATTCTCTCCGACACCTATTTCTGCAACTTCTCGGTATTCCAGTCGCTGCCGGACAGCTGGGCCATCGGCCAGCTCTTCCCGATCATGCCGATCCACCGGCTCGACGAGAAACCGACGCGCAATGCCGTGCTGGCCGACATCACCTGCGACTCGGACGGCAAGATCGATCGCTTCGTCAGTCCGCGCGACGTCAAGCGCACGCTGGAACTGCATGAAGTGCGCAGGGGCGAGGAGTACTACCTCGCCGCCTTCCTGGTGGGCGCCTACCAGGAAACCCTCGGCGATCTGCACAACCTGTTCGGCGATACCCACGTGGTGCATATCCGCCTGCACGACGAAGGCGGCTGGTGGATCGAGGAGATCGTCAAGGGCGACACGGCCGGCAAGGTGCTGAGCTACATGCAGTACGACGTGGATCGCCTGTATCCGCAGTTCACCCGCGACTGCGAACGCGCCGTGCGCGAAGGCCGCATGACGCTGGCGGAAAGCCAGGCGCTGCGGCGGTTTTATGAGTGGGAATTGAACGGGTATACGTATCTGGAATAGGGCGGCTGGCAACTGGCCAGAACCTGATCGGACCGACATATCTTCGTTCTGGCCAGCCGCCAGCAGCCAGCCGCCTCCTTTCATCTCCCCGTCACCCTTCCGTCACATTCACTTCACTCGCACCTTCCATGATGCTCCCGTCATCGAAGGAGCATGTATGGATCCCCTCACCAACCTGTACGACCGACTGCGCGAACAGGCCGGAACGGCAGCGAATCTTCCGGCCGAACCGCCGCTGCTGCAGGACTGGCTGCGCTTCTGGAACGACGAAGACACCGACCTCGGCAACCTGCGCAATTTCGAGCACTGGATGTCGCGCGCCCGCTGTCAGCGCGCGTAGCTGGCTGAGCCTGCAGGCCAACCTGCCGCAGTCCGAAACGGTCTTTTTGCGACCGCAAAAACCCCGGATTCCCGCGTAAATCACGCTTTCCCCACCGTTGCAAGGTCAAAGGTGCTGCCGTAGTATCGGCCGCGGTCAGAAAAACAACGCATTCCACTGAAGCATTTCAGGCGACCACCTTTCCCTTCCGATCCTCCCGGCACGATTTGCGATCAGTTCCGTGCGAATGACCAGGCGCAGTTTGTTCATCTCCCGAGCGTTCCCGCAGGAAACGCTGCGGTTGAGCAGCTGCTGGTTTCTCCGTGAACCGAGTGACAAGCGATGACGACGATCTACGTTGGCAATCTTCCCTTCAGCGCCACTGAAGCAGAGGTGCGCACGCTGTTCGAACAGTACGGCGCCGTGCAATCCGTGAAACTGGTGAACGACCGCGAGACCGGCCGCCCCCGCGGTTTCGGCTTCGTCGACATGTCGCCATCGGACGCCCAGAAGGCGATCGAACACACCAATGGCCTGGACATGGGTGGCCGTCCGCTGCGCGTCAACGAGGCTCGCGAGCGCGAGGCGCGCCCGCCGCGCCAGAACAACGCCCGCTGGTAGTTCTCGCCCGTCCCGGGCTTGCGGACCCGACATCGCGATGCGCGCGCCGCGCATCGCGATTTTCCGTGCCCTTCAACCGGTAGCCGCACTGCGGTATTTCCTCTATCTTCCGCCGCTGATCCTTGAAGGGGCGGGAAAATGTCGGGTATCGGGATGCATCGCGCGTGTCGCGTGGCAGGAAGCGGCGCATGGCTGGCCGCGTGCGTCCTGGCGGCAGCCGGCCTGTCGGCGACGCTATACCCCTCGCCCATTCGCGCCGCCGACGCCGGCGCTGCCGAGCTCAAGCCCAAGGGACGTCTGCGCCTGCTCGGCGCCGAAGTTGCTCCCGGCACCCGTAAACGACTCACCTGGACCAGCGGCACCGCCATCGAAGGTTTCGTCGTCCCCGTCCCCGTCATCGTCCTGAACGGCAAAGGACCCGGCCCCGTCCTGTGCCTGACCGCGGCAGTCCATGGCGATGAGCTCAATGGCATCGAAGTGGCGCGCCGCGTGCTCGATGACATCGACGTCGAAGATCTGAACGGCGCCGTCATCGGCATTCCCATCGTCAATATCCAGGGCTTCTATCGCGGCACCCGTTACCTGCCCGACCGGCGCGACCTGAACCGCTACTTCCCCGGCAATGCCAAGGGCAGTTCGGCGACCCGGATGGCGCATTCGCTGTTCACGGAAGTCATCCGCCACTGCTCGGCGCTCATCGACCTGCACACCGGCTCGCTGAACCGGACGAACCTGCCGCAGGTGCGCGCGGACCTGCGCTCGCCGTCGGTGACCCGCATGACGCGCGCCTTCGGCGCCACGGTGGTGCTGCAGAGCGCTGGCGACAAGGGCTCGCTGCGGCGTGCGGCCAACGATGCCGGCATTCCGTCAGTAACGTTCGAGATGGGCGAGCCCATGCGCGTGCAGCCCGAACAGGTGGAACACGGCGCCAAGGCCGTCGAGACGCTGATGTACGCACTGGGCATGACCAAGCAACGCCGCTACTGGGGCGATCCGGAGGCCGTGTACTACTCGTCGAAATGGGTCCGCGTCGACAACGGCGGCATCCTGTTCTCCGACGTGGCCCTCGGCGAGCGCGTCAGCGAAGGCGAACTGCTCGGTGTCGTCACGGATCCGCTGTCCAACGAGCAGTATCGGATCTACGCACCGATCAGCGGCCGCGTCCTCGGCATGGCGCTGAACCAGGTGGTGCTGCCGGGATTCGCGGCTTACCGGATCGGCATCGAAGGCAGGGGCAAGGCACTGAAGAACAGCAATGAAGGCAGCGAGGAAGGACCGGACGCCGTAGAGGATGAAGACGGTGCCGAGGACGCACCGCCGCGCGGCTGATCGATTTCGCAGAACCACAGGCAGCGACCATGGAAGAACAACTCAATTTCAGCGGCATCCTGATGCGCACCGCGTTTGCGCTCGTGCTGGTGCTGCTGACCTTCAATCCCAGCGGCTACTCCTACGTCCACATGCTGATGAAGGATTTCCCGCACGTGACGCCGGTCGAAGTGGTCTGCGGCATCGTGCTGCTGATCGCCTGGATCGTGTTCCTCGGCGCCACCCTCAAGTCCATTGGGTTGTTCGGCATGGTGCTCGGCTTCGCGCTCTTCGCGGCCCTCATCTGGATGATCGTGTCGTGGGGCTGGGTCACGCTGGCAGACACTCACGTGCTGACATGGATCGGCCTGATCGTGCTCGCCCTGATACTCGCTGCCGGCATGTCGTGGTCGCACCTGTACCGGCGGTGGACCGGGCAAGCGACAGTGGATGAGGTGGATGAGAGGGGAAAGTGATGAGGTGATGAAGTGAGGAGGTGATGAAGCCAGAGTAAGAGTAGCCAGTATCCTTCTCCGTCACTCCGTCACTCCGTCACTCCGTCACTCCGTCACTCCGTCACTCCGTCACCTCATCACTCCCATGCCCCTCCTCTCCATCAAGAACGTCTTCCGCGGTCGCGTCATCGAAGTAAACGTCGAACGCGTACAGCTTCCCAACAATGCCGTCGCCGACCTCGAGATCATTCATCACCCCGGCGGTGCCGCCGTGGTGGCGGTCAACGAGCGGCGCGAGATCTGCCTGCTGCACCAATTCCGTCATGCCGCGAACGGCTGGCTGTGGGAACTGCCGGCCGGCAAGATCGACAATCGCGAACCGCCGCTGCAAACCGCACAACGCGAACTCGAAGAAGAAGCCGGCGTCATCGCTGCGTCATGGCAAAGCCTCGGCGACATCGTGAGTTCGCCCGGTGTGTTCACCGAAGTGATTCATCTGTTTCTCGCCACCGGGCTGCGCGGCGCGACTGCGAAACCCGAGGAACACGAGGTGCTGGAAATTCACTGGAAGCCCATCGCAGAAGTGCTGCAGATGGCACTGGATGGCGAGCTGCGTGACGCAAAATCCCTTGTAGGAATTTTCCGTGCAGTCGCGCGCGTCTGACCGCCGGTTACGTCAAACCCGTCACAAATCGTGCAGTTGCGCATTGGAACAGACAAAAGTCCCAGCGCGGCTCGTGACGCTGCACACAATGCGTGCAGGCCCGAGTTCGTAAAATGCGGTCCAGGTGATTCCACCGTGGAATCGCAATTGACGATCCGTCCCTTGAACGACGAACTGAAGAAACTCGGACTGCGTGTGCGCCGACGCACGGTGGGCAGCGCGGCCACCCCCGAAAAGCCCGGCAAGATCGGCTTCGACGAACTCGGCAACGCGAAGTACGAATGGCAGGGCGACAAGCTCAACGAAGACAGCGAGACCGGCGAGCGGGCGCGTAACAAGGCACTGTCGCATGCGGGTCTGTCGCTCATGGACGATGAGCCGCCGCCCGGCGCGCCGATCCGCCAGAACCCCAAGGGACTGCGCGTCGGCTATGACCCTTATCAAAGCGGCATGCTGACCAAGAAGGATCGAAAGCCGAAGCGCGACCTGCGCGAACTCTCGAAATGGATCGAGATGAAAAAGAAGCTCGACCAGGGACCGGACGGCGAGAAATAGGTGACGCTGTCACCTGCCCATCACAGTCCCACCACCCGCAGCTTCTCCTGGTGACTGCAGCGGAAGAACCGCCGCAACTCCGACAGCCATGCCTCGGGCCGCGAATGCCGCGGCCGCATGAACTTCTCCTCAAGCCCACGACAGAAACGCGCCGCGCTGCGGTTCGCGGCTTCGTAGCGCCGACGATGCTCCTCGCTCAACCCCGGCAGAAAACGCACGCCGTGAAACAGGCGGCGATGCAGTGACATTGGAAAGCGCCCCTCGCCCTGCTGCGTGAGCAGCTTGACAGCGCCGGCGTACTTGTCGACGTCGGCCTGCAATTCGAGTTCGAGCAGCGACACACCGCGCGATCGGCCCAGACTCCACATCAGATAGTGGAAGTGGCTGACCCCTTCGAGCGCCGTGCAGAAGTCCGCAAGATTGTCGTCGTCGAGCTGCTGCAGCGGATCGCGCCGCTCCAGCCGTTCCAGCACCCGCTCATCGACATAGACACCGACCCGCACGCTGTTGCGGTCCTCGATCAACGCCACCTGTTCGTCCGTTTCGCAGGACTCCCCCGTCAGTTGCGTGAACCGACGCCGCTGCGTGATCACGTAGTCCTCGACATCGTGCTCGACGGGCGCGTCGTAGAGACGCGCGAGCAGGTCCTGCATGCGGCGCAGAATCATGTTTCGGGTTCACACTGAAGAAGTTTCACACGGATTTCACGGAGAGCACGAGGTCTGAAGAAGAGAAGAGATTCTCCACGGGGAACACGGGGTCCACGGGGACAAGAAATTTTCTGTTCCGAGCCCCGTGCTCCCCGTGTCCTCCGTGGAGACATTCCGATTTTTCCGTCTCCGTGGTCTCCGTGAACTCCGTGTGAAACATCCTGCTCTCCACATCAATGCTCGCCGCGCGTCATCGCCGGCACTGGCTCGACGCCGAGCCGCCGCAGGATGCTGTAGGCACGCGGGCTGCCCGTCTTCATCCAGATCTCGTACTGCCGCAGGATGTCCTGATCGGTGTGCGTATAGGACATCTCGGCGACATCGTTCAGCACGTCGACCAGCCGCTGGAATTTCTGCGCGAGCTCCATGAACACCGCCGCGAAGGCGTGGCCACGCATGGTATTGCGCGAACTGTCGGCCAGTGTCGCGTAGGCGCGGCCGCCCATGGCGATGTGATAGTCGATGTCGATGAGCTTGCGCGCGAAACTCTGCGCGAAGAATCCGGCGATGAACAGCGACACATCGCCGAGCCGGCGCAATGCGCCCTCGCGCTGCTGCGCGGAGCGCGCTTCGGAAGCTTCCGCGAGCATGTGCGCCAGCGGCTTCAGGCGCACGCCTTCCGGCGTCTGTTCGTACAGCTCTTCCGAGCGGGCGAACTGGGTGAGCACGTTCACGACGTAGTGCTCGGTGTGATCGTCCACGGCGACTTTCTGTTGCCGCAATGCGGTCTGCATCGAGTCATGAAAGAACTCGCGCAGATTGGTGACGGCAACAAGCGACCTAGCCTGCTCTGCATCCTCCATCGCGAAACACCTCGTTCACTGACACAACCTCATGCCTTCAAGATCCGTACCAGCA